>NZ_JAMFSB010000012.1 GCF_026225065.1 Paraburkholderia sp. | reverse complement strand
CGAAGGCCAGCGACGCTATGTCGAGACCTTCTCGCCCTACGCGCGGCAGTTCCTCGACCGCATGGACAAGCCGCAGGTCGATCGCATCGAGCACAGTCCGCCCGCCATAGCGATCGACCAGGTCAATCCGGTGCGCACCTCGCGCTCCACCGTCGGCACGATGACCGAACTCAACGATCATCTGAAGCTGCTGTACGCGCGCGCCGCCGAGCTGTTCGACCGCAAGACGGCCCAGCCCGTGCGGCACGACTCACCGGAGACGATCTACGGCGATTTGGCGGCGCGCACGGCGGCGGACGATCCGCGCCTCGTGGTGACGTTTCCGGTCGAACTGCCCGAATCCGCCACCGAAGAAGAGGTCGCGCAATGGCTCTCCGCGAGCGGCTACACGCGCGTGCAGGCGCAGAGGGAGGTGCCGTCGCCCACTGGCCCGCGCAAGCTGCTCGACGTCGTGGCCGACCGCTTCCGCCTGAGCGCGGTCGAAAAGGGCCGTGCCGTCGAAGCCATTGAAGCGTCCTTGAAGCGCGGCGGCGGCCGTGTGAATGTCTATGTGCTGCCGCAGGCGTCGGAAGAGTCCGCCGAAGCCGAGCCGCAAATCTGGCGCTTCTCCACCGGCTTGCACAACCCGGACAGCGACCTGCGCTACGCCGATCCACAGCCTGCGCTGTTTTCGTTTAACTCTGCCTATGGCGCGTGCGAAACCTGTCGCGGCTTTGGCCGCGTGATCGGCGTCGATTTGGGCCTTGTGATTCCCGACGAGCGCAAGACCTTGCGCGGCGGCGCGATCAAACCCATGCAAACGCCCGCCTGGAAGGAGTGTCAGGACGATCTGATGCGTTATGCGGCCAAGGCCGGCATCCCGCGTGATACGGCCTGGTCGGCGTTGACCCAGCCGCAGCGCGATTGGGTCATCAACGGCTCGCCTGACTGGAACGGCAAGTGGCAGACCCACTGGTACGGCGTGAAGCGCTTTTTTGAATACCTCGAATCGAAAGCGTACAAGATGCACATTCGCGTGCTGCTGTCGAAGTACCGCAGCTACACGCCATGCGAGGTGTGCGGCGGCGCGCGTCTGAAGACCGAATCGCTGTTGTGGCGTCTCGGCACGAAGCTCAACGCGGACGCCGTACTGGAACCGGTGCAGCGCTTTCTGCCACGCGGCGTGGACTGGAACCGCGCGCAACTCGAAGCACTGCCTGGTCTAACGGTGCACGACCTGATGCTGCTGCCGATCGAGCGCATCCGGCGCTTCTTCGACAACCTCAACCTCCCGAGCGCGCTGCTCGACGACGCCCTGAAGCTGCTGCTCGCCGAGGTGCGCACGCGGCTGAAGTATCTGTGCGATGTCGGGCTCGGCTATCTGACGCTGGACCGCCAGAGCCGCACGCTGTCGGGCGGCGAGGTGCAGCGTATCAACCTCACGACGGCGCTGGGCACGTCGCTTACCAAAACGCTGTTCGTGCTCGACGAGCCGAGCATCGGGCTGCATCCGCGCGATCTGAACCGCATCGTGGAAGCGATGCACCGTTTGCGCGATGCGGGCAACACGCTGGTGGTGGTCGAACACGACCCGTCAGTGATGCTCGCGGCAGACCGTCTGATCGACATGGGCCCCGGCCCGGGTGAGCGCGGCGGCACGATCATTTTCGACGGCGTCCCAGAAGACATCCGCTCGTCGGGCACGCTAACGGGCGAGTATCTCGGCGGACGCCGCCATGTGGCGGACGTCTCGCACTGGTCGAGCCGGCCGGTGACGAAGGACACGCCACGCATCGTGCTCGAAGGTGCTAGCCAACACAATCTGCAGGACGCGACCGTCGAAATCCCGTTGCAGCGCCTCGTGTGCGTCACCGGCGTTTCGGGATCCGGCAAATCGACACTGATCCAGGACGTGCTGTATCCGGCGCTGGCGCGCCACTTCGGCGTCGCGACGGAATCGCCCGGTGCGTTCCGGCGTCTGGTCGGCGCCGATCAGGTGAACGAGGTCGTGTTCGTCGACCAGTCGCCGATCGGCAAGACGGCCCGCTCGAACCCAGCGAGTTACGTCGGCGCGTTCGACGAGATCCGCAAGCTGTTCGCCAAGGTACCGCTCGCACAACAGCGCGGCTACGGTCCGGGCATGTTCAGCTTCAACTCGGGCGACGGCCGCTGCCCGACTTGCGGCGGTTCGGGCTTCGAGCACATCGAGATGCAGTTCCTGAGCGATGTCTATCTGCGTTGTCCGGATTGCGATGGCCGCCGCTATCGCGCCGAACTGCTCGAGGTGAAGATCGAGCGCGGCACACCGGCGCGTGCGTTGAGTATCGCCGACGTGCTGGAGCTGACCGTCAGCGAGGCAACCGCGTACTTCGCCGAGGATGCGGAAGTGCTGCGCGTGCTGAAGCCGATTGTCGATGTGGGCCTCGAATACGTGAAACTGGGTCAGCCGGTGCCCACTTTGTCCGGCGGCGAAGCGCAGCGGCTCAAGCTGGCGGGGTTCCTTGCGGAAGCCGCTCAAGCGAAGACCGCCCGCAGCGCGAAGCAGGCAACCGCGGTGCGGCTCTTCATGTTCGACGAGCCAACCACGGGCCTGCATTTCGACGACATCGCCAAGCTGATGCAGGCGTTCGGCAAACTGCTGGCGGGCGGCCATTCTTTGATCGTGATCGAGCACAACCTCGACGTGATCCGCGCCGCCGACTGGCTGATCGACCTCGGGCCGGAAGGCGGCGACGCTGGCGGCCGGGTGCTGTGCGCGGGCACACCCGAACAGGTCAAGACATGCGCCGAGTCGTACACCGGCCAGGCGCTGCTTCAGTACGACGCGGCCATGAACGCCGCCGCAGATCCCGCCGTGCAAGGCATGCCGTTGCAGAAGGCGTTGACGGCGGCGCGTGCGCGTCGTGCCGTGGAAGGCGAGGACGTGGTGCGCATCGTCAATGCGCGCGAGCACAACCTGAAATCGCTTGACGTCGATATCCCGCATGGCAAGTTCAACGTGATCACGGGCGTGTCCGGTTCAGGCAAGTCGACGCTTGCGTTCGACATCCTGTTCCACGAGGGGCAGCGCCGCTACCTCGAATCGCTCAACGCCTATGCCCGTTCGATCGTGCAGCCGGCAGGGCGTCCCGAAGTCGACGCGGTGTATGGCATTCCGCCGACCGTGGCGATCGAGCAGCGGCTCTCGCGCGGCGGCCGCAAGAGTACCGTGGCCACGACCTCGGAAGTCTGGCATTTCTTGCGGTTGCTGTACGTCAAACTGGGACTGCAACATTGCATTCACGACGGCACGCCGGTCACCGCGCAAAGCGTCGAGTCGATCGCAGCGCAGTTGCTGCGCGACCACAAGGGCCAGCACGTCGGCTTCCTCGCGCCGCTGGTGGTGAACCGCAAGGGTATCTATACCGACCTCGCCAAATGGGCGAAAGCACGCGGCAATTCCCACCTGCGAGTGGACGGCGAGTTCTTGCCGGTCGACCCGTGGCCCAAGCTCGACCGTTTCCGCGAGCACACGATCGAGTTGCCGGTGGCCGACATCGTCGTGTCCGCCGACAACGAAGCAGAATTGCGCCGTCTGCTCTGCGAAACGCTCGAAATCGGCAAGGGCGTGATGCATTTGCTCGCGCCGCTCGACGGCCTGCAGAATGCGCTTAAGAGCGGCCGTGCCACCGCGAGGCTCGGGACGGTGAAAGTGTTGTCCACCAAACGTGCCTGTCCGGTGTGCGGCACGAGCTATCCGGAACTGGACCCGCGGATGTTTTCGTACAACAGCAAGCATGGCTGGTGTACGACCTGCGTCGGCACAGGCCTCGCGCTCACACGCGAGCAGCGCGCGGCCTACGACGATACGGTCGTCGCCGAAGACGGCCGCGGGCGCGAGCAGAGCTTGCCCTCCGAAGAGCAGGAACCGGAAGGCGTGGTCGACGAACCGTGCCCGGATTGCCACGGCACGCGCCTGAATCCGACCGCCCGCGCGGTCACCTTCGAGTCCCAGGCGATCGTCGATGTTGCGCAATGGGCGGTGAGCGACACGCGTCGTTGGGTAGACTCGCTGGACCTGAAGGGTCGCGACGCGGACATTGCCCGCGACGTCGTAAGTGAGATCGGCAGCCGCCTGCAGTTCCTCGAGGAGGTGGGGCTTGGCTATCTGAGCCTGGACCGCGCGGCACCGAGCCTGTCGGGCGGCGAGGCGCAACGCATCCGGCTGGCGGCGCAACTGGGCAGCAATCTGCAAGGGGTCTGCTACGTACTCGACGAGCCGACCATCTGCCTCCATCCGCGCGACAACCAGATTCTGCTGAACGCGCTGCGCAAGCTCGGCGAGAAGGGCAATACGCTGGTCGTCGTGGAGCATGACGAAGACACCATCCGGCGTGCCGACCACATCATCGATATCGGGCCGGGCGCGGGCAAGCGCGGCGGCACGCTGGTCGCGCAGGGCAGCGTAGCTGATCTGTCGGCGCAATCCGACTCGTTGACAGGGCAATTCCTCGCGAACCCGATCGTGCATCCGTTGCAGCCGCGCCGCACGGTGAAGCCGAAGATCAAAAGCGCGGCGGCGGTGCCGGAGCAGTGGCTGACCGTACACGGCGGCAAGCTGCACAACCTGCGCAACGTGACCGTGGGGCTGCCGCTGGCGCGCCTCGTGGCGGTGACAGGGGTGAGCGGCTCGGGCAAGTCGACGCTTGCGCGCGATGTGCTCATGGCGAACCTGCTCGATGCGGTGGGGCGCTCCGTGCTGTCGTCACCGGCTACCCGCCGTGCCCGCAAGGCGGCGCAAGACGAACCGGCGGCTAACCGGCGCTCAAGCGTGCTGGCCCGCAGCGCACCGCGGGCGCAACTGAACGTCACGCATGCGTGGCAGGGCTGCGATGCGGTCACCGGGTGGGAGAGCATCGACCGGGTGCTCGAAGTTGATCAGACGCCGATCGGCAAAACGCCACGTTCCTGTCCGGCTACTTATATAGGCGTATGGGATGCCATCCGCAAACTGTTTGCCGGCACGCTGGAGGCGCGCGCTCGTGGCTACACGGCCTCGCGCTTCTCGTTCAATACCGGAGATGGCCGCTGCCCGGCGTGCGAAGGCCAGGGCGTGCGCACCATCGGCATGAGCTTCCTGCCGGACGTGAAGGTGCCGTGCGACGTCTGTCACGGCCAGCGCTTCAACCCGGAGACGCTGGCGGTCACGTGGCGGGGCAAGAACATCGGCGACGTGCTGACCATGGAGATCGACGAGGCCGTCGAATTCTTCGCGCCCATCACGAACATCGCGCATCCGTTGCAGTTGATGAAGGATGTCGGCCTCGGCTATCTGACACTAGGTCAGCCATCGCCGACGCTCTCGGGCGGCGAAGCGCAGCGCATCAAACTCGTCACCGAGTTGAGCAAGGTGCGTGACGACATCACGCGGCGCGGTCAGAAGGCGCCGCACACGCTCTATGTGCTGGACGAGCCGACGGTTGGCCTGCATATGGCGGATGTGGCTCGGCTGATTCGCGTGCTGCACCGGCTGGTGGACGGCGGTCATAGCGTGGTGGTCATCGAGCATGATCTCGACGTGATTGCCGAAGCCGACTGGATCATCGACCTGGGGCCGGAGGGCGGAGTCGGCGGCGGCTCGATTGTCGCGGCGACGGATCCGGAAGGGCTGGTTAAGGTTCGCGAAAGCCATACCGGCGCGGCGCTGCGTCCGGTGCTGGAGCGTGGAGTCAACCAACGGGCGGCGCTACCGGTCGAGGCCGGAGATGGCACTCACGGTTGACCCAAGCCGTGGCTGAGTCAGGCAATCATGTTGGCGGTCTCAAAAAGCCCCCACGATTGAGATCCAGGGGAGGCCTTTGTCGCGTATTTGCGACGAGGGTTTTCCCTGCTTGCGGCAGGCGTCACTATTAATCCTAAAAGAGCGTCTGCTGCCCGTTTTGGCCCGGAGTTCACCCTGTAATTGGAAGAAATACTCTAAACACTATCTGTTCCCATCAAAAAAAGTTTGACGGACGATTTTGTCTTGATATCGTCACTCTCCATCAGGCGCGCCAACGCGCTTGCGCCTGCCGGCCAGATTTCCGCCGGTCTCGCGCATAAGGTTTTCTATTCCAATTCAACGATTCCAGGCCGGGAAGGGAATGCGCTCGCACTTTAGTTGTGCATTCAACCATCTCAGGACACTGGATGAATTCGATCCTCGCCCAGGTGACCGGTTTCATCCGGTTATCGCCCAGGGCGATCACTAACCCAATTTTTCGACTGACTTTGCGCCCGACATCGCCCACTCGATGTAACTTAATTTGCTTAGATCAAACAAATTTTGACTACTGGATTCTGTCTTGCTATGGTTCCGCCACTCGATAAGAAGGCCGCAGCCGCACTCGCGATGGGCAGCAAGATTCGCGCGTTGCGACAACGGCTTAAACGCACGTTAGATGAAACGGCAAAAGCGGCTGGCATCTCGAAGCCGTTCCTGTCGCAAGTGGAACGAGGGCAGGCTACGCCGTCGCTCACGTCGCTAGTCGGCATTGCGCAGGCACTGGGTGTCACGGTGCAGTATTTCGTGGAAACGCCGACCGAAGCGAAGTCGGTGTGCCGCGGAGATGAACTGAAATTTTTTGGGTTTGCCGATTCGGCGAACCTGTTCGGCAGGCTGACGAACCTGTCGGTCGACCGGAAGCTGGAAGCGATTCTGGTGAAGATGCCAGCGGGCCAGCAACCGTCGGAAGTGACGACGCACGCAGGAGAAGAGTTTTTGTATGTGATGAGCGGACAGATCGCTCTGACGCTGGAAGGTACGACGTTCGTGCTGCAGGCCGGTGACACCGCGCACTACGAGTCAACGGTCCCGCACGCATGGGCTAACACCGCGGGCGAAGAGACGGTGCTCGTCTGGGTAGGCACACCAAGATTGTTTTAGTAGCGGTCATTGCGTTTGCGATGGGGCGGTCTGAATACATCCCTAAGCACTCCTACAGGTTAACCCGTAACGTAAATTTGCAGTATCAATCGATTGGCGACGGCTCGGTCATAAGCTGATGTTCGCCGAATGATTGAAATAAAAATGAAAGTAAATACAACTAAATTGTAATGTTTTTGTAGTTAGAAATTAATAAGTCGAAGTGCCCTGTCTATCTCGCTGCAATGGATTGGAAATCGGTCGTGTTTTTGAAGTTGTACGACCGCAGGGCAACTTTGACGGCGCGCGGCGAACGTCGCCGCAAACGAGTAGAGAGGTTCAAAAGACCTCTCTTCGCACAAACAGGTGTGTGGCCTTACTGACGAGTGAGAAGGGGAAAAATGAAACAACGGGCATTGGCGTTGGCCATCAGACGAATAATCTGGGCCGAACTGGCACTGACGACCGCAATCGCCGTTCCGGCGTTTGCGCAAAGTCAGCCGGCTACCACGGAGACGCCGGCACCAGCCGCAGCGGCCCCGGGCAAAGCAGCGGCGGCCGCTCCGACGGCAGCATCGGGCGCGACAGCGACGAGTAGCAACAAGAACGTCAAGCAGTTGCAGACGTTCCAGGTGACGGGCTCGCTGATCCGCCAGTCGGACAAAGTGGGCTTCCAGCAGGTACAGGTCGTTACCGCGAAGCAGATCCAGGATTCTGGTGCGAAGGACGTGTCCGATTACATGCGCGACATCTCCGCCAACTCGGCCAACAGCTGGAGCGAATCGACCTCGGACAGCTTTGCTGCCGGCGGTTCGGGTATCGCACTGCGCGGCCTTAGCGAAAAGTACACGCTTGTGCTCGTCGACGGTCAGCGTGTTGCACCGTACGCGTTCGCTGTCAACGGCACGGACCAGTTCTTCGACCTGAACACGATTCCGCTGGACGTAGTTGACCGCATCGAAGTCGTGAAGACGGGTGCTGTGTCCCAGTACGGTTCCGATGCTATTGGTGGTGTGGTCAACATCATCACGAAGCATGACTTCCAGGGCCTGCAGCTCGACGGCAGCTACGGCGGCGCCACGCAAGGCGGCGGCGGCACGATCAAGTTCGGCGCCCTCGGCGGCTTCGGCAACCTGGCCTCCGACGGCTTCAATGTCACGGCGGCTGCCAGCTACTACAAGTCGAACGGTTATACGCTTGCCGACCGCGATACCACCCAGAACCAGGACTTCAGCAACCAGCCTTTTGGCGGCTCTGTTAAAGCTCCGTCGTATTACCTGAACTCCGCCACGGGTGTCACTACCGGGTTTGGTTGCGCGCCGGGTGCGCAAGTGCCGGTGGGCAGCAACATCATCGCGACGCAAGCCGGAGCGGGCGCAATTACGGGTGGTACCGTCTGCCAGAGGAACTCGGCTGAAGACTACTCGATCGAGCCGATGACCGAGCGTCTGAACGCCAAGGTTCACGCTGACTTCAAGATCAACGATACGACGACCGCGTATGCTGACTTGTGGGAAAGCAACAATACGACGACGGCCAACGATGGTTATGCGGGCTACGGCAATGGCCTCCAGTACAACCCGGCCACGAAGTCGGTTGTTCCGGTTTCGTTTACCGCGTTGGCGTCCAATCCGTTCAACACGACCGGCGTCTCCCAGGAAATTTTTGGCGCGTTGCCGACCACGTACAGCTCGACCACGGATGCGAACTACTGGCGCGCAGCGATGGGCGTGAAGGGCAGCTACGAGCTCGGTAAGGAAGACTGGGACTGGAATGTGGGTTACACCCATTCCATGAGTACGGTGAGCAACACCTACGGCAGCATCGTCAATCCGGTCGCGCTGACCAACGAACTTGCCAACGGCACGTTTAACTACGTGAATCCGTCGGCTACGCCGGGCGCCCTGAGCAACATTCTGACGACAGCGAACAACCTCGGTATTTCCAAGCTTGACGCCCTCGACGCAACGCTGGCGACACCGAACCTGTTCCATATCCCGACTGGTGACGTTGGCCTCGGCCTCGGCGCGCAGTTCCTGCACGAAAGCGAACTGATCGAAGAAGGCGGCGCCTACCAGAGCCCCTATACGCTGAATCCGAACACTCAGGAAGTGGCCGGTGACCGCAACGTAGCGGCCGTGTATTACCAGGTCGATGTGCCGTTGATCGACAAGATGCTGACGTTCAGCCAGTCGGGCCGTTACGACCACTACAGCGACTTCGGCGGTGCGTTCTCGCCGCGTTTCGCCCTGCGCTTCCAGCCGATCCAGCAGTTCACCGCGTACGCTTCGTATAACCGTGGCTTCCGTGCACCGGAATTCCTCGAAAATACGAACTCGTCGAGCCTTGGCATTCAGCCAATCGGTCCCAATGGCCAGGACGAGAACGTCGTCACCAAGGGCAACCCGGCTCTGCAGCCGGAACGTACGAAGAACTACAACATCGGCTTCGAACTGTCGCCGACCCGTACGACCGACATCGGTTTCGACTGGTACAAGATTGAGGTCGACAAGGCGATCGGCACGCAGACCAACCCGGCGGCCACGGTCTTCAACCCGGATGGTTCGATCTCGTACATGGTCAACGAGTACGAGAACCTGGGTTCGTTCAACACGGACGGCTTCGAAACGACGTTCGCGCAGTCGTTGCCGACCCCGATCGGTACGTTCAAGCTCACGGCTGACTGGGCCTATATTTGGCACTTCTACATGAACGGCGTGGGTGGTCTCTCCTCGCAGGTTGACGGCGCAGGTAACGACCTGACGCTTGCGCAGCCGTTCGGCGGTTCGTTCCCGCGCTGGAAGGGCAACACGGACCTGTCGTGGAATTTCCACCAGTGGAATGCCGATCTGGAATGGCAATACACGGGTCCGTACGCCGATGCGCTGGGTCTGAACTACACGACGGGTTCGTATAGCCAGTTCAACCTGAACGTAGCGTACACGGGCTTCAAGCACTGGACGATCTACGGCGGCATGAACAACATCTTCAATCGTGCGCCGCCGTACGATCCGCTGTGGGTCAATGCAACCGACCTGACCGGTTACGACCAGTCCCTGTACACGTACATGGGCCGTTACCTGCAAGTGGGTGCAACGTATAAGTTCTAACAAGTTGTAAGCCTGTTGACGATTGTCGCTCCGGCATTCTTTGTGCCGCCGGAGCGACTTTTTTTCGTAAGTAGCACACTGTGAGCTTCTCCGTACGTCGCCGTGACGGACATGTCATGCCGGACCGGCCAGCGCGAGAGGAACGCAGGGATTGCGTAAGCGATGTGGTCTTGCTGTTCAGGACCTGTCGTGCGACGCTACCCGTAACCCAAGGCGCCATGCGACGCCTTAAGTGATCCGGGCGATGGCGGTTGGCATTGCCCTGGTCGATCCGACGAACCGCGTGTCGGCCACAAGCCAGCCCGCGACCTACGCATACTGATGATGAGAATTGTGAAGTTTCGGTTGCCGCGCGCCGCATGGACGATCTCTTGCGCCCTGGCGACCCGGCAAGCTGCCACCCGCGCTGCACCGGCGCTGGTTGCTGCACTGCTTGGTGTAATGAGTCTGGCGGTCACGCCGGCCCATGCCGCCTCCGCGATCGCCCAATACGATCAGCCCAAATATCCCGCCAATTTCACGCATTTCGATTACGCGGATCCTGACGCGCCGAACACTGGCACGCTGAGTTTCGAGAATTACAACGAACTGCAGAGCTACGATTCGCTCAATCCGTTTCTGGTCCGTGGCGCGCCTGCGCCGGACATCCAGAACCTGATGTTCGACACGCTGATGCAGCGTAGCTGGGACGAACTGGCGTCCGAGTATGCGTTGATTGCGGACAATGTGGACGTGGCGCCGGACCTGACTTCCGCGACGTTTCACATCAATCCCGCCGCGCGATTTTCGAATGGCGACCCGATCACGGCCGCCGACGTCAAATATTCTTTCGATACGTTGACGAGCCCGCAGGCCTCGCCACTGTTCAACGCGCAGTTCTCGATCATCAAGCGCGCGACGGTCATCGACAAGATGACGATCCGCTTCGATTTCAAGCGAGCCGAGCGCGATGCGCCTCTGATTGTCGGCGACCTGCCGGTGTTTTCGCCGAAGTGGGGCATGACGGCCGACGGCAAACGTCCTCCGTTCGATCAGATCGCAACAACGCCGCCGATCGCAAGCGGCCCGTACCTGATCACACAGCGCAAGAACGACAAGGACATCGAATACGTCCGCAATCCGAACTATTGGGCGGCGAATCTGCCGACGCGGCGCGGCATGTTCCGCTTCGACCGCATCCGTTTCAAGCTGTATCTGGACCAGTACACGATGCTCGAGGCCTTCAAGGCCGGCGACGCAGACGTCCGAGTCGAATACAGCGCCACCCAATGGGCGCGCAAGTACGTCGGCAAGAACTTCAAGAGCGGTCTGCTCAAGCAGGTCGATGTGCCGGACGGCCCGGCGCAAATGCAAGGTTTCCTGATCAATCTGCGCCGGCCGATGTTCAAGGACGCCCGCGTACGCCACGCACTGGCGCTTGCGTTCGACTACGACTGGATGAACCGGATGATGTTCTACGGCCAGTACACGCGTCTGAACAGCTATTTCGACGCCAGCCCGTTCGGCGCGACGGGCATGCCGAGCCAGAAGGAACTCGCGTTGCTTGAACCGTTCCGCGCGGACCTGCCGCCTGAAGTGTTCGGCCCGGCAGTGAAGCAGGCCAACACGCTGGCGCCGAACTCGCTGCGCGGCAACCTCGTCGAAGCTCGCGATCTGCTCGCGCAAGCCGGCTGGCACTACCGTGACGGCGCTCTGCGTGACGCCAACGGCAATCCGATGACGATCGAGGTCATGGACGACGAGCCCGGCATGGACCGTTTGATCTTGCCGTACATGCAGGCTCTCAGTACGCTCGGGATTCAGGCACATATGCGCGAAATCGACAGCGCGCTGTATCAGAAGCGTCTCGACAACTTCGAATACGACATGACCACCTTCATCTACCCGCCGGTCACGATTCCTGGCGCGGAGCTGGAGCGCCGGTTCGGCAGCGAGGCGGCGACACAGGTGGGCTCGGAAAACTACCCGGGGATTCAGTCGAAAGCGGTTGACGCGCTGGTTCACGCGGCGCTCGCCGCGAACAACCTCGACGACCTCGAAGCGGCCACCCGCGCGCTCGACCGTGTGCTGATCAACGAGTATTACCTCGTGCCGCAGTACTACAACGCATATTCCCGCATCGGCTACAAGACGACGCTGGCGTATCCGAAGATCGTGCCGGTCACGTACCAGGCGGAAGACTGGATCATCGACTACTGGTACAAGAAACCGCAGGCGGCGCTTTCCGCGGCCACGCCGGTTTCTGCTCCATCCGCAGCAAACTGAGGTTCACCATGCTTGCTTACATTCTTAGACGTCTGTTGTTGATGGTGCCGACCTTGATCGGCGTCGTGACCCTTACCTTTGTCGTCACGCAGTTCGTGCCGGGTGGGCCGGTCGAACAGGTGATGACGCAACTCCGCCACGGCAAAGGCCGTGGCGGAGAGGCGGGGTCGGGCGGTGGCGGCTATCACGGCAGCCAGGGCGTCGACCCGCAGCAGCTGGAGCAGATCAAGAAGCAGTTTGGCTTCGACAAGCCGCCGCTCACGCGCTACGCCCTGATGATGAAGAACTACGCGACCTTCAATCTCGGGCAGTCCTACTATCAGCACGACAGCGTGTGGGACGTGATCAAGTCCAAGCTGCCGGTATCGATCACGCTCGGCTTATGGACGGTGATACTCACTTACCTGATATCGGTGCCGTTGGGCATTGCGAAAGCAGTGCGCAACGGCTCACGGTTCGACACGGTCACCAGCGTGCTGGTGCTCTCGGGTTACGCAATCCCAGGCTTCGTGCTCGGCGTGCTGTTGCTGATGCTGTTCGGCGGCGGCACCTTCTGGCAGGTGTTTCCAATGCGCGGCCTCACCTCGGATAACTTCCAGGACCTGAGCGCATTCGGCAAGATGCTCGATTACCTGTGGCACATCGTGCTGCCTGTCACCGCATCGGTAGTCGGCAACTTCGCTATCGTCACCATCCTGACGAAGAACACCTTCCTTGAGGAGATTGGCCGGCAATATGTGCTGACCGCAAGAGCCAAAGGGGCGCCGGAGCGCGACGTGCTGTGGAAGCACGTGCTGCGCAACGCTGCGATTCCGCTGCTGACAGGTCTGCCCGCCGCTTTCGTGGGGGCATTCCTGAACGGCAACCTGCTGATCGAAACCCTGTTCTCGCTCGACGGTATGGGCCAACTGTCCTACGACTCCGTAATCCGCCGCGATTACCCCGTCGTCCTCGGTTCGCTCTTCCTGTTCACGCTGATCGGTCTTGTAACCAAACTTATTGCTGACGTCTGCTATGTCCTCGTCGACCCCCGCATCCAATTCAACCGCCTGGGCCGCTGACCCGTCGGCCGTCACGCTCGTCGCCTCGGTGTCGCCGTGGCGGCGCACGTGGCAGCGTTTCAAGAGCCAGCGTCTCGGTTACTGGAGCCTGCTGATTTTCGGCGCGCTGTTCGTGATCAGCCTGTTTGGCGAAGTGCTCGCCAACGATCGCCCGCTGATCGTGCACTACAACGGCCACTACTACTTTCCGATCGTGAAGGACTACTCGGAGACGCTGTTCGGCGGCGACTTCCCGGCCAAGACCAACTACCTTGACCCGTATATCCGTTCGCGCATTCAGGGCAACGGCAACTTCGCGGTGTATCCGCCGAATCATTACCACTACGACACGATCGACTACTTCGCGGCGCATCCGTATCCGGCTCCGCCGTCGTCGAGCAACTGGCTCGGCACCGACCAGTTCGGCCGCGATGTGCTGTCGCGGCTGCTGTACGGTTTCCGCCTGTCGGTGCTGATGGCGTTTGCGTTGACGGTCTCGGGCGTGGCAATCGGCGTCCTCACGGGCGCCGTGCAGGGCTTCTATGGCGGGCGCACCGACCTGATCGGCCAGCGTCTGATCGAAATCTGGAGCTCGATGCCGGACCTGTACCTGCTGATCATCTTCGCTTCGATCTTCGAACCGACGCTGTGGCTGCTCTTTATCCTGCTGTCGATGTTCGGCTGGCTGGTGCTGTCGGACTACGTGCGCGCCGAATTCCTGCGCAACCGTTCGCTCGACTATGTGAAGGCTGCCCGCACGATGGGCCTGTCGAACTGGCAGATCATGTGGAAACACGTGCTGCCTAACAGCCTGACGCCGGTGATCACGTTCCTGCCGTTCCGCATGAGCGCCGCCATCCTGTCGCTGACCAGTCTCGACTTCCTTGGCCTCGGTGTGCCGCCGCCGACGCCTAGCCTCGGCGAGTTGCTCGCCGAAGGCAAGAACAACCTAGACGCATGGTGGATTTCGATCTCCGCGTTTTCGGCGCTGGTGATCACGCTGCTGTTGCTGACCTTCATGGGCGATGCCTTGCGCAACGCGCTCGATACGCGCATGCGTGCTTCGGCGTTCGGGGGTGGCAAGTAATGAACAAGCCTTTGAACAAGCCCTTGCTGGAAATCGACCGCTTCTCGGTGCGCTTCGGCGACAAGGTCGCGGTGCAGGAACTGAGCCTGTCGATTGCGCGCGGCGAACGCGTCGCGCTGGTCGGCGAATCGGGCTCGGGCAAGAGCGTGACCGCCTTGTCGATCCTGCGTCTCGTGGACCAGGCGGATCTGAGCGGGCGTATGTTGCTCGACGGCGAAGATCTGCTGCAAAAGACCGAACAGCAGATGCGCGGAATTCGCGGCGCGGATGTCGCGATGGTGTTCCAGGAGCCGATGACGGCGTTGAATCCGCTCTACACGGTCGGCAAGCAGATCGCCGAAAGCTTGCGCCTGCACGAGGGCATGCGCCCGAATGCGGCGCGCGCGCGGGGCATCGAACTGCTGCGCCGTACTGGCATTCCCGAGCCGGAACGCCGCATCGACAGTTTCCCGCACCAGTTGTCGGGCGGCCAGCGTCAGCGCGCGATGATCGCCATGGCGCTCGCATGCCGGCCGCGTCTGTTGCTGGCCGACGAACCGACCACCGCACTCGACGTCACCGTGCGACAGCAGATCGTCGATCTGCTGATCGAGCTGCAGGAACAGGAAGCCGCCGAGCGCGGCATGGCCGTGCTGCTGATCACGCACGACCTGAATCTGGTGAAGCGCTTCGCGCAGCGTGTCGCGGTGATGGAAAAGGGCGTGCTGGTCGAGACCAACACCACGGAAGCCCTGTTTTCGAATCCTCAGCATCCCTATACAAAGCGGCTGCTCGACAGCGAACCGCAACGTAACATCGAGGCGGTCGAAGACGGCGCACAGCAGATCCTTCACGTGAAGGGTCTGTCTGTGGACTATCACGTGTCGGCGAAAGGCTTACGCTCGCTCTTCGGCAAGTCGACCTTTCGCGCGGTGCACGATGTGGACCTGTCGTTGCGCCGCGGCGAGACGCTCGGCATCGTCGGCGAATCGGGCTCGGGCAAGTCGACGCTCGCCGCTACCGTACTCGGCCTGCAGCATCCGGCCGCGGGGACGATCGATATCGACGGGCTGGCGCTCTCGTCGCTGAAAAACGCCAAGGCGAAGCGGGCGCTGTACTCGCGCATGCAGGTGGTGTTTCAGGACCCGTTTGGCTCGCTGTCGCCGCGTATGACGGTTGAGCAGATCATCGGCGAAGGGTTGGCCGTGCATCGTCCCGACATCGACGCGAGGGTGCGGCGCGATCGCGTCGGCGCGTTGCTCGAAGAAGTCGGTATGCCGGTTGAATCGATGCTGCGCTACCCGCATGAATTCTCGGGCGGCCAGCGTCAGCGTATTGCGATTGCGCGTGCTCTAGCCGTCGAACCCGAATTGCTGGTGCTCGATGAGCCGACCAGCGCGCTCGACGTGTCGATCCAGAAGCAGGTCCTGAATCTGCTGACGAATCTGCAGAAAAAGTACAAGCTTAGCTACCTGTTCATCACCCACGATCTGGCGGTGATGAAAGCCATGGCGCATCGCGTGATCGTGATGAAGTCGGGCCGCATTGTCGAAGCGGGCGATACGATGGACGTGCTGCATGCGCCGTCGCACCCGTATACCCAGTCGTTGCTGGCGTCCTCGATGATAGCGCCCGTGGCCGATATCCAAGAGAAAATTGCATGATTGACGAACGGTGGGCGCAAGCCGCCCGCACGCTGAAAAGCGACGCGGATTTCTGGTCGCTGCGCATAGTCGACGAAACGATCGACGATCATGAAGTCCGCAACGATGTCGCCCAGCCGTTGCGCACGATACGTGACCGCGGCGCCATGCTGATCGCCTATGCAGGCGCCGGTGCCGGTTATGCGGCCACCGCCAATCTCTCGGCAGCCGGTTTGCAGGCTGCATTGGACATCGCAACCGCGCGCGCCAGGGCGAGCGGCGAACTGTCGTTGATCGATCATCGCGAGATCGCGCGTCCGGCCACTAGCGGCCACTACGTGTCGCCGAACGCGGAACATGCGTTGCCGAGCCGGCGCGACTGGCTCGATCGGCTCTCGCGCGAGTGCGCGGCGGCCAATATCGACCCGCGCATCGTCGAACGTGCTGCGAGCGTGCAGGTGACGCACACCGATCAGCTTTACATGACCGGCGACGGCGTGCGGATCGACCAGCATTTCCGTTTTGTGATGCCGCAGTTGAGCGTCGCCGCGCATGCCAATGGCGACACGCAGGTGCGCACGCTGGGCGGTAACTACGGCACGCTCGCGCAAGGAGGTCTCGAGGTGCTGGCGCGCTACGGTTTCGACGGCGCGGGCGCACGCATCGCGCACGAGGCGCTGCAATTGCTGAATGCGCCGAATTGCCCGTCCGGCAAGCGCGATCTGCTGCTGATGCCGGACCAGATGATGCTGCAGATTCACGAGTCGATCGGCCATCCGCTCGAGCTCGACCGTATTCTCGGCGACGAGCGCAATTACGCCGGCTGGAGCTTTGTGAAGGCGGAGATGTTCGGCCGCTACCAGTACGGCTCCGAACTGCTGAACGTCACGTTCGATCCGGAACTGCGCGAAGAAGCAGCGGCCTACGCGTTCGACGACGACGGCAGCGCAGCGCACAAGCACTATCTGATTCGCGACGGCCTGCTCGAGCGGCCGCTGGGTGGCGCGCTATCGCAACAGCGCGCACATCTGCCCGGCGTGGCGAATTCGCGTGCATCGAACTGGAACCGCCCACCGATCGATCGGATGGCGAATCTGAATATCGAACCGGGTGACCAGTCGCTCGACGAGATGATCGCCAATATCGAACACGGAATTCTGATGCGCAGCAATACGTCGTGGTCTATCGACGACCATCGCAACAAGTTCCAGTTCGGCTGCGAGTTCGGTCAACTGATCGAAAACGGCAAGCTCACGCAGGTCGTCAAGCAGCCCAACTATCGCGGTATCTCCGCGAATTTCTGGCGCAGCCTCTCAGCGGTCGGCAACGCAAGCACCCGTCAGCTGTTCGGCACGCCGATGTGCGGCAAAGGTGAGCCATCCCAGGCGATTCGGGTCGGCCATGCGTCGCCTGCCTGCGTGTTCAGCAATATCGACGTCTTTGGAGGCGCATGATGAGCGGCTCCATGATGTTGCAAAACGTGTCGACGGTGGACTGGCATCGTCATTTCCTGCTGCTCGCCGATGCCGTTGAGCATGCACAGCAGGGCGCTGAAATCACGCTGATTTCGTTTTCGGCTGAGCAATCCGATTTCATCCGCTTCAACGCGGCCAAGGTGCGGCAGATCGGTAGCGTCTCGCAAGGCAAGCTGACGCTGCGCCTGATCGACGGAGCACGCCAGGCGTATTCGACGCTGACCGTTTGCGGCGAAGCTGACAGCGACCTGCAGGACGTGAGCCGTGCGCTCGCCACGCTGCGCGATGGGCTGCGCGATGCGCCGGACGATCCTCATCTGCTGTTCGATACGTCGCAGTGGGAACGTTCGACGCGCCGCGACGGCAAGGTGCCGGAGCCGCAAGCGCTGGTCCGCACCGTGGACGAATGCGCGAAGGGGCTCGATTTCGTGGGCTTTTATGCGGGCGGCACGATCGTGCGCGGCTTTGCGTCGACCAAAGGCAGCCGCGGCTGGTACGAGGTCAGCAACTTCAACTTCAGCTGGTCGCTGTACGACCCGAGCGGCCGCGCCATCAAGACGAGCTACGCCGGTGACCACTGGAGCGACGCCACGTTTGCCCGCAAGGTCGAGCAGGCGGCGGCCCGCCTGCCGATCCTCGCGCTGACGCCGCGGGCGTTGGCGCCGGGGCGCTACCGGTCGTATCTCGCGCCGGCCGCACTCGAAGAACTATTGGGCGTCACCGCCTGGAGCGGCTTCTCGTCGCGGGCGCAGGCCACGTCGCGCAGCGAGCTATACAAACTGCATACTGGCGAAGTGGCGCTCGATCCGCGCGTGACGCTCACTGAAGACCTGAGCCTCGGCATCACGCCAGGTTTCAACGAAGACGGCTACCTGCGCGCCAGCGTGCCGCTGATTCAGGACGGTCGCAGCCTGGAGCGTCTGACCAATGCCCGCAGCGCGCGCGAATACGGACTGCAGCCCAACGGCGCACTGGACTCCGAATCACCCGTTGCGCTGTCGATGGAAGGCGGCGACCTGGCAGAAGACGACGTGCTGGCGCAGCTCGACACCGGCCTTTACATTGGCAACCTCTGGTACGTGAATTTCTCGGACCGGATGAATTGCCGCCTGACCGGCATGACGCGCTTCGCGACGTTCTGGGTGGAGAACGGCAAGATCGTCGCACCGGTCGAGGCGATGCGTTTCGACGACAGCATGTACCGGCTGCTCGGCGATCAGCTGGAGCGGCTGGGCGCCCAGCCAGAACTGCTGCTGAACGACTCCACCTATGGTGAACGGGCGACCGGCGGGATGCACCTGCCGGGGCTGCTCGCGCGTTCGTTCGAATTGACGCTGTAAGTGGATGGATAAAACACAACCGCAAAACCCCTGCCTGAGGAATTCAAGCTGCGCGCGCTGTGCGTGGCGGATGCAGTGCAGTTCCACGCGCTAGAGCAGCAGCCCGCCATGCTGCGCGGCCATCCGCATCCGCCGTATCCGACCCTCGAAAAAACTCATGAGGGGATCGAGAAAATTGCTTTGCCCGAGGTGGCCATTGCCGCCATGGTCGGCGATATACTGGTCGGCTTCGGACGATTGACCCCGGGCAAGCTGCGTCGGGCTCATGCGGCCATGATCGGCCTCGGCGTGCATGAAGCATGGCATGGCCACGGCATCGGCAATGCGCTGGTCGCCGAAATGCTCGACCTGGCCGATAACTTGCTCGGTCTGCGGCGCGTCGAACTCTATGTGTTCACGGACAACCATCCGGCCATCGCGCTTTACCGGAAATACGGTTTCGAAGTAGAAGCACTGCACCGTGGGGCCTCTTTACGCGACGGTGTACTGATCGATTGCTACTTCATGGCGCGGTTGCATGAGCCGATGCCATTCGCAACGGACCAAAATAATGAACACGAGCAGCGTGAGGTTTGAGAGAGAGGCACAGGTGACACCGCGCGTCGTCGTGCGTGCGTGCGAAGCGTCTGACATGGAGGCGATTGCCGACACCATGTGTCAACCGGGTGTCCGGCGTGGCACGCTGACGATCGGCTATCGCACTGCGGAAGGCTTGCGGGAGTGGCTCGCCAAACTGCCCGCGGGCAGCATCACCGTGTGCGCGGAACTTGACGGCCGCGTGGTCGGACATGCCGGTCTGGTGGCCAAAACGCCGCGCCGTGCGCATATCGGCGCCATCGGCATCTCCGTGCACGACGCCTTCCAGGGGCGCGGCGTGGGTGCCGCGCTGCTCGCCGCGCTGGTCGAATGCGCGGATGGCTCGCTCGGTCTGCGCCGCCTCGAGCTGACCGTGTTTGCGGACAATGCAGCGGCCATCGCGCTCTACCGCCGCTTCGGTTTCGTGGAAGAGGGGCGTTCGCGTGGCTATGCCATGCGTGACGGCCAGTTGGCCGATGTCTTGCACATGGCCCGTCTGGTCGACGCGCCGTCCTTCGTGCAGCACTGACAGGAAGCCTGAGTGCCCTCATTTTTTATCGACCGACCGGTCTTCGCCTGGATTGTCGCGCTTGCCATCATGGTGGCAGGCGCGATCGCCATTCCGCAGCTTCCCGTCGCCCAATATCCGCGTCTCTCACCGCCGCGCATCGTGATCGTCGCGAGCTACCCGGGCGCGGCCACCGAGGTGGTGGACGGCGATGTGGGCAGCATTATCGAGGAGAGTCTCGATGGCGCGGACGGCATGCTGTACTACGAAACCAGCAGCGACGGCCAGGGCAACCTTGAAATCGACGCGACCTTCTCGCCCGCCACCAATCCCGACATCGCGATGGTCGATGTGCAGAACCGGCTCAAGCAGGTCGAGCCGCGTCTGCCGCAGCAGGTGGTGCAGAACGGCATCAGCGTCTTCAAGGCCTCGAATACGTTCCTGATGCTGGTCGCGCTGACGTCGACCGACGGCACGCGCGATTCGTCCGACCTTGGCAGCTACATGAACCGCTACGTGATACGCGAGCTGAAACGCGCACCCGGAGTGGGTTCGGCGCAACTGTGGGACTCCGATCAGGCCCTGCGGATCTGGCTCGATCCGATGAAGCTGCGCGAATACGGACTTGCCGCCGGCGACGTCAACGCCGCGATCGCGGCCCAGAACGCCACGGTGACGGCCGGCACGCTCGGCGACGCGCCCTCGGTGCCGGGGCAGGAGCTGGTGGCCTCGGTGGACGTCAAGGGGCAACTGGTATCGCCGGAGGAATTCGGCCAGATTGTGCTGAAGGCGAAGCCGGACGGATCGGCCGTGCGCCTGCGCGATGTGGCGCGCGTCGAGCTCGGCCGCGACGATTACTCGTTCTGGTCGCGCCTGAACGGCCGCTCGTCCGCGACCGTCGGGATTCAGTTAGGACCGCGTGGCAATGCCCTGGAAACCTCGAACGCGATTCGAGCGCGCCTCGCCGAACTGTCGAAGAGCTTGCCGCCCGGCATACAGATGCAGATCCCTTTCGACAGTGCGCACTTTGTGCAGATCGCGATTCGTGAGGTGGTCTACACGCTGATCGAAGCTGTGGTGCTGGTGTTCTTCGTGATGTGGCTGTTCCTGCGTGACCTGCGTTATACGCTGGTGCCGACGGTGGTGATCCCGGTCACGCTGATGGGCGCGTTCCTCGCGATGTGGGCGTTCGGCCTGTCGATCAACGTGTTCACGATGTTCGGCCTCGTGCTGGCGATCGGGATTCTGGTCGACGATGCGATCGTGGTGGTCGAGAGCGTGCACCGTGTGATGGAAGAGGAAGGCTTGCCGCCGCGCGAAGCGACCCGCAAGGCGATGTCGCAGATCGGCAGCGCGATTGTCGGCGTGACCGCTGTGCTGACGGCGGTGTTCGTGCCGATGGCGTTCTTTCCGGGCAGCGTGGGCGGCATTTACCGCCAGTTTTCGGTGGCGATGATCGCCTCGATGCTGGTGTCGTCGTTCATGGCGCTCTCGCTCACGCCGGCGCTCTGCGCCAACCTGCTGAAACCGACCGGCTCGACGCCGCACCAGCGCGAAGCGCGCCGCGGTCTGCGCGGCTTGTTCGCGCGCGGCGCCTCGAAGTTCGCCGAGGGTTTCGACGGGGCTTCGCACGGCTATCGCTGGCTTACCACGCGCACCTCGCAGCGTATCGGGCGCATGCTCGCCATCTATGCGGTGCTGGTCGGCGTCTGCGGGCTGCTTTACTGGAAGATGCCGGGCGGCTTTCTGCCGACGGAAGATCAGGGACAACTGCAGGTGATGGTCCAGTTGCCAGCCGGTTCGACCCAGGCGCGCACGCTGGGGGTGATCAAGCGGGTCGAGCAGATCCTGAATCATCACGCCGAGGTCGCGCACGTGACGAGCCTGATTGGCTGGAGCTTCCAGGGCAGCGGCCAGAACGTCGGCATGGCCTTCGTCGAACTGAAGGACTGGGACAAGCGCACAGTCAGCGCAATCCAGTTGCAGGACCAGTTGAATAGCGAATTCGCGAGCATTCTCGATGGCAGGGTAGACGCGCAGTTGCCGCCGTCGGTACCGGGGGTGGGGCGCTCGGACGGCTTTGTGTTCCGCATGGAGGATCGCGGTGGGGTCGGTCTGGACGCGCTTAAGGCGGCGCGCGAGGAGCTGTTCGCGAAGGCCAAAACCGATCCGGTTCTTGCCGATGTGCATTCCGAAGACCTGCCCGACGCGCCGCGCGTCGAGCTGACGATCGACCGGGCCAAGGCCTATGCGTTGGGTGTGTCGTTCGACAAGCTTTCCGACCTGCTGGGCAGCACCTTCGGTTCGACCTATGTCGACGACTTTCCGGCTTCGGGTCAGATGCGGCGCGTGGTGGTGGAGGGTGACGCGTCGACTCGCATGACGGACGACGATCTGATGGCGCTCTCCGTGATGAATTCGCAGGGGGCCATGGTGCCGCTGTCGGCCATCGCGACGCGCAAGTGGACGGTCGGGCCGGTGGCGTTGAGCCGCTACAACGGCTACCCGTCGCTCGATGTGAGCGGCCGCGCGGCGCGCGGCTACAGCTCGGGCGCGGCGATGAAGGAGATGGAGCGGCTTGCCTCAGCGTTGCCGGTGGGCGTGGCGTACGACTGGGTGGATGCCGCGCGGGAGGAGACGCTGGCGGAGAAGCAGACGCCGCTGCTGATCGGTTTGTCGCTGCTCGCCGTGTTCATGGCGCTAGCCGCGCTATACGAAAGCTGGACGATTCCGTTTGCAGTGCTGATGGTGGTCCCGCTTGGCGTGATCGGCGCGGTGTCGGCGGTACTGATTCGCGGAATGCCAAACGACGTGTACTTCAAGGTGGGGATGATCACCGTGATCGGGCTGTCGGCGAAGAACGCGATTCTGATCGTGCAGTTTGCCCGCGATCTGCACGCGCGCGGCCTGCCGCTGACGCGTGCGGTGATCGACGCCTCAGCCGCGCGCTTCAGGCCGATCGTGATGACCTCGGCGGCGTTCCTGTTGGGCGTGGCGCCACTGGTGATGTCGGGTGGGGCAGGGGCCGAGAGCCGTCAGTCGATCGGTACCGGCGTATTCGGCGGGGTGCTGGCGGCCACGCTCCTTGGGCTGGTGTTCGCGCCGGTCGCGTTCCATGCGGTCGCGTCGCTGACGCAGGGCAAGCGCCGGCGTCTGGCGGATGCCGAACATGTCGCGGCGGACGAGCGTAAGCCGGATGGGCCGGTGAGCCCGGCACGCTCGGATCGGGAGATGGAGTCGCAGTAGGAAAAGCGATAGCGCCGGCTCATGCAATGTGAGCCGGCGGCACGCCTCTCTTCGCTATTCGGTGACAGGGCGTCCTGCATCGACCCAACGCATCAACTCCCTCAGCGTCAGGCGGTAACGGGCGAAGTTGTGCTCGCCGAGCCGGGCAATATCTCCTTTGACGATCTCGGCGAGCTTCTCCGCGTCCTGCGCAGGGAGGTCAAATTCGGCGATGGCCTCTCCGAGAGGATGGCCTTCTCGCACGACGCGGCTCACCAGTTCGTTGATGGCATCGCGATGCGTAGCGCGAAACAGATTGGGCAGGCCCGCCGCCTGAATCTGCACCGCATATTTCTCGATCGAGCGGCGGTAGGTCCACGCGAACAGGTCCGCAGCGACGCTGACGTCCAGCTTCTCATACACGCCGATCCTCGCGCGACTGTAGTCGTCGTCAGTCACGTCGAGAAAACTGAGCGGCGCGCAGTTGTACATCAGAAGCGGGATATTCGCGCTGAGCCGGCTGGTTCGCTTGTTACCGTCCTCAAACGGCTGGAGATAGGCCAGGTTCACCCAGAGGAAGAAAGCGGCTTCTACGGGATTCTTGATATCACGTGCCTTCGCGACGATGATGCCGAGCATCTCCTCGAGCAGCGAGGGCATCTGTGCCGGCACATACGCCGTGTTGCTGATATTGACGACCTTCTGGCGAATCGCCCCGAGCGAGTCTTCGTCGTGCAGCAGGCCCTGCATCAACAAGGCATGGATGTTCCGGATCACCATCTCGGTGAGCCCATAGAGCGGCACCTCGTCAATCAGGAACTCGATCGCGCGCTTGTGATTGAGCAGCATGATCGCGTCCTTGTCCTGCGGGTTGGCATGCCCGGAACGGAACAGGACCTCGGTATCGAGCCGGGTGTATCGGTTGCCTTCGAGCCGGGACGACGAAAAGGACAGATCGATCAGCAGGGGCTCGATGACATTGCGCGCATATGTGCCGGCCGGCTGTTGTCCTTGCATCCGTCCTTCCTGGAACAGGTCGTTCGCAAGCGACTCAGGCAGCAGGAACGTCTGGTTGGGTTTGTAATCGTCGACGAACTTGCGTTGATAGGTGACTGGTTGACGAGCGCCGAGAGGCGCGTCGAGAGCGGCGAGGAGATCGCTTGAAGACGGAGACCACGAGGGGGATCCCATTGGAACGACGACGCCGGGACGTGCGGCGGGGGAAGGCGTGCGTGCTTGCACCGCACTCTCGAAACTGGCGAGGCCGTAACGGGAGGCCGAGGTGCTTCCCGACTGGACTACCTTTCCGTCCGCCTTGAGCCGGTTCAGGTAGCGGAGTACTGTCGCCGGTGGCTCCCCCAGTGCCGCCGCGATGTCGGTCCGGGACAGCGCGTGGTGCCCCAGATCCTGCTGCCTGACCAGAAACCTCAGGATGCTGTCGTACAGCCCGCGCTTCGCCATTTTCTTGCCGGATACCTGAAAAATTGATTCAAGATTGATTCTTGAATCAATCTTAGCTCAAAACGCCTGAAAAATGAACCAAGAATGATCCAAGATTGATCTAAGAATGATTCAAGATGCATAAATTGATCTGAGATTGATCCAAGATTGATCTAAGCGGGCGCCAGCAAGGAATCGAAACGAGGGGAGGGAGCACAAAGAATCGCGCCGCAAACCTGGACTTCGAGAGTCCAGCTTGCGGCGCGAGGTACAGCGTGTACAGCGAAGGAGGAAAGCTTACTTCGAGGCCACCAGAATCCACAAGCGCGCCAGGTCAGCCGAGCCATCGTCACCCTTGACTGCCTTGAACGCCTGAATCGCCTTCTGCTTCTGCCCGGCGACGAAATACGCTTCGCCCAGATGCAGTTGCGCCTGATCCGGATGCGGCAGACCGCCCTTGGCAATCAGCCCTTCCATCGTCGCCAGACCTTGCGGCGCCTGGCCCGCGAAGACCTGGTTGAACGCCAGGTCGAACGGCGGAATCGGCACACCGTTGGTGTCGACCGTGCTCGTCGCACGCTTGGTCGCCAGCGCCTGCAGGCGCTTTTCGCGGTCGGTACCGGCGTCTTTGCCAAGTACGCCGGACGAGAAGCCCTGATCCACCACCTGCTTGCCTTCCACCGGAGTGCCGGCAAGGATCGACAACTGCGTCATCTGCATATAGTCGTCAGCCGTCGTCAGCGAACCGGTAGCACGGCGCAGACGATAGGTGTCGATATCCAGATTCGACGCGTAACCCGGCTTGCTGCGGATTGCCGAGAACAGGTCATCCCAGTACGACTGCTTCGGGTGGAACGCCACCAGCTTTTCGAGCGCACCGCGATAGGTGGCGGAATCGTTGGAGCGTTGCGCGCACGTGCCCAGCAACTGCAACTGGGATTCGTCCGGCGCATGGCCGGCGCGCGCCTGGGCATCCACGGTGGGCTTGAGCAGGCTCACCACGTTGCCGCAGTCGTTCGACAGGTAGTACGACTGGATCAGCAGGGTCCGCATGTCCGGATCCGTGCCGCCGGACTTCATGTAACGCTGCGCCGTTTTGATCGCCAGAGGATAGTTCTTACCCTCGAAGTAGATGCCAGCCAGAGCCGCGGTGGTGCGTTGCTCGTCGGCGCCCGTCAGCTTGCCCGAAGCGAGCAGCGTTTCGTAGGCCTTCGCCGCGGTACCGGAGTCGCCGGCCGCAGCGGCAGCGGCACCGCGCATCTCTTCGATCATGTAGCTTTCGTAGGGCGTCTTGTTCGGCACGGCGTCGGCCTGAGCGATCTTCGCCAGCGCGTCCTGATACTTGTGAGCCCGGTACGAATCCTGCGCCGCGTTCAGCGGCTTGGCCACTTCGGGACGCAGGGTGTCGGCAGCATGCGACACGGTCGGCAGCACGACGAGGGCAGACAGCCCCCCGAAAGCGGCCGCAATCACGGCACGCTTGAACCGTTGATGGATCATTAGCACTCTCACATCCTTATTGCATGTACTGCTCGTTGCCGATCAACCCGATCTTGGTGGCGCCAATACGTTGTGCGGCAGCCAGCACGGCAGCGACATCCTTGTACGGCACCAGCTTGTTCGGCAGCAGATGGATCTCAGCCTGCACCGGCTCAGCAGCAACCTGAGACAGTTTCGAGTTGAGGGTGGCCTGGTCCGGAATAACCGTACCGTTCCACATCATCGTGCCGTCGAAGTCGATATCGATCTGCACCACTTCCGGCTGGACTGCCGGAGGAGGTGGGTTGCCGACCGGCAGGTTCATCTTGATGGCGTGCGTCTGAATCGGAATCGTGATGATCAGCATGATCAGCAACACCAGCATCACGTCGATCAGCGGCGTGGTGTTGATGTCGACCATCACTTCCGGTTCGCTACTACCGCCCGAAGATACGTTCATTCCCATAATCTGCTCCTGTCGACCGCAGTTAGCGCTTTAGCGCTTACTGCGGTCCCATGCAACGCTAGCCCCCGCGCGGCGGCGGCTCAGTGATAAATGACACCTTGGCGATGCCAGCACGCTCGCAGGCGGTGATCACGCGGCCGATAAACTCGTAACGCGTGTTCTGGTCGCCACGCACGTTGACTTCCGGCTGCGGTTGCATCACAGACACGGTCTTCAACTGCGTGAGCAGCGTCGCCGCATCCACGTGCTTCTCGTTCCAGAAGAAATCGCCATCGCGGTTGACCGCGATCACGATACTTTTGGGCGTGGTCTGCAGCGGCTGGACCGCCTCACTCGGCAACTTTACCGGCACCGTGTGCGTAACAACAGGAATCGTGATCAGGAAGATGATCAGCAAAACCAGCATCACATCGACTAGCGGCGTGGTGTTGATGTTGGAGATGACTTCGTCTTCATCCCCATCTTGCCCAACGCTCATAGCCATGATTTACCCCGCGTGTTCGACCAGCGTAGCCTTCTGGGCTGCAACGGTGCGCTTGGCGCGGCCGCTGCCGGCCAGCAGGACCGTGTGCAGTTGTGCGCCGAAGCCACGGACACGTTCCATCACCGACTTGTTACGGCGAACCAGGAAGTTGTAGCCGAGCACCGCCGGGACTGCCACGGCCAGACCGATTGCCGTCATGATCAGCGCTTCACCGACCGGACCTGCCACCTTGTCGATCGAAGCCTGGCCGGCGATACCGATAGCCGTCAGTGCGTGGTAAATACCCCAGACCGTACCGAACAGGCCGACGAACGGCGCCGTGGAGCCGACCGTACCGAGGAAGGCGAGGCCGTCCTGCAGGCGGTTCGACACGCTGGTGATAGCGCGCTCGACCGACACGTCGATCCAGGTGTTGCGGTCGACGGCTTCGAGGAGCGCTTCGTCGTGGTGTTCGCCGGCGTCGATCGCGGTTTCTGCGATGAAGCGGAACGGCGACGCTTCGTCCAGCAGCTTCGCGCCTTCGGCGAGCGAGGGAGCGGTCCACAGCTGTTCGTCCGCGCTCTTGAAGCGGCGGTTGGCACGGTACTGCTCGAAGAACTTCGTGATCATGATGTACCAGCTGCCCATCGACATGATCACCAGCAGGATCAGCACGAAGCGGGCAACGAAGTCACCGTTCTTCCACAGGGCGCCAAGACCGTACGGGTTGCTGACGGTTTCGGAGGTAGCGGGTGCCGGCGGCGGCACAGCCTGGTCCGCCGGTGCTGCTGCGGGTGCGGCCGTCGGTGCGGCGTCGGCGGCCGATGCTGCTACGGTTGCGTCGCTGGCTTGCGCGTAGGCAATTTGCGGTGCGACAAAGGTTGTTGCCGTGGTTACGGTCAACACCATGCTTGCCGCCACTGCGGCGAGAGAACGCTTCTTCATGTCTGCTCCAGTTCATGCGTTGAACTTGTACAACGTGACTAATAAATCGCTACCGGTACCGCTCAGTTCGTGGGTTCAGTTCAGGTTAAACGAGAACGGAACCTGGACACGGACAGGTTGGCCTTGGGAAACGCAACTAAACTTCTTTACCGCATTGAATGCCGCGCGATCGAGGGAAGAGTCATCCGACGATTTCGCGACATGCTCATCCGTAATATGGCCCTGCGGATCGACTACGAATTCGATGAGTACGTCACCCGTGACGTTGTTTTCCTGAGCTTCCTTCGGATACACCACGGTTGAGCGGATCTGGTCGGAGTTCGGGCACGCCACGTCGACCTGCACGCTCACCGGCTTGGCCGGCGTAGGCGGTGCGGGCGGGGCCGGCGGCGGGGCCGGCTGTGCCACGACCGGAGCGGCCTGGTGTGTAATGGTGGGCTGCGGCGGAGTCGGCACATTAACTTCCGGCGGCGGCACGAACGGCGGCGGCGGCGGCGCAAACTTCGGCGGCGGCAACTGCACGGTCGGCAACGGCGGCGGAGGCGGCGGCTTCACCGGCTCGATGATCTTGGTTTCGATCGGATGTTGAATGACTTGCACCACCTTGGTGGCGAGGCCATTGAGCAGTGCATAGATGAGCACTATATGGAGGAGAAGAACGGCGGCAATACCGCCGAAGCGGCGCACGGGGTTCTGCTGCTTTTTCCCGAATTCGCGCGGGCGCCCAGTTCTATGAACTGCGGTCGTGCCCGCCGGAAACTGCCCTTCAACTTTCATAACCACCTTCGTTCCTCCCGGCGTGAACCGCCCATTTCCGTGACTGCAGCGTTCTTGCTACGTCGAAACATTGTTTCCTTCAGCCCCAACGAGGGCGCGCAACATTCTTTTTGGACTCCAGATGGGCGCGCCGTAGCACTCGACTCGAGCCTAAAGGCTTGCGCCTTGGGTTCAGATCCCGGGTTGCAACGGCTATAGGCCGTCTGTGTGCAAGGCGCATGCCCGCGTCGGACAGATTCTGAGCGGTCCGCGGGGATGAGCGGAAACAGCCAGTAATCTATCTGCGTAGAAGTACTAATAGACGGTATTTGCTACATCCCCTTCGCTTTGGCGCAGGCTGCGACGGACGAAAAGATGCTCGAACGTCACACGTATTTCACAGACCACCACTAGCTGCGGCTGTAATTCCTGCGACGGAACGATATCAGTTCAAAATCTCGCGTCAAACTTTTTTTGATGGGGGCATACTGTGTTTAGAGGATGCGCTCTAATCATCTGGAGCGTATTTCGTCAGTTAGCTTACAAGAGTGAATGGTTTGGGCGAAAAAGTCGTTTAACTTCAACGTTATGCCAAATGCTTTTGTAAGCTTGTGAAGGCTGACGTTAATACTGATTTACGACGCGCTGAAAAACAGCGTCAACGCCCTGCGCTACGCGACACGATTCTAAAACAGGTCGCCGGTCGTCTGCACGGGGAAAAAAACGTCTCGCGGGGTGTGCGGAATGGGTAGCGACGCGCATCGTGCAATGTCCGCGAAGTTCACGCGCAACATGGGCGGCCCCTGCAGATGATGAGAGCGGGATGAGGGCTGCAAGCGCGAGAAGCGCGCTTGCAGGGTATTCGCCTAGACGAATGATTTCGACGGTCTGTGCGGCGGATTTTCAAAGGCACGCGAGCGCTTGCCCGATGCACGATCAGCTCGCCGGGTTGACTGCGCCCGTCGTTGCCGGCGCAGCGGTGTTATCCGGCTGCGCATTGGTCGCTGAAGCGGCCGGCATGCAGTCGGCGCGGTACTCGGCCTGCAGCTTCGTCTCGGCCGCCTCGAGGTCGGCAGGGTAGACGTTTTCATCCGTGGCCGGGTTGTAGCCCATGGCCTCCAGTTCGCCCAGTTCGCGCATCAACTGCTTGTGCGTGACTTCGCCCTTGAGCTTCGTGAACGGATAACTGTTGCATTGCTTCGGCGTGAGACCAGGCGCGGCCATTGCAGAAGCGCTGCCGGCGAGCAACAGGGCCATCAAAACGGTACGTGTCGAGAGTTTCATGTTTGCATCCCTTTGCGGAGAACTTCGTACAAAGGCAGCCAGAAAAAGTGGCTACCGGATGCAAACAGGCTAGTGGAGAGCCCATACCGTTTCGCCCTCGTAACGATGAAAGATCGTTCATCTTTGCGCCGCGGCCCGGTAGAGCGTCAAAAGCGTGCGCTGCGCGCGGACCCCCGCGACTTCTGGGCGCCATTTCCTCTCTTAAATATTTTTTAATGAAACCGATATGTGAGCGTTACAGCCTCGCGCGTAGCCTGTGGCCATCCGTTGCCCACATTGCGGCGCCTCGCGCGCTGTCCGCTTCCGAACTCAAACCTGCAAGCCGAATATGGCATCATGTACCTCTACTGATAACCAGTCGCGTACGCCGCTCAGGTCGGCTGAGTTCGCTGTGGCGCGTGAAATCATCATGTCGCGAGTGCTGACAATCGAAGATGACGAGATCACCGCCAACGAAATAGTCGGCGAGCTGAAAAGCCGCGGCTTCACCGTGGACTGGGTGGCGAACGGCCGTGACGGCATGGCGCGCGCCGTCAGCGACGAATACGACGTCATCACGCTCGACCGCATGCTGCCGGGTGTCGACGGCTTGACCATCCTCACCACCATGCGCAGCATCGGCATCCAGACGCCGGTTCTGATGCTGAGCGCGCTCGGCGACGTGGATGAACGCGTACGCGGCTTGCGCGCGGGCGGCGACGACTATCTGACCAAGCCGTTCGATCCCGAAGAAATGACCGCGCGCCTGGAAGTCCTGCTGCGCCGCAGTCAAACGCCGGCCACGCAGTTCGAAACAACGCTACGCGTCGGCCCGCTCGAACTCGATCTGATCTCGCGCAAGGTCCAGCGTGACGGTGAAGAGATCGTTTTGCTGCCGACCGAATACCGCGTGCTCGAATTCATGATGCGCCATGCGGGCCAGACCATTACCCGCACCATGCTGTTCGAAGCGGTGTGGGGTTACCACTTCGATCCGGGCACGAACCTGATCGACGTGCACATGGGACGCCTGCGCAAGAAGATCGATCCTCCCGGCGTGAAACAGATGATCCAGACCGTGCGGGGCTCGGGCTACATCCTCGCGTGAGCAGATAACCTTGACGGACAACTCTTTCCCCACGCAATCCGCACTGGGGCGCCGTTGGCATTCCACGACGTTTCGTCTGATCGCGGTGTATGCCGTGATTTTCTCGCTTTCCGTGATGTCGCTGCTGGGATTTATCGGCGCTGCGGTCACCGGCGACATGGAGCACGAGACCGACGTCGTGATGCAGTGGCAACTCATCTACTTCGACTCGATGCCGCATACCGCGCTGGCCGATGCCATCCATCGCCGGCTTGAGCACGAGCGCATGCACGCCAATTACTATGGCCTGTTCTCGCCGGACGGCCGCTATGTCGCCGGTGACGTCCTCGCGCTGCCGCCCGGACTGACGGCCGATGGGCACGGCGTGACGCTCGCCCGCAACAGTCTGCAGACCTTGAGTGGCGAGCCCTCGCCGGTGGTCCGCGCGATGGCCGAACGCCGCCACGACGGCGAGACCCTCGTGCTGGCGCGCGACCTCACCCATATCCTGCGGATTCGCGAGACCATCATCAACGCGCTGATCGGCGGCGGGCTGCTGTGTCTCGTTGCCGGTGTGGCGGGCGGCCTCGCGCTGAGTGTGCGGCAAATGCGCCGCCTGAAGGCGATTCGCCGCGTGACGCTGCGCATCGCCCAGGGCGATCTTGGTCAGCGTCTGCCGATTGGCGGGCGCGATGAGATCGACATGCTCGGGCACCTGGTCAATCACATGCTCGAGGAAGTGGAGCGCCTGATGAACGAGGTCAAGGGCGCGTGCGACGGTATTGCTCACGATCTGCGCACGCCGCTCGCACACGTGCGGACCTTGCTGGGGCACATCGCGGAACGCTCCGACACGCTCAATGACGTTGCCGTGTCGACGCTCGTGTCGCGTGCCCGCGACGAGACCGACGCGTTACTCGACCGTTTTCGCGCCATGCTGCGCATCTCGGAGATCGGCACACTGCAGCGGCGCGGCGGCTTTGCGACGGTGGAACTGCAGGCGCTCGTCGAGGAAGTCGGCGAACTGTACGAACCGCTCGCCGAGCTTCGCTCGCTGCAGTTTGCTGTCGAATCCGAAACCGTGGAGCCGATTCACGGCGACCGTGCGCTGCTATTCGAAGCGTTCAGCAATCTGCTCGACAATGCCTTTAAGTTCACGCCCGCCGGCGGAGTAGTGCGCATGTCGCTGCGCCAGACGCCCGCGGGGCCGTTGGTAGAAATCGTCGACAACGGGCCCGGCATTCCGCTCGATGAGCGCGACGCCGTGCTGCAACGCTTTTATCGCGGCGAGGGCACACGCCATCTGGCGGGTTCGGGTTTGGGACTCTCGATCGTTTCTGCGGTGATGCGCGTGCATGACTTTACGATACGTATCGGTAATGCGGAGCCCGGCGCGCGGGTGCGCATCGAATGCTGGTCGAGGACACTCGCATGAGCCGTCCCGCTCTCTTTCTCTTTTGCAAGGGAGGTTGAATGCGCATCCTGTTCGTGGCCGCGTCCCATCCCGAATCCGCCTGGCTTTATAAAGCGCTGCAGGAGAGCGCACACAGTCTGCAACGTGCGGAGGACGTGCGCGACGGCGCGTTTCTCACCACTCAGGAGCTGTTCGACGCGATTGTTGTGATGGCCCTCGATGCATCGTCCTATGCAGCGCTGCTGGAGACGCTGCCGCAATTCGTCACGGCTGGCGCGGGCGCGGCGATCATCGCCGTGCTTGGTCACTCGAATGCCCAGGACCGCAGCCGCGTGCTGCGTGCGGGCGCCGACGCCTGTTTCGGGCAACCGTACTCCTTCATCGAACTGCATGAGCGTCTGCAGGCGCTGCGGCGCACGGCGGCCTCGCGCGCTGCGCACGATTTACCACCGGCGGCAGCCGCCGCTCTTGGTGAGGCGAGCGGCGCGCTCTCGCTCGATCCGCTGACGCACGAACTGGTCGAGGGCGAGCGGCGGCTGGTGGTGACGCGGCGCGAGTATCTGCTGCTCGAATGCCTGATGCGCCAGTTCAACGCGCCGGTCCCGCGCGAGCAACTGATCCGCTACGCGTGGCCGGAGAAGGACGATGTCGATCCGTCGAGCGTCAATCTGGTGGTCTCGCGTTTGCGGCGCAAGCTCGCACAATATCTGCCGGAAGTGCACATCGAGACGGTCAGCCGTTACGGCTACCAGATCGGCACGGGTTCGCACTGAGGGACGCCCCGCACCCTTTCCTCAGGGTGATGCGCGTCAAATCTCAAGACGAGGCTGCAATGAAGCGAGCGCGCTAACCCGTTTGGGGAGCGCGCCCGTTTCGTTCATGCTGACGCTCATGAACCAAAATAGGGTGTGCAGAAGCCTGGCGGTCCGACGCAGCCGTTGGCGGTGTCGGGGCCGGGCGCTGCGCAGCCGGATAGCAGCAGTCCGGCGGTGACGGCGGCGAGCGCGTAAATCACGGAGCGTTTGAGTACGGTACGGGCTTTCATGGCTTTGATCCGGCATATAGCGGTGTCTGTTCCGCTCGCCTTAATGTTCGTAGATCGTCGAGTTGAGGTACTGGAGCTGACCATCCTGTTCGGCGTGCACCAGTTCCTGGTACACCTGCGCACGCGTCTTGCCAGTCTGTTCCTGTGCCTCTGGCGAGACCCATTGGCCAGCCTGGTCGACGGCGGAATTCGAGTTCTGCGCCAGTTGTGTCGAAGCGGCCGGTTGCTGCGTGGCCGATGTGTTGGTCTGCGCGAAAGCCGAAGCGGTAGCTGTAGCGCCAACAAAGGCGATAGCGATCATCAGGTATTTCATGTTGGTTGTCCTTACGAATTAATGGTCGGTCTATATCAGTTTGCCTGACCGCGGCGCGGAGTTAAAACCGAAGGAAAAAACTCGCTGCCCGGTTGATTAGAAGGATAGTCGCCGGGGGATAGCGGTTCGACGATATAAATGTGAAAAGAAATTTACCCGCGAACAGGAACTGCGGCCTGCGCCTGAACCGGCGTAACAGGCGCTGCGGCCACCGCAGTCTGATCCGCCGACCACCCGCCACCCAGCGCCTCGATCAGTCCCACCGAAGCCAGTAAACGCCGCGTATTCACGTTCAGCGCGAGGATCTGCGTGTTCAGTTCAGTGGTCTGCGCGGTGACCACATCCAGATAGCTGACCACTCCATCGCGATAGCGCGACATCGAGAGATTCAAGGTGCGCTGCGCGTCGGTGAGCGCCTCGTCCTGCTGTGTCGCTTCATCGCCGAGATGATGCAATTGGGCCAGATTGTCTTCGACCTGCTGGAACGAGAGCAGCACCGCTGCCTTGTACTTCGCGCCGTTTTCGGCCAGCTTTGCGCGTGCTTCCTGCGTCATGGCTTCGCGGCGGCCGCCGTCGAACAGGGTCATCACGAGACTTGGACCGATCGACCAGATTTCGTTGGGCGCCATGATCCAGGGCGAAAGCGTGTCGCTCTGGAAGCCGCCGTCGAGTCCCAGCGAAACATCCGGGAAGAACGCCGCCTTGGCAACGCCGATCTTCGCGTTCGCCTCAGCCACGCGCCGCTCGGCAGCGGCGATATCGGGACGCCGCTGCAGCAACGCCGATGGCACACCGGTCGGAATCGACGGCAGATACGCAAGACCGGTCGACGCTGCGAGCGAGAACGACGACGCCGGCACGCCGGTCAGCGATGCAATCGCATGTTCGTACAGCGCGCGTCGAGCCTTGACGTCCTCGGCAGCGGCGCGCGCCGAAGCGAGCTGCGTCTGTGCGCGCGATACATCGAGGTCCGAAGCAATGCCTCCGGCGTGACGGCTCATCGTGAGTTTTAGGGCGCGCTCATAGGTGGTGATCGTGTCCGCCAGCAGTTGTTGCTGCTCGTCGAGTCCGCGCAGATTAAAGTAGGCGTCCGCAAGGCTCGCCTGCAAGCTAAGACGCACGGAGGCGAGATCCGCGTCGCTCGCCTGGGCTGCGGCCTGGCCTGCGGCTACTTCGTTGCGCACCTTGCCCCACAGGTCGAGGTCGTAGTTGATGCCGATGTCGACCGTGTTTGAGCCATACACCGAAGGCTCGCCGGAGCCGCGCAACGGCCGGCTGTCCGATTGACGGTTGCTCGAGACATCGGCTCCCGCGCCGATAGTCGGGAACAGGCCCGAGCGCGCCTGTGCCAGATAGTCAACGGCTTCGTCGTGGCGCGCCACTGCAGCGGCGACATTCGGATTGGCCGCCGCCACCTGCACTTCGAGCTTGTCGAGAACCGGGTCGCGGTATACCTGCCACCAGCCATCACGCGGCACCTGGTCGGCGGGTTTGGCTAGTTGCCACGCACCGCTTTCCTTGAAGGTCGTCGGAATGGCCGTGGGGGGCACCTGATAGACCGGCGCGAACGAGCAGCCGCTAAACAGTGCGCTGACCGCCAGCGCTACGCACAGGCTGCGCTTGAACTTGAGCCTAGCCATGGGCGCGCTCCGCGTCGCCATGGTCCGCGAGCGACGTGGGGGAAGGGTTGGCAGCGTGCGTAGCCGCGAGCCGCACCGCGTCGCCGGTGGCAATCGAGTCGGGCGGATTGTCGATCACGCGATCGTTGGCTTCGATGCCCGAGCCGATTTCGACCTGGGTGCCGAGATCCGTAGCAATCGTGACAGGCTTGAGTATTGCGTGGTCGTCCTTACCGACCACGGCCACCTGCAAGCCGCTTTGCCGGAAGATCAACGCGCTGGCTGGAACGAGCAGCGCATGAGGATCGGTCGGCATCGCGAAGTGCACTTCAGTGTACTCGCCCGGAATCAGCAGGCCGTTCTGGTTATCGACTTCCAGTTGCACCAGCAGGGTGCCGGAAGACTGTGTGATCGAATCGTCAGTGTCGAGCAGCTTCGCCTGGAATGTCATCCCGGGGCGCTCCGGCATGCTCAGCGTTGCTGTCATGCCCGGTTTGATGGCGGCTGCATCGCTTTGCGGCACACTGACATAAACCCGCAGTTGACGCGCGTCGGAGACCGTAAACAGTTCGTGACCGTCACCGCCGCCTGCATTGATCAGGTCGCCGATATCGGTTTTGCGCGCGGTGACGACGCCATCGAACGGCGCGGTGATCCGCTTGAACGATTCAAGTGCTTCGAGACGATTCACGTTCGCCTGGGCACTGGCAACGATCGCCTGCTTGGCGGCCAGGTCGCCGGTTTTCTCATCGGTGTCCTGCTGCGAGACCGAATCCTGCTTGAGCATCTCGGTCCAGCGTTTGGCGGTGGACGCCGCGAGCTTTTCGTTCGCCTGCGCGTCCTGCAAGTCGGCTTTGGCCTGCAGCAATTGCTGGTCGAGATCGGGCGTATCGATCAGGCCAAGCAGTTGCCCGGCTTTCACATGCGCGCCGATATCCGCGTACCACGCGTGCAGATAGCCCGGCACCCGTGCGTAGATCGGTGCGTCCACGAAGGCGGACAGATGACCTGGCAGAACCAGGGATTGCGTTGCGCCCTGTTGGCCCGGCGTATGCGCGGCGACGGTCGGAATGGCCTGCGCGGCGGACCACGCGGTCATCTCCTGTCTGGCGTGCACGCGGGTAAAGATGCCGGTTGTCACGATCCCCGCAGCGGCGAGCAGCACGACGATGCCGACCAGCTTCAGATGGCGTAGCCGCTTCGGCGAATTGATCTCGATCTCAGTGGACATGGAGCGCTCCAGTTTCGGAAGTAGGATGATTTTTGTCTTTGACAGGAGGGTGCTTAGCCGCATCGCGACGGTGCACCAGGCTGAACACAACTGGGACGAACAGCAGGGTGGCGAAGGTCGCGCAGATCAGGCCGCCGATCACGGCGCGGCCGAGCGGCGCGTTCTGTTCGCCGCCGTCGCCGAGGCCGAGCGCCATCGGCGCCATGCCGATGATCATGGCGAGCGCGGTCATCAGCACCGGGCGAAAGCGCGTGAAGCCGGCTTCCATCGCCGCGACCAGCGCATTGCCCGTAACCGCGAGGCGTTCGCGTGCGAAGCTCACGACCAGAATGCTGTTGGCCGTTGCCACGCCCATGCAGAGAATGGCGCCGGTCAACGCTGGTACCGAGAGCGGCGTATGCGTGGTGAACAGCATCCAGACGATTCCGGCGAGCGCCGCGGGCAACGCGGTAACGATAACGAAGGCGTCGGACCACGAATGGAAGTTGACGACGATCAGCATGTAGATCAACGCGATCGCACCGACGAGGCCGAGCGAGAGTCCGAGGAAGGCGCTGTTCATCGTCTCGACCTGGCCGCGCAAGGTGACCGTCGAACCCTTCGGCACGTCTTTCGCCGTTGCATGCAGGATGTGCTGGATATCCGTTGCCACGGCGCCGAGATCGCGCCCCTGGGTCGTCGCAAACACATCGTAAAGCGGCTCGATGTTGTAGTGCGAGACGACGGCATCGCCGACGCCGCGCTCGATCGTCGCAATGCCGCCCAGAATCTGCGACTGGCCGTCCTTGCCAGTAATGGGCAGATTGTCCAGCGCCGAGAGCGACTCCATGCGGTATTGCGGCGTCTGCGCGACGATCGGATACGACACACCGTTATGCGGATTCAGCCAGTAAGTGGGCGATACCTGGCTCGTGCCCGACAGGCTCGCCACCACGGAGTTGGTCACGTCCTGCTCGGTGATGCCCAGTTCGTCTGCCCGCGAACGGTCAACCGACACGGTGAACTGCGGGTAGGTCGACGCCTGCTGGATGCGCGTATCGGCGATGCCCGGAATCAGGCGCATGCGGCGCATCACTTCGTTGGCGTAGCGATGATTGGCATCCTGATTCGGCCCCGCTATCTGCAGGTCGATCGGTGCCGGTGAGCCGAAGTTCAGAATCTGGCTGACGATGTCGGCGGGCAGGAACGAGAAGGTCGTACCGGGAAATTCGCGCGGCAGAATCTTGCGCAGCGTTTTCACATAGCCGGCGGTGGGCGCATGATTTTCGTTCAACGAAATCATGATGTCGCCGTCGTTCGGACCCGTGGTGCCACTATTGTTATAGGTCAGGTTGATACCGCTGTTCGGCAAGCCGACGTTGTCGATGATGCTGCCGAGTTGATTGGGCGGCACCACGCTGCGCACGGCGTTCTCGATGTGATCGAACTCATCGGCGGTGTCTTCGATTCGCGTGCCGACCGGCGCACGGACATGAAGCGCGATTTCGCCCGAGTCGATGTCGGGAAAGAAATTGCGTCCCAGCCACGGGGCAAGCAGGAACGACGCACCGACGACGATCAGAAAGCCAACCACGAAGCGCTTGCGGTTTGTCAGCGCAAGGCCGAGCACGATGCGATAGACAGCGCGCACGCGTTCGAAGCGATGCTCGAAGCCGCGCTGAAAGCGCACCAGCGGATTGCGCGAAGCGGGTGACGGGTGGTGGCCGCCGTGCGGCTCCATCACCGCCGCCAGTTCGCCGGAGGCGTGACCGCCCGATGCATGCGGTTTCAGCAGATACTGCGCAAGCATCGGCACGAAGGTCCGGGACAACACAAACGACGCCACCATCGCAAAGATCACTGCCTCGGCCATCGGCACGAACAGGAAGCGGGCGATGCCGTTAAGCAGCAGCATCGGCACGAACACGATACAGATACACAGCAACGAGACGAACGCCGGCCCGACGATCTGCGCGGCGCCGTCCATGATCGCGCTCCTGACATCCTTGCCTTGTTCGAGGTGCCAGTTGATGTTTTCGATCGTGACGGTTGCGTCGTCCACCAGAATCCCGACCGCGAGCGCAAGACCGCCTAGTGTCATCACGTTGAGCGTTTCACCCATCGCCGAGAGGCCCGCAATCGCTGCCAGCACGGCGAGCGGAATCGACGCCGCGATGATCAGCGTCGAGCGCCAGCTGCCGAGGAACAGCAGAATCATCAGCGACGTCAGCGCCGCGGCGATGATGCCTTCGCGCGCCACACCGCTCACGGCGCCCTTCACGAAGGTGGATTGATCGCCCATCGTGACGAGCTTGAGTCCGGGCGGTAGTGTCTCCTCGATGCGGGGCAGCTGTGCCTTGACGCCCGCGATGATATCGAGCGTGGAGGCCGAGCCGTTCTTCAGGATACTCATCAGCACCGCACGGTGACCATCAACACGCACGATGTTGGTCTGCGGCGGATAGCCGTCCCGCACATGGGCGACGTCGCGAATATAGATGGTTGCGCCGTCCACGGTCTTGATCGGCAGGTTGTTCAGTTCCTGCAGCGACAGCGGGCTGTTGTTCAGTTTGATGTTGTATTCGAAGCGGCCGATCTTCTCGGTGCCCGCCGGGATGATCTGGTTCTGTTGCGCCAACGCGTCGGCCACATCCTGCGCGGAGAGTTTCTTCGCCTGCAGCGCTTGCGGGTCGAGGTCGATCTGCACTTCGCGGGTCTTGCCGCCGTAGGCGGTCGGAATCGCCACGCCGGGCACGCTCAGCAGTTGCGGACGGATGAAGTTGGTCGCGTAGTCGGCGAGCTTCTGTTCGTCGAGCGTGTTGCTGGTGAGCGCCAGTTGCAGAACCGGCACGGTCGAGGCGTTGTAGTTGAGGATCTGCGGCGGCGTCGTGCCGGGCGGCATCTGCTTCAACACGGTCTGCGAAACCGAGGTGACCTGTGCTGTGGCGGTGCGAATATCGACGTTCGGCTGGAAGAAGATCTTGACGATGCCGTAGCCGCGAAACGATTGCGACTCGATATGCTGAACATCGTTGACCGTGGTGCCGAGCGTACGCTCGTAATAGGTGACGATGCGTCCGGCCATGTCGTCCGGTTGCAGGCCCGCGTAGTTCCACACGACGCTGATTACCGGAATGCGGATATCGGGAAAGATATCGGTTGGCGTGCGCAACGCGGAAAGCGGGCCGATCAACACGATCAGCATCGCAAGCACGATGAACGTATAAGGCCGCGTTAAAGCGAGCCGGACTATTTTTAACATCGAAAGCTGCTCCGTTCAGAATGGCGCGATGACTCGGCGGCGTCAGTCGGTTAGGGCAAGTCCCAATGGTGGCTTGCCCGATGTCGGTATTCTGTCGAGCAAGCCCTAACACCCTGCGACTAAAAAAATGAAACAAGTTTTAGTTGCCAGGCATGGCGAAATTAAAAGCGCGGTGACGATGCGTTAGCCGTGTAGCAACGCGATCACGAACAGAGACACACAGCGTGCTGCTTGGAGCACGCTGTGTTCGATGAGGGGAGAGTGGAGGGGACGACGCGCTTGCGCGTCAACCGAACAGGTAGCCGGACCCGCGAATGGTGCGGATCAGTGGACGTTCGCCCGGCACGTCGACCTTTTTGCGCAGACGTCCCACGTGTACGTCAATCAGGTTGGTGCCCGGATCGAAGCGGCAACCCCAAACCGCTTCGAAAATCATCGTGCGCGTCAGCACCTGGCCTGCATGACGCATCATGAATTCCAGCACGCGGAATTCGGTGGGCTGCAATTCGAGTTCGCGTTTGCCGTGGGTGACGCGGCGGCGCACCAGATCGAGCTCAAGCGCACCGGTACGTAGCAAGGTCTCCGCTTTGGCATTACGCGGACGCCGCCGCAGCAGGACTTCCACACGTGCAAACATCTCGTCGGCGGAGAAGGGCTTGGTCAGGTAGTCGTCACCGCCGGCACGCAGCCCCTGAATGCGATGATCGACATCGGACATCGCGCTCATCACCAGCACCGGCGTTTCCATGCCCACGCCGCGCATGGTGGCGACGATCGTCAGACCGTCGAGATCCGGCAGCATGCGGTCGAGCGTGACGACGTCGTATTCGCCTGCCATGACCTTGGCCATGCCTTCGCGGCCGGTGCGCGCCACGTCGACCGAGAAACCGCTCGAGGTGAGCGTGCGCACGATGTCGTCCGCGATCAGTTCGTCGTCTTCGATCGTCAGTATCTTCGGCATGGTTCGCTGGCGTATTTCTTCAGGGCCATCACGCTACGACGCGCAGCGCGACCTGCTTGTCGGGTGCGCGATACTGGCTCACCGCAAAGTCGATAAAGCTGCGCACCTTCATCGACAGATAGTTACGCCCCGAATACAGGATCGACACATGACGTGGACCGCCATTGACTTCGTATTGTTCGAGCACCGGTACCAGCGTGCCCTGAGCGAGGTCTTCGTCGACGAACGGCAGCGGCAGCAACGCGATGCCCATGTGGTTGAGCGCGGCCACCCGCACCATTGCGCTGCTGGTCGCTGTCAGCGCGCTGCCGGTGTTGACCCGGTAGACGCCGTCGGCATCCGCGAATTCCCAGGTCCGCGAACTGCCGTCCGAGACCGTCAGCAAACCGTGGCGATTCAATGCGGCCGGGTCGCGCGGCGTGCCTTGGCGGGCCAGATACGACGGCGAAGCCACCGTGACTTCCTCGATGCTCGTAAGCGTGCGGCTTACGAGCGTGGAACTGGCGAGACGGCGGTCGTCGGAGAAGCATACGTCGTAGCCGCCTTCCACCATGTCGATATGCGTGTCGAAGGTGGTGATGTCGAAATCGACCCGCGGATGCAGCGTTCGATAGGTGGCGAGCAGGTTGCCGAGTCCCGAGGCCGCGAAGGTCATCGGCGTGGCGATGCGCAAGGTGCCGCGCGGGTCGCGGGTGGTCTGCACGAGGTTCGATTCCATTTCATCGAGCTTTTCGATGATCGTTCGGCATCCGTCCAGATACTCCTTGCCCACTTCCGTGAGCGACAGGCTGCGCGTCGTGCGGTTAAGCAGGCGCATGTTCAGATGCGCCTCGAGCATACTGACACTGCGCGTGACGGCGGCAGCCGACATGCCCAGTTGTCTCGCGGCCAGGTTGAAGCTGGCGAGATCGACTACGCGTGTGAAGACACGCATCGCTTGTAGCTGGTTCATGTTCTTACACTAGGAAAGGACGATGCGTGCATCATGGGCGCTCGCAGATAACATGGCACTGCCAGCTTGATTAAGTCTTTTTTAATTTTGTGCAATGTTCATGAACTACGTGGATACATTGCGCGTGTGGGAGGCGCGGTGCGCGGGTCGCCTTGCAAAAGCGACAGGCAAAAAAAAAGCGCGGACAAGCCGCGCTGTAAGGAGATCTTGAAAAAGACCGCAGTGATGCGGAAAGGTCAGTATAGGGTGTTGCATGCGCGTAGTGGAGATGAACTTTGAAATACATTGCTGCACAAAGCGGAACAAATCATGCCAGCGGTGCAGCAACGCATGAGTGTCATTGTGGGGTGCGCCGGGCGGTGCGTGGCGGATGCCTGCGTCGAAAGGCTGGCGTTCTAATTCATCAACGCAGGCGCTTCTTCCACTTCAAGCTGCTTGAGATGCTTCGACAAGGCGTCGTTGAGTTTGGCGAGGCTTGCCGTGGGCAGTGCAAAGCCGGCCCAACCAAGACCGGTGTGACGCATGAACAGAACGGCGCCGTCATAGAGCGGATGTTTCTCCGTGTGCCAGCAAGGATCCATTTCGATCACATATTGGTGCGTGCGCGACGGCTCTTTTGGCACTTCAGGCCGCATCGCGGCGCGCAGCAGGCTCAGGCGCTCGATGACCGCGTCGACTTCGCTCGCTGCCAGCAACACAGAATTGTCGTCGACGGCAACCCGCACTGCGTTGTCACCGTACTCGTTCATCATCTCGATCGTCATCGGCATGTCCGGCTCCTCAATACGTATCACGTTGAGGAAATTATGGATCGACGGGCGCGTGCGTTGGTTGAAACAGGGCAATCGTTTGATGAAACTTAATTTAAGTAGCGCGTTGCCCCGTATAGGCATGGCTTCGCCCGGGCGGCGGGAAAGGGCGAACAGTTGGCAGGTAATTTCGACAGCTGCGGAATAGGCTCAGATTCACATAGCGGGAAACCGGAAACAACGACACGAAAGGGGAGTGACGAAATGCGCAACGTTCATAAAGCGGTATTTCCCGTGGGCGGACTGGGAACGCGATTTCTGCCCGCCACCAAGGCCAGCCCCAAAGAGATGCTGCCGATCGT
>NZ_JAMFSB010000011.1 GCF_026225065.1 Paraburkholderia sp. | reverse complement strand
CAAGCTTGGCGTGACGTGGTCGTGTAACGCGAAAGCGAACGTACCGCACGCGACGCTGAAGATCATGAAGGAAAATGGCTTGCGACTTCTGCTGGTGGGCTACGAATCGGGCGACGACCAGATCCTGCTGAACATCAAGAAGGGCCTGCGCACGGATATCGCACGACGTTTCAGCGAAGACTGCCGCAAGCTGGACATCAAGATTCACGGCACCTTCATCCTGGGCCTGCCGGGCGAGACGCAGGAGACGATCGAAAAGACGATCGAGTACGCAAAGGAAATCAATCCACACACCATCCAGGTATCGCTCGCAGCACCCTATCCGGGCACGACGCTCTACAACCAGGCGGTGGAAAACGGCTGGCTGCAGGAGAACAAGGTGATCAACCTGGTGAGCAAGGAAGGGGTGCAGCTCGCGGCGATCGGCTATCCGCATCTGTCGCGTGAAGAGATCTATCACCACGTTGAGAGTTTCTACAGGCGCTTCTATTTCCGGCCTTCGAAGATCTGGGAGATCGTGCGCGAGATGCTGCTGAGCTGGGACATGATGAAGCGACGTCTGCGTGAAGGCGTGGAGTTCTTCCGTTTCCTGCGCGCTCACGAAGCGTGATGGCGCACGAGGCTCGGCTTTCGCAGCGTACGCTGATCTTCACGGCAGACGATTTCGGTTTGCATGAACGGGTCAACGAGGCAGTCGAGCGTGCGCATTTGTACGGGGTGCTCACGGCGGCGAGTCTGATGGTCGCCGCACCGGCCGCGCGCGATGCGCTGGCGCGCGTGCGGCGGCTGCCGGAATTGCGGGTTGGCCTGCACCTGGTGCTGGCCGATGGTGCGGCGCTCCTGCCGCGCGAAGCGATTCCGGCGCTGGTCGGTCCAGAGGGCCGTTTCGGCGACGACATGGTGCGCGACGGCTTTCGATTTTTCTGTTTGCCGCGCGTGCGCAAGCAGCTCGCACTGGAAATCCGTGCGCAGTTCGAAGCATTTGCGAAGACCGGGCTGCCGCTCGATCACGTCAATACCCATAAGCACTTCCATCTGCATCCGACTGTGCTCGGGCTGATCCTCGAGATTGGCCGCGACTACGGCATGCGTGCGATGCGTCTGCCGAGCGAATCCAACGAACCGCTGTGGCTTAAACCGTGGATTGGTTTGGTGCGGGACCGTCTCGATCATGCCGGTATTGCTCATAACGACTATGTGGTCGGCATTTCCAGAACGGGGCAGATGACGGAGGGCGTCTTGCTCGATGCGTTGGCGCGCGTGCCAGACGGCGTGGGCGAGATCTATTGTCATCCGGCCACGGCGGGTGAGGGCGCGTTGAGCGCCGGCATGCGCGACTACCGGCATGCGGACGAACTGGCCGCATTGCTCTCGCCGCGCGTGGCGGCGGCTATCGAGGCGGCCGGGGCGACGCGCGGTGGCTTTGCCGATGTGTTCGGCGAGTTGCATCGCCGTGGTGCGCAAGCGTCATGAAACGCTTGCAATGGGCCTGTTTGCCAATCGGGATCGCGATCCTGATTGGTCTCGTGCTGCACGAGGGTGTTGGCGGTCTGATTCAGATCATCGGGCAGGCGGGGTTTGCTTTGCTATGGCTTGTGCCGTTTCACGCGCTGCCGTTATTGCTCGATGCATATGCGTGGCATCTGTTGCTGGGTAAACGGGCGTCGTTGATGTTTCTTTGGTGGGTGGCGATGGTTCGTGAAGCCGTGAGCCGCTTGTTGCCTGCCGCGGGGATTGGTGGGGAGATTGTTGGGATTCGGCTTGCCGGTTGGCGTGTGGCTGATCTGAGTGGCGTTAGTGCGTCGGTTGTCGTCGAGGTGATGGTGACGATGGCTGTTCAGTATGCGTTTTCGGCGCTTGCATTGGTGTTGATCGTTGCGGCGACGCATCAGGTTGGGGTCGTGCGTACCGTTGGGATGGCTTTGCTTTTGTCGTTGCCTTTACCCGTCATTGCTGTTGTGCTCGTTCGGCGGGGTGGGGTTTTTTATGCTATCGAGCGGTGGGCTGGGAGGTTGTTGGGTTCCGCAAATTCGCTCTTGTCGGCGATCGATGGGCGGCAGCTTGATGCGGATATCGATGCGCTTTTGTCTCGCAGCGGGCTTTTACTAAGGGCATTTCTTTGGCAGTTGAGTGGATATCTACTCGGCGCGCTTGAGACTTATTGGGCTTTGGCGTTGTTGGGACATGCGGTTTCTTTGACCGGGGCCCTGGCTATCGAAGGGCTTACTCAGGCGGTCAGGCACGCTGCGTTTTTTGTTCCCGCCGGGGTGGGGGTGCAGGATGCGGCTGTTGTGATGCTTGCGCAGTTGTTTGGGGTTGGGCGGGAGGTTGCTCTTTCCTTGGCTCTTGTTAAGCGCATGCGCGAGGTTTTGTTTGGGTGTGCTGCGCTGGCTTCGTGGCAGGCCGGTGAGGTTTTTCAGCGGTTAAATGGTGGTGGTTCTGTTTCCTCTTCCTCTTCGGGCCTGTCATAGATTTTGTGTGTAAGGCATGACCCTCCGCCGACGTGATGAATGTCCAAGGGCCGGTCAGGCCTGGGGACGTTTAAAGCGAGGAATCGTCGACCGTGGAACCGACGCCCGAACGGCTACTGGCAAGCACCACGTCGCCTCACCCGTCGCGTCTGTTCCCCGCCGCCACGAAGCAGCATTCGATGCTGCTCTGTGCCTGAACCGCATAACCCTCGCGCGTCGTTTCCCTGCGCCGATACTCGCCGCCAAACGGCAGCGTGCCGACCGACGCGTTGCCCATCGCTTTCAGGATGTGCGCGTCGGCTGTATCCACCACCGCCTGATAGGTCCTCGCCTGCTTTTGCGCGTCGTTCTTTACTTCGTGCCAATACTGGATCGTATCGTCCAGCGTCACCGTGCTGCCGTCTGTATGGGGATAGAGTTTTTGCAGCAGGCTTTGAGCTTGCGCGGAGTCGTAGCTGAAATCAGGCTCGCGTCCGCTTTCGACGCATTGCCAGAATTCATGCTCGCCTTCGATCAGCATCTGCTCGAGCTCGAGGTCACGTTCAATCGTGTAGACCTGCAAGCGGTTTCCGCCAATGCAGACCGCTATGTCCCAGACGGCGTAGCCCGTCACCGCCATGTCGTGGCACACCTGTAACGTGCACTCCACCGGAATCGCGCCGCTGCCCGGTTCGCCCCAGTCGCCCAGGTCCGGTGCGAGCAGGTCGACGTTTCTCACTTCGAGGCCACGTCGCTCGCCTTCGAGCATCCTCTCCATGATCGAGACCATCCATGGATAACGCGGATGCCTTTGCACGGGATTGCCACGGTGCAGGCGCGCGGCGCGAGTCATGGCGTACTGGTTCGCGATCACGTCTTCCATGATGCGGGCGAAATTCATCTTTTCCGACTCGGGCGGCTCGTCCTGGATCAGACCGCGCCTTTCAGCCCACAGCTGATACGCACTTTTCACAGCATTCTGGCCCAGTGCCGCCGCCGAATCCTGGCCACTCACTTCCAGCCGCTGCCCGGCGATCCGTGCGTTACGATACCTTTCAAGTTGTTGTGTCACGTCGCGTAACCTCCGCAAAGTCTTGCATAATCAGGATTTGCTTACGATTGCATGACTCGTCCGCTTGCAATGCCATATTTATCGCGCCCGGGGAGATTGGGATTAATGCTAGGTCGCCGTTGTACGATTTTCAAACCGGTTTTTTGTGATTTTTAGAAATTGCGGATACTAAAGTGCGATGCAGCATGACAACATCCCTGTCAAATAGGCGCCATTTCCATGTATGGTGTAGTCACGTATAACCGTTTCACCAAGAAGGCTATTGCTCTTGTCTGTAGATTACACAAAATGAGCCATGCGACGGGGGTTTGGTGGGAAGTGGGGTACCTGAAATTCTTGCTGTGTCGCAGCATTGTATTCAGCATATAATATTATTAATAAAAGATAAGGTCTGTCAGCTGCGGTTGCGGCACTGCGCAAACTATTGCCCATTTTTATCGATTGAAAACGGATCACTTGCTGATAGTAATTTAGTGCGTTTTACGATATCAGTAAACGCATAAGATTGACGAGAGATCTCCATGGGAATGCCCGGACATAATCATTTGCAAACCTGATTTCCGGTCAAAAATGCGCATTAGCAGAAGTATTCTTTACGCGATATCGCAAAGTGGGCCGAGGAATCTCGCGGCCCACAATCGAACTCGAAAATTCCTAACCGATTCCTTGCGCCGTGATCGCCCGCACATCCACCTTCGCCGGCAAGATCTGTTGCTCGAACGCGCGGTCGGCGACCTTTTGCAGCGCTGCGATATCCGCGTCGCTGACGGGGCGTTGCTGCAGGGCGGAGCGAGCGGTGATGACTCTCGCTGTCTCGATTGGCAGGCGTGTCACCGTCGCATACACCTGCGCGTATGCTTCGGGATGTCCCACAGCCCATGCGCCGGCGCGCTGAAAGCGTTGCAACGCATCGCTCAGCGCCGGGCGCTTCGCCTGGTCCGCGGCCGCTGCGCCCGAAGCGGTGATGAAGGCGAGGCCGGTATTGATGCCGGAGCCGTCACGTAATACGCGGCCTCCGCGCTGCACAGCGGTGCCGAAATACGGGTCGAAAGTCGCCCATACTTCGAGCTGGCGCGCCTCGAACGCGGCAAAGGCGTCGACAGGCAGCACGAAGCGCACGTTCACGTCGTCACGCGTGAGTCCGGCTTCGGCCAGCGCGCCGTACAACTGATATTGCGAAATGCTGCCACGCGCCGACGACACCACCACGGTCTTGCCTTTCAGATCGGCTACATGCCGCAGCGGCGAATCGGCCTGGACAACGATGCCGAGCGACGTCGGCGTGCCGACGCGGGTCGCGACAATCTTCAGCGACGGATCGCCGATCGCCGCCGCGAGCACCGGCAGATCGCCCGCGGGCGCGAGATCGACCGCATTCGCTCGCTGCGCCTCGAAGAGCGGTGCAGCGCCCTGAAAGTTGGCCCAGCGAAATGCATAGGGCGTGCCGTCCAGCACATGGGCCGCTTCGGCCAGGGCGCGCAGACCACCGGCCTGGTCGCCGAATACCAGGGTGGGCTCTGCAGCCAGCGCATCCGTCGCAGCGAGCCACGCCGCAGCGGGCGCGAGGCCGCAGGCGGCAAGAGTGTGCAGAACCCGGCGGCGGTCGGAGCGAAAAGCGTTCATCGATGTAGATCCACGAAGAGGAAAACGCAAACAGGAAGCGGAAGGAAGCCGCGGAAAAAATCGGGAAGCATGAATCGGCCGGGGCGGTTCGCGGAATCGCCGGAGCATGCTGTCGCGGAGCGAGGTTAGCAACCGCTTCGAGCCGTCACAAACATGCAATTGCGATATCTTTATCGGCTATCAATATTTAACGAACGCATGTTGCGGTGCTACCTTTGAGGCTTGCCTGACATCCCGTCCGGGGTGTCGCCGCCGGTCCGCGTTCAGTGCGTCCGGCGTTCTGTCGATCATCGGGGAGACGCATCGTGGCAGTCGAATTCATCGGCATGATCCAGACTCGCAAGGTCTCGGAAACGCACGCGCCGCAAGGCCCGGCAATAGATATTGGTTACGTGGAGCAGTTTGCACGGGCCCATGAGGACGCCGGCTTCGACCGCATCCTTGTTCCGCATCATTCGACCGGTCCCGATGCGCTGCTGACTGTCGCGCATGCCGCGAGCGTTACAAGTCGCGTGCATTTCATGCTCGCTCACCGGCCCGGCTTTGTAGCGCCGACGCTGGCCGCGCGTCAGCTCGCCACGCTCGATCATTACTCGGGCGGCCGCCTTGCCGTGCACATCATCTCGGGCGGCGACGACGCCGAGCAACGCCGCGACGGCGATTACCTGTCGCATGACGAGCGCTACGCACGCACCGACGAGTACGTCTCGATCCTGCGCCGCATCTGGACCTCCGATACGCCGTTCGATCACGAGGGCAAGTACTACCGCTTCGAACGCGGTTTCTCCGAAGTGAAGCCAGTGCAGCAACCGCATATTCCGGTGTATTTCGGCGGCGCCTCGGCGCCTGCGCTCGAAATCGCCGGCCGGCATGCGGACGTCTATGCGCTGTGGGGCGAATCGAAGGCGCAGGTGCGCGAGCAGGTCACGCGGGTGCGCGCGGAAGCCGCTAAGCATGGCCGCACGGTGCGCTTCTCGGTGTCGTTCCGGCCGATTCTCGCGGATACCGAAGCAGCGGCGTGGGAACGCGCTGAGCATATTCTCGAAGAGACCAAGCGGCTACGCGCCGCCCAGGGCCTGAGCGTGGGCGGACCCGCGCAGAGCGAAGGCGCGCGCCGCTTGCTGGCAGCCGCAGGCGAGGCGGATCGCGCCGACGAGCGCTTGTGGACCGCGATCGCCAAGGAAATCGGCGGCCGTTCGAATTCGACCGCGCTGGTCGGCACACCGGAGCAGGTGGCCGATACGTTCGCGGAGTACTATGCGTTGGGTGTGACCACCTTCCTGATCCGCGGCTTCGATCCGCTTGAAGATGCGATCGACTATGGCCGCGCGCTGATTCCCGCCACGCGCGAGCGCATTGCCCGCAGCGAACGCGTGGCAGCCTGAACGGAGGAACGATGACCGATCTATCTCTGCCTGCTGTCCCCGCTACAGAAACGTCGACATTGCAACGCCATGCGCCATTGCGCAAATTCTGGTTCGATGAAGTGCCGCCGCGCGCGAGCGTTGCTGACGAGCGCCGCTATCGGCAAGAACGGCTTGCTGTCGCATTTCGCATTTTCGCGCGCTACGGTTTCGATCAAGGACTTGCGGGTCACATCACGGCGCGCGATCCGGAATGGCCCGATCACTTCTGGGTCAATCCGTTCGGCAAGCATTTCAGCCGGATTCGCGTCTCCGATCTGCTGTTGGTGAATTCGCAAGGTGAGATCGTGGTGGGCGAAGGGCCGGTGAATCAGGCGGCCTTCGCGATTCATGCTGCGATTCATGAAGCACGGCCCGACGTAGTGGCCGCCGCGCACACGCACTCGTTGTATGGCAAGGCGTGGTCGACGCTCGGACGCACGCTCGATCCGCTCACGCAGGACTCGTGCTCGTTCTATCAGGATCACGCCCTGTTCGACGACTTTCGCGGCGTCGTGCTGGATACCGACGAAGGCGCGCGCATTGCAGCGGCGCTTGGCACGAATCGCGCCGTGATCCTGAAGAACCACGGCATCCTGACCGCGGGACCGACCGTCGAGGCGGCGGCCTGGTGGTACATCGCGCTTGACAACGCCTGTCACGCGCAATTGCTCGCGGAAGCGGCTGGCAAGCCGCAGCCAATCCCGCACGACATCGCCACGTTGACGCACGAACAGGTGGGGCGAGCGGGTGGGGCATTGTTTGCGTTCCAGAGCCTGCTGGAGGGCGTAGTTGCCAATGAGCCCGACGTGTTCGACTAAAAGGGCAATCCGCTCACGATGACACTGCCGCCGCGCCGCCGCCATTGCTGCGGCGCGGCGGCCACATCCCACTACGGATGTGCGTACACTAGACCAGGTCGTCAACCAAGACCCCAACCAGAACAGAGCGTCGCGCGGACCCTGAAGGCCGCGGGGCGCCGCCGCACTTTTCTCGACCCTCATTTCTTCCATGACCTCATGAGCCAGATCTTGCGGCTTGACCGCTTGCGCACTTTTGTCGAGCGGATCGCATCGTTACTCGACGATGCGCTCCTCGAAGCCAGCCTGCTCGACGCGGGCGGCGCCGCGCTGCGCGAACTGGTCGCGCACGACGACTGGCTGCCCGACGCGTACGCGCGTCCGAGCCCTGAGCGATACCAACAATTCTTGCTGCACGCGGATTCACGTCAGCGCTTCTCCGTGGTGAGTTTTGTCTGGGGGCCAGGACAGGCCACGCCGGTTCACGACCACACCGTTTGGGGCCTGATTGGTGTGTTGCGCGGTGCGGAAATCGCGCAGCCATATTGTCTCGACAAAAGCGGCACGTTGATTGCTTCTGGTGAGGCAAGGCGGCTCGAAACCGGTGCCGTCGATGCGGTCTCGCCGCGCATTGGCGACATTCACCGGGTCAGCAATGCATACGACGACCGCGTGTCGGTCAGCATTCACGTTTATGGTGCAAATATCGGGGCGGTGTCGCGCTCGGTTTACCCGGGGGAGGGTGGCCGCAAGACATTTATCTCCGGTTATTCCAACGACGTGTTGCCGAATATCTGGAATGTATCGAAGGAGATCGCAATCTCATGACCATTGAGACTGAATTCCGTAGCCGTTCATTCGAAGACGTGCGCCGCGCATTACTCGAGCGCCGCGAAATCGCATTGCTCGACGTACGCGAGGAAGACCCGCATGCACGCAGTCATCCGCTGTTCGCCGCCAATCTTCCGTTATCGAAGCTTGAACTGGATGCACCGTTGCGGTTGCCACGCCGCAGCGTACCCATAGTGGTGTTCGACAATGGCGAAGGGCTCGCCGTGCGCGCCGCACGCCGTTTCGTCGAACTGGGTTACACCGATGTCACGTTGCTGGCCGGCGGTTTGCGCGGTTGGGCCGAGGCGGGTGGCGAACTGTTCCAGGACGTCAACTCGTCGAGCAAGGCGTTTGGCGAACTGGTGGAGAGCGAACGGCATACGCCGTCGCTCGAAGCGCCGCAATTGCAGGAACTGCTCGACAGCGACGCCGACGTGGTCGTACTCGACGCACGCCGCTTCGACGAGTATCAGACCATGAACATTCCCGGCAGCGTCAGCGTGCCGGGTGCCGAACTGGTGTTGCGCGCGCGGCAACTGGCGCCGAACCCGTCGACGCAGATCGTCGTCAATTGTGCGGGACGCACGCGCAGCATTGTCGGCGCGCAATCGCTGATCAACGCGGGTGTGCCGAATCCCGTCGCGGCGTTACGTAACGGCACGATCGGTTGGACGCTTGCCGGGCAAACGCTGGCGCACGGCAGCACGAAGCGCTTCGATCCGGTCACTGTCGATTCGGTGCGGGTCGCCGCAGCGGCCTCGGCGCGCGCAGTGGCCGATCGCGCCGAAGTGGGCCGCACCTCGCGCGACGAAGCGCGCCGCTGGGCTGAGGAAGCCGTGCGGACAATCTATCGTTTCGACGTGCGTTCGCCGCAGGAGTACCAGGCGAGTCATGTCCCCGGATTTCGCAGCGCGCCTGGCGGACAGCTTGT
>NZ_JAMFSB010000137.1 GCF_026225065.1 Paraburkholderia sp. | reverse complement strand
TCACCTTGGGCGGTTCGGGCGGCGCCAGCACCAGTTGGATGGCGTGGTCGACGGGCTTGGGTTCGTCTTTATGCCCCGACAATGCAATCAGCGCGACGGCGGCGGCAACATGCAGCGCAATCGAGACGACCACGCCGGGACGCGCCCACCAGCGATCACTCATTTGTGACGACTCGACGAGCAGACCGCTTGGATGGGAAAGGACTATGGCGTTCATCGGCTATGACGTGCGTGGCGGGCACGTCCGTGAGTTGGATCGGATGGATCAGTGGCGGACGGTATTTCTATTCGCGACTTCAACCTTAGCAACAAAATATAGGATCACGAAACATCAATTCTTGATGACGTTTCTCATCGTGCAGATATGTGAATAAGGTGCCGCATGAGCAGAGCGATCGACAATCATGCGTTTCACACCGCGAAGCGGTAAAACGAAAATGGCAGGTCCACGTCGTCTTGTCGTGGCGCGGTATTGTCTTGCCTGTGTCTGCTGAACGCCGGTTTCGGGACGGCGTCGATCAGGCTGCGCGTATAAGCATGCGCGGGGCGGGACCAAATGCTTTCGTGATCGCCGGACTCCACGATCTTGCCGGTGTTCATCACCAGCACGCGATCCGCTATATAACGCACTACGGAGAGATCGTGCGAGATGAACAGGTAGGAGAGCCCAAGCGACTGCTTAAGCTCGACAAGCAGGTTCAGCACCTGCGCGCGGATGGACACGTCGAGCGCGGAGACCGGTTCGTCGCAGATCACGAGCTTCGGCTGCAGCACCAGGGCGCGGGCAATACCGATCCTCTGGCGCTGGCCACCTGAAAATTCGTGCGCAAAGCGCTGCAGCGATTTTGAGGCGAGCCCTACGCGATCCGTGATGTCCGCGATGCGGCGGCGGCGCTCCTGCTTGTCGGCGACGCCGTGGACAATCAGCGCCGCATCGAGGATGTCGAGTACGCGCTGGCGCGGATTCAACGATGCGTAAGGGTCCTGGAAGATCATCTGGATCTTCGGGCGGATTGCGCGCAGCTTGCTGCCGCCAAGATGCGTAATGTCATGGCCGTCGAGGCTGATGGAGCCACTTGTCGACTGGATCAGCCGCAGGATGGTCCGGGAGAGCGTCGACTTCCCGCAACCCGACTCGCCGACCAGGCCGACCGTTTCGTCGTGACCGACGTCGAATGACACGCCATCCACGACGTTACCCTTGCCGTCGTAGCGCGTCACGAGGTCGCGCACGGCGAGCAGCGGCGCCCGGGTGTCTGCCGACGGCGCGCGAACATACGGACTACGGGTGAAGACGATGTTCGGCGCGCTTGCAACGCGTTCGTCACTGAGCGAGAAGTCGCGCAGGCCGGTGCCGGTATCGATGTGACTGCGAATCTCGGTGAGACGGCGCGTGCGGTAGTGCAGGTTCTGGTCGAGCGTGAGCGACGCCCCCAGCAGTCCCTTGGTGTAGGGGTGGCGCGGCTGCGTGAAGATGCGCTGGGTAGTGCCGTCCTCCACCGCTTCGCCGCTATACATCACCGCGACCCGGTTTGCATACTGCCCGACCACGCCGAGATCGTGCGTGATGAGCAGCACGGCCATCGACAGGTCCCGGCGCAGCGAATCGAGCAGTTGCAGGATCTGCGCCTGGATGGTGACATCGAGCGCGGTCGTCGGTTCGTCGGCAATCAGCAAGCGCGGGCGGCATGCCACCGCCATCGCGATCATCACGCGCTGGCGCTGGCCGCCCGAAAGCTCGTGCGGATAAGCAGTCAGGCGTTTGTCGGCTTG
>NZ_JAMFSB010000136.1 GCF_026225065.1 Paraburkholderia sp. | reverse complement strand
CTGCGCCCTTGTTGCCGCGTTCTTCCTTTTCGACCTGGACGATCAGTTCCTGACCTTCCTTCAGGGCGTCCTGGATACGGGCGGAGCGCATGTCGACGCCGTCACGGAAATACTGACGGGCGACTTCCTTGAACGGCAGAAAACCGTGACGGTCTTCGCCGTAGTTGACGAAACATGCTTCGAGCGACGGCTCGATGCGGGTGATGATGCCCTTGTAAATATTGCCTTTGCGCTGTTCGCGACCGGCGGTTTCGATGTCGATATCGATGAGTTTTTGCCCATCGACGATGGCTACGCGCAGTTCTTCCTGCTGCGTTGCGTTAAACAACATTCGTTTCATTGAACGGCTCCAGAGCGGCTTAGCCTGTGCCCACGCCTCGCGTTTGTTGGACGCAAAGAACGTTCAAGGCAGCGGCATGCCGCGCTTTATTGTGTTTTCACAAGCACGCTGGAGCGGGAAAAATGGCGGGGAGAATTGCCTGAGAGGGCCCGGTCCATACAAAAGGACGCGGTGCCGCAGGGCACATGCGAACACGGCTTCAAATAACGGCCTGACACGCCGCGGGTACTGCCGGCTGACCTATACACACCTTCGTCCACTCGCGCCGGTGCGCCAACTGGGCGCGTGACCGGAGGGTCGAAGGCTGCGGTCGAGCCGCAGCTGGAAGTTCGCGCAATAGGCGCGTCTTTTCTCGCTGGGGGTGTCTCGCCTCATTTTGACGTCGCCATGTCTTGTACTTTCTACAAGACGCCTTGGGCGCACGCCGTATTTTCGCAACCGGAAGCCTCGTCCTGCAGGGCGTCAAACCGCCGATACCCGAGGCTCGCAGTTAAATTCTTTTTTACCAAAATTCCGTTACCGCGGAGCCGACCATGACCGAACGCGCCTGTGGGCGCCGTCCCTGCCGGGTGCTGACTCCGTGCGTACAACTTGTTGCATCTCGTTATGCGGGTGAGCAACCAGACCCGGGCGCAAGTAAAATGACTGTTTATCGCTTGCACCTGCGCAGACCGCCGGAATACCGGACAATGCGCCGGCCGCCGCAGACTGCTGGGCAAATTATATTCAGAATGAAAGAGTTAGGCAAAATATCCCAGAAATCGGTCGCAAGTGACCAGGTCTCGATGATCGAGATCGACGATGGCGCGGCCGGACAGCGCATCGACAACTTCCTGTTACGCGTCTGTAAAGGCGTGCCGAAAAGCCATATTTATCGCATCCTGCGTAGCGGGGAGGTGCGTGTAAATAAGGGTCGGGTCGATGCCCAGTACCGTCTCGAGCATGGCGATCTGGTGCGTGTGCCACCGATTCGCATCGCCCAAGGGACCGAAGCGAGTGCTCACAATCCGATTCCGGCCGCCCATTTCGAAATTCTTTTTGAAGATGACCACATGCTGGTCATCGACAAACCGGCGGGCGTCGCCGTCCATGGTGGCAGCGGAGTGGCGTTCGGGGTAATCGAGCAGATGCGCGCGGCGCGTCCGCAGGCAAAATTCCTTGAGCTGGTGCATCGGCTGGACCGCGAGACGTCCGGTGTCCTGATGCTCGCGAAGAAGCGCGCGGCACTCGTTAGCCTGCACGAGCAGATTCGCGAGAACCGCATGGACAAGCGTTACTTTGCGTGCGTCCATGGCGAGTGGGCGAGCGACTGGGGTCGCCGCCGCGCGGTCAAGGAGCCGCTGCACAAGTATCTGACGGCGGACGGCGAACGCCGCGTGCGGGTTCAGGCAGACGGGCTGGCGTCGCACACGGTTTTCAATCTGGTGAACCGCTGGCCGGACTACGCGCTCCTCGAAGCGGAACTGAAGACGGGTCGCACGCATCAGATCCGGGTTCACCTCGCGCATCTGGAGCTGCCGATTGCCGGCGACGTCAAATATGGCGATTTCTCACTGAATAAAGAGTTGGCGCGCTCGAATGCGCGCCCTGGGCTGAAGCGGATGTTTCTGCACGCATACCGGCTCAAACTGGCGCACCCGGCCACCGGCGACGTGCTGCAGTTCGAGGCGCCGCTGCCGGCGGAATGCCGGCGCTTCATCGATCAGCTCAATGAAATCAATAAAGGGGCAACCCCGGAGACGAATACGCATGGCTAGAGAGCAATTTGATCTGATCGTCTTCGATTGGGACGGCACCTTGATGGATTCGACCGTGCATATCACGCGGAGTATCCAGTCGGCGTGCCGCGACCTGGGCTTGCCAGTGCCGGCTGACGAGGCGGCGAGCTACGTGATTGGCCTCGGGCTGCGCGACGCGCTGCAGATCGCCGCGCCGACGCTCGACCCGTCCGAGTATCCGCGTCTGGCCGAGCGCTATCGCTTCCACTATCTGGTCAAGGATCAGACTACCGAGCTGTTCGCCGGCGTGCGCGAGATGCTCCAGGCGTTGCGCGACCAGGGGTATCTGCTCGGCGTCGCCACTGGCAAGAGCCGCGTGGGCCTAAACCGGGCGCTCGATCAGTCGCGCCTCACGAGTCTCTTCGACGGCACGCGCTGCGCCGACGAGACCTTCTCGAAGCCCCATCCGGCGATGCTGCATGAACTGACCCGCGAACTTGGCCAGGATGTGGCGCGCACGGTGATGGTCGGCGATACGACCCATGACCTGCAAATGGCGATCAACGCGGGTGTCGCGGGCATCGCCGTCACCTACGGCGCCCATCCGGCGGCGTCGCTCGCCGCGCTCGAGCCGAAGTTCGTGGCGTCGAGCGTCAGCGCGCTGTCCGCCTGGTTGCGCGAGAACGCATGAGTACGGTCGCCATCGAACCGGTGCGAATCTGTGCCTCGGACGAACTGGTCGAGGGCGGCATCGGGCTGCGCCGCAAGGCGAAATATGTCGACGGCGATGCGGTTGTCTTCTTTGTCCGCTATGGTGGCGAGGCTTATGGTTATCTGAACCGCTGTGCGCACGTGCCGATGGAGCTCGACTGGGCTGAGGGTCAGTTCTTCGAATCATCGGGTTTATACTTGATGTGCGCCACGCACGGCGCAATTTACGCGCCGGATACAGGCAAGTGTGTCGGCGGTCCGTGCCGTGGCGGCAGGCTGCGTTCCGTTCAGGTCGACGAACGGGACACACCGGATGGCCGCGCGGTATTCTGGCTGCCGGACGACGACCTGCGTCCGGTCACTCCCTGACTCTTTGATCTGCGACGCATGGCCGACAATCTCACTCCCGATCCGAACCAACCGTCCTCAGCGGGCCGCAAGCCGACGCCAACTGATGAACCGGGCTGGGAGCGCGCCGCGCTCGAACGCATTGCACTCGCTGCCATCAGCGAACAGCGCGCGGCCCGCCGCTGGAAAATCTTCTTCCGCTTTGTCTTTGTCATCCTGCTGCTGGTGGTGGTCTGGGGCGTGTTCGATTTTTCCGGGGAGAAGGTCGCCACCACCGGGCGCCATACCGCGATGGTCACGCTCGACGGGGAAATTGCCGCCGACACCAACGCGAATGCCGATGACGTCGACTCCGCGCTGGAGAGCGCCTTCGACGACGCCGGCACGGCGGGCGTGATCCTGAGCTGCAATAGTCCGGGCGGCAGTCCGGTGCAAGCGGGCATCATCAATCGCGATATCCGTCGTCTGCGCGCCAAATATCCGTCCATTCCGCTATATGTGGTGGTGGGCGACATGTGCGCCTCGGGCGGGTACTACGCGGCGGCAGCGGCGGACAAGATTTACGTGGATAAGGCGAGCATCGTCGGCTCGATCGGCGTGCTGATGGACGGCTTCGGCTTTACAGGCCTGATGGACAAGCTCGGCGTGGAGCGGCGCCTGCACACTTCAGGCGAAAACAAGGGCTTCTTCGACCCATTCTCGCCGGAAACGCCGAAGATGGACGCGCATGCGCAGGAAATGCTCGACCAGATCCACCAGCAGTTCATCGACGCGGTGCGCGAAGGCCGCGGCAAGCGGCTGCATGAGACACCGGATATCTTCTCGGGCCTGTTCTGGACCGGTCAGCAGAGTGTTGATCTTGGTCTGGCGGATGGCTTTGGCGACTCTGATTACGTCGCGCGCGAGATTATCAAGGCGCCGGACATCGTCGATTACACCGTGAAGGAAAGCATCACCGATCGCGTGGCGCGCAAGTTCGGCGCGGCGGTTGGCAGCGCCGCGGTTCACGCGATGGTGCTGGGTGGGAAGATGAGCTTGCGGTGAGTGTTGTGCTGGGCTGGGCCGCTGTGCTTCGTTGCGTGCAACGGCGTAGCGGCCCGTGCGGTGGCCTGTTCAGACGGCAAGTAGCAGGAAAATCGCCGGACGCTTGTGCAGATCGAGCGTCGGCGCCTTTTTCCAGTCCGATACCGTTCGGCTCGCTATCGTCTCCGTCTCCAGCGTCAGATCCACTGCGACGCACACCAATGTTGACGGCGCGCAAGTCGCCAGCAAGGTATCAAGCAGCGCCTTGTTGCGATAAGGTGTCTCGATAAAGATCTGCGTCTGCTTTCCCTTGCGCGACTGCTGCTCCAGATCGCGCAGCCGCTTGGCCCGTTCGGCCGCATCCACCGGCAGGTAGCCGTGAAACGCGAAGCTCTGGCCGTTCAGGCCGGAAGCCATCAACGCGAGCAGAATTGAACTCGGCCCAACGAACGGCACGACCTTGACGCCGCGCTCGTGCGCCCGCCGTACCAGCAGCGCGCCCGGATCAGCGACCGCCGGGCAGCCCGCTTCCGAGACGAGGCCCGCGTCCGTGCCGGCCAGAATCGGCGCCAGCAGCTTTTCGATCTCGCCCGCCGGGGTATTCACATTCAGCTCGCGAATCTCGATTTCCTGAATTGGGCGCTCGGTGCCGACCTTCTTCAGGAAAGCCCGGGTGGTTTTCGCGTTTTCGCCAATGTAGTAATGCAGCGCCGCGGCGCGAGCCCGCACGGGCGCAGGCAGGACGGCGTCAAGCGCGTCTGCATCGCCTTCGCCGAGGGTGTTCGGGATCAAATACAGTGTGCCGCTCATCGTGCCCCCAACAGTGGAAAACCGGCCGCCAGCAGCATCCGCGACAACGCGATCAGCGGCAGTCCGACCAGCGCGGTCGGATCGTCCGACTCGATCGCATCGAGCAGCGCAATGCCGAGTCCTTCGGATTTGGCGCTGCCGGCGACGTCATAGGGCGTTTCGGCTCGCAGATAGGCGTCCAGCTTGACGTCAGGCAGATTCCTGAAGCGGACAGTCGTTACGACATCGAGCGTCTGGGCGCTATTGTCGCGGCTATCGAACAGGCACAGGGCGCTATGAAAAAGCACTTCGCGGCCGCGCATGGCCTGCAACTGGGCGAGTGCTTTGTCGTGCGAGCCCGGTTTGCCGATCTGCAGACCGTCGTAAGTGGCGACCTGATCCGAGCCGATCACCAGTGCATGCTCGCCGGCGGGGAGTCTGGCGGCTACCGCCCGTGCTTTGGCCTCGGAGAGCCGCAGGGCGGTCGCTTCGGGTGTTTCGCCCGGTTGGGGCGTCTCGTCGACGGCCGGCACGACGACGTCGAACGGTACGCGCAGGCGTTCCAGAAGCTCTCGGCGATAGCGTGAACTCGACGCCAGAATCAGGCGTGGCGGGCGGGAAAGGGTATCCGGCATGGTGAACCAAAGGCTAGGGAGAGCAGGCCGCACGTGCTTTCGCGCGTACGGGCTTAAGTGTTTGACTCGAAAAGACAAAACGGATATGATTTTGGGCTTTTCATCGGTATGTGCACGTTGTAGTCACGTTTTCGCTACATCGAAATTCCGCGCAAGCCCCAACGCAGGCTTGCTGCAATCAGGGTTTCTCTCGTGGTAGCGGCGCGGCAAGAGGCGGCATACTGATCTGATTTACCCCGGCTAAATCCGTGCCGACGCAGGAGCGCACATGACTCAACATCTTGGCAAACCTGCAGGTCTCGCCGACCCGCATGATGTCGATCTTTTCGAATTCGCGCGGAGCGGCTGTCAGGCCGCGGGCCTCGTGCGCGTCTCGCAACTGCCGCGCATGTTAAACGAAGTTCCTGCGGAAGCGCCAGAGCGCGAAAGTGCGTTCACCTGGCAGGCCGAAGGGGCAACGCAGCCGGAATTGCAGGACGACGGCACCGAGGGTCCGCAGCCGTATCTGAGGCTCGCGATTCACGGGTCGGCATGGCTCGAATGTCAGCGGTGTCTCACGCCGTATCTGCAGGCGTTCAATGTCGATGCGACTTACCGGATCGTCAGCACTGAGGCGGAAGCCCAAGAGTTTCCGCTCGACGAGGATGAAGTCGATGTGATCGTGGGTTCAGCCCATTTCGATCTTATCGACTTGATCGAAGAAGAGTTGCTGCTGAGTATGCCGCTGGTGCCCAAGCACGACGTTTGCCCCGAAGTGCACGAGTCTCTCGTGTCAGGGGTGGCGGGTGAAGAGGGCGAGGGCGACGAAGCCGCGCAGGATCAGGCTGAAGAGGGCGGCGAGCCCGCTCGGCCTAATCCGTTTGCGGCGCTCGAAGCCCTCAAGAAGGGCGGTTCCGGCGGCGAGAAGCACTGAACAGTTGCATAGGAGCGCGATGCGGCGCGTTGGCCATCCGGCCAGTGGCGATTGCAGTATCGGGCTGTGTTAGAATTCGGAAAATTTTTAGGAGTTATCATGGCAGTCCAACAAAACAAGAAGTCGCCGTCGAAGCGCGGTATGCACCGCTCGCACGATTTCCTCAGCGCAGCGCCGCTGGCTGTGGAACCGAGCACCGGTGAAGTGCATCTGCGTCACCACGTTAGCCCGAACGGCTACTATCGCGGCAAGAAAGTCGTCAAGACGAAGAACGACTAATCGTCCCGTTGCGTTGCGCCCCCTGGCGTTTCGCGTGGCGATCGGCTCGCTTGACATTTTCCCGGCTCGACAAAAAGGCGGCATCTATGGCCGCTTTTTTGTGTCGAATGCAGTTAGCCCTTTAGCGCTTGCTGCGTTCCCATGCAGAGCTCCTGAAATTCGTCGCACTCCATGACAGTAAAGCTCACGATAGATTGCATGGGAGGCGACCACGGCCCGTCCGTGACCGTTCCCGCGGCTGTCAGTTTCGTTCGTTCGTATCCCGACGCGCAGTTGATGCTCGTCGGCATCGAAAGCGTGATCCGCGCCCAGCTCAAGAAGTTGAAGGCCGAGGGCGAGTCTGCGCTGGTCATCGTGCCGGCTTCCGAGATCGTCGCCATGGACGATTCGGTTGAAGTCGCGCTGCGCAAGAAGAAAGACTCGTCGATGCGCGTGGCGCTCAACCGCGTCAAGGAAGGCGAGGCTCAGGCCTGCATCTCCGCCGGCAACACCGGCGCGCTGATGGCGGTGTCCCGCTATGTTCTAAAAACGCTCCCGGGTATCGAACGCCCGGCGATCGCGTTCGCGTTGCCCAATCCTACCGGCTACACGATGATGCTCGACCTGGGCGCCAACGTCGATTGCGAGCCGCAGCATTTGCTGCAGTTTGCGGAGATGGGGCATGCGCTCGTGTCAGCGCTCGAGGGCAAGGAGCGCCCTACGATCGGTCTGCTTAACATCGGCGAAGAGGTCATCAAGGGCAACGAGACCATCAAGCGTGCCGGCGAGTTGCTGCGGGCAAGCACACTGAATTTCCACGGTAACGTCGAGGGCGACGACATCTTTAAGGGCACGACCGATGTGATCGTCTGCGACGGTTTTGTCGGCAATGTCGCGCTGAAGACGTCAGAAGGGCTCGCGCAGATGTTGAACAGCATCATCAAGGAAGAGTTTGGCCGTTCGTGGCTGACCAAGGTGATGGGGCTTCTCGCGTTGCCGGTACTATTACGCTTCAAGAAGCGGGTCGACACCCGGCAATACAATGGTGCAGCACTGCTCGGCCTGCGCAGCCTTGTGATCAAGAGCCACGGCTCGGCGGACGCGTACGCGTTTGAGTGGGCGATCAAACGCGGGTATGATGCCGTCAAAAACGGCGTGCTGGAACGCCTCGCGCGGGCGATGGAAGAGAACGCGAGTTCTCTGGAACAGGTTGCGCGCGACGCAAGCGGCGCGGGTTATGCAAGTCCGGCCGCAGGCCAGCCAGCCGAGCCCTACGCTGCGCTATCCTCGAAGGCATAATGGCTCAATCGACAATTTATTCCCGCGTGCTGGGAACCGGCAGTTATCTGCCGCCCGGGCGCGTCAGCAATCAGGACCTGGCCGAACGTCTCGCCAAGCAGGGCGTCGAAACCAGCGACGAGTGGATCGTAGCCCGCACCGGCATCCACGCACGCCACTTCGCAGAACCTGATGTCACCACTAGCGATCTCGCGCTCATTGCCGCCCAGCGTGCGATCGAAGCTGCCGATGTCGACCCGCAGTCGATCGATCTGATCATTGTCGCCACCTCCACGCCGGACTATGTGTTCCCTAGCACGGCGTGCCTGCTGCAGAACAAGCTCGGCATCAAGAACAACGGCGCGGCGTTCGACGTGCAGGCCGTCTGTTCCGGCTTCGCTTACGCCGTGGCGACGGCCGACAGTTTCATCCGCAGCGGTCAGCATCACACCGCGCTGGTGATCGGCGCCGAAACCTTCTCGCGTCTGCTCGATTTCAATGACCGCACCACCTGCGTGCTGTTCGGTGACGGCGCCGGCGCGGTGATCCTCTCGGCTTCAGAACAGCCCGGCGTGCTCGCCAACGCGCTGCATGCCGACGGCAGCCATGCCAACATTCTCTGCACGCCGGGCAACGTCAACGGTGGTGTAATCGCCGGTAGCGCGTTTCTGCATATGGACGGCCAGGCGGTGTTCAAGCTCGCCGTCAACGTGCTTGAGAAGGTCGCGGTCGAAGCGCTTGCCAAAGCTGGCCTCACAGCGGAACAGGTCGATTGGCTGATTCCGCATCAGGCCAATATCCGTATCATGCAAAGCACGTGCCGCAAACTCGGCCTGCCGCAGGAGCGCATGGTCGTCACGGTGGGCGAGCACGGCAACACGTCGGCTGCGTCCATTCCGCTCGCGTTCGACGTCGCCGTGCGCGACGGCCGTATCAAGCGCGGCCAGAACGTCCTGATCGAAGGCGTCGGCGGCGGCTTCACGTGGGGCGCGTCGGTTATCCGCTATTGATCTGCGTCTGAGGCGGCGCTTCTGCGTCGCCAGCAGCGATCAGTCGCGTCGATAAGGCCGCGTGCCGTACGCATCTGAAACATCGAATTTTGAGGATCCCATGAAATTTGCGTTCGTTTTTCCTGGTCAGGGCTCGCAGTCTGTCGGCATGCTCAACGCATTTGCCGATCACGCCATCGTGCGCGAGACAGTTCAGGAAGCCTCCGACGCGCTCGGCCAGGATCTGGGCAAGCTGATCGCCGAAGGTCCGGCTGATGATCTGAACCTCACCACCAATACTCAACCCGTCATGCTGACGGCCGCGTACGCGATCTACCGCGCGTGGCAGGCCGCGGGCGGCCCGGCGCCGGCAATCGTTGCGGGTCACAGCCTCGGCGAATACACGGCGCTGGTCGCTGCTGGCGCGCTGGCGTTCCGTGATGCGGTTCCGCTCGTGCGTTTTCGCGCGCAGGCCATGCAGACGGCCGTGCCGGTAGGCGAGGGCGGCATGGCGGCGATTCTCGGTCTCGACGACGACACGGTGCGCGCGGTGTGTGCCGAAGCGGCGTCGGCGGGTGTTGTGGAAGCGGTGAATTTCAACGCGCCGTCGCAAGTCGTGATCGCCGGCAACAAGGCCGCGGTCGAAAAGGCCTGCGAAATCGCCAAGGCCAAGGGCGCGAAGCGTGCGCTGCCGCTGCTGGTGTCGGCACCTTTCCATTCCTCACTGCTCAAGCCCGCATCGGACCAGTTGCGCGAGTATCTGGCGAGCGTCGAGGTTCAGGTGCCGAAGATCCCCGTCGTGAATAACGTCGATGTGGCTATCGTCAACGAGCCGGCCGCCATCAAGGATGCGCTCGTGCGTCAGGCAGCTGGTGCGGTGCGCTGGGTCGAGTGCGTGCAGGCGATCACTGGCCAGGGTGTCACGCATGTGATCGAATGCGGTCCCGGCAAGGTTCTGGCGGGCCTGACCAAGCGCATCGACGGCAATCTGGTCGGCGCTTCGGTTTTCGATCCGGCCTCGCTCGAAGAAACGCTTAAGCTCGTGACGGCCTGAACGCCTCGCAGGTACAGCCGCAAGTATCTCAGTACTCACTACAGCCTAAAGACTGCAATCAGCCCTCACGGGCAATCCGGACTGAAAGATGGAAAAGACTCTCGATAAGCAGATCGCGATCGTGACGGGCGCCTCCCGTGGCATTGGCCGCGCCATTGCGCTCGAACTGGCGCGCCAGGGCGCGACCGTCATCGGCACGGCGACCAGCGAAAGCGGCGCAATTGCGATTACCGAAGCGTTCAAGGCTGAAGGCGTGAACGGCCGCGGCGCGGTACTGAACGTGAACGACGCGGCTGCAGCGGAAGCGCTGATCGACGGCACTGTGAAAGAATTTGGAACGTTGCACGTGCTCGTGAACAACGCGGGCATCACCCAGGATCAACTGGCGATGCGCATGAAGGACGACGACTGGGACGCGGTGATCGATACCAATCTCAAGTCCGTGTTTCGCCTGTCGCGCGCGGTGCTGCGCCCAATGATGAAGGCGCGCGGCGGCCGCATTATCAACATTACGTCGGTGGTCGGCTCGGCTGGCAACCCGGGGCAGGTCAACTACGCGGCGGCGAAAGCCGGCGTCGCGGGGATGACGCGGGCGCTGGCGCGCGAGATCGGCAGCCGCGGCATTACCGTGAACTGCGTCGCGCCGGGCTTTATCGACACCGACATGACGAAGACCCTGCCGGAAGAGCAGCAAACCGCGCTGAAGACCCAGATTCCGCTTGGGCGTCTGGGCAGCCCGGAAGACATCGCTCATGCTGTCGCGTTTCTTGCTTCGCCGCAGGCTGGCTATATCACCGGCGCGACGCTGCATGTAAATGGCGGCATGTACATGTCGTAACGGAATTCGGTTACCATCCGCGCCGTGACGCGTTTCTCGTCGTGACGGGGCGGATGCCTTGACAGGAACCGTGCGCGCCGCTTTTTTGCAGGGGCAAACCTGATAAAATGCGCGCACCTGTATTTTTGAACTTCTTTTCCCTTGGAGGGGTTAATGGACAATATCGAACAGCGCGTCAAGAAGATCGTCGCAGAACAACTGGGCGTTGCCGAAGCAGAGATCAAGAACGAAGCCTCGTTCGTGAACGACCTCGGCGCTGACTCGCTCGACACCGTCGAACTCGTGATGGCCCTCGAAGACGAATTCGGCATGGAAATTCCGGATGAAGAAGCTGAGAAGATCACGACCGTCCAGCAAGCGATCGACTACGCTCGCGCAAACGTCAAGGCCTAAGGTCATTCGCGCCCGCGTTGCTGGGTTGGCGGCGTGTGACGCCCTGTTGTGCCGGTTTCCGGCATCCGCGGGGCTGGTGCTATTGCCGACGGAGTTGGCGATGAAGTTGCTGGCGCAGCCGTTTCCAGCGCAGATGCAAGTGCAGGTTTCGGCGCAGTTTCCAACGCGTTTTTCAGCGTGGTTTTCAGCGCGTGTTCCAGCGCGTCTTCCAGGTTAACAGCCACAGGGCTCACAGGTCCGTTTCCTGTGGCCGCTGTGGCTTTTGCTTTTGTCACCTATGAAAAAGAGGTTACCGTGAGCCGTCGTCGTGTTGTCGTTACAGGCCTGGGGCTGATTTCGCCTGTTGGCAATAATGTTGCCGACGGCTGGGCCAATCTGGTCGCCGGCAAGTCGGGCATTGCCAACATCACGAAGTTCGATGCTGCGAACTTCACGACCCGCTTTGCCGGCGAGGTGAAGGGCTTCAATATCGAGGACTACATCCCCGGTAAGGAAGCGCGCCACATGGATACGTTCATCCATTACGGCGTGGCTGCCGGCATCCAGGCGATGCAGGACAGCGGGCTCGAAGTCACCGATGAGAATTCGGAGCGCATCGGCGTGGTGGTCGGCTCGGGCATCGGCGGCCTGCCGATGATCGAAATCACGCAGACGGAACTGCTCAATCGCGGCCCGCGCCGGATTTCGCCGTTCTTCGTGCCGGCCTCGATCATCAACATGATTTCCGGCCATCTCTCGATCAAGTTCGGCATCAAGGGCCCGAACCTCGCCATCGTCACCGCGTGTACCACCGGGCTGCATTGCATCGGCGAGGCTTCGCGCCTGATCGAATATGGCGACGCGGACGTGATGATCGCGGGCGGTGCGGAATCGACCGTGTCTCCGCTCGGTATTGGCGGTTTCGCGGCGGCGCGCGCCCTGTCGCAACGCAATGACGATCCTGCTACGGCAAGCCGTCCTTGGGACAAGGATCGCGACGGCTTCGTGCTGGGCGAGGGCGCCGGCGTGATGGTGCTCGAAGAATACGAGCACGCGAAGGCCCGTGGCGCGAAGATTTACGCCGAAGTGAGCGGCTATGGGATGAGCGGCGACGCATACCACATGACCGCCCCGGTGGAAGATGGCGACGGCGCACGCCGCTGCATGCTGGCCGCATTGAAAAACGCAGGCGTGAACGTGGATCAGGTGAACTACCTGAACGCCCACGGCACCTCGACGCAGCTCGGCGACCTCGCGGAAACCACCGGCATCAAGCGTGCCTTCGGCGATCACGCGAAGAACATCGTCGTGAATTCGACGAAATCGATGACGGGCCACCTGCTGGGTGGTGCGGGCGGTCTCGAGTCGGTCTTCACGGTCCTCGCTGTGCACAATCAGATCTCGCCGCCGACGATCAACATCTTCAACCAGGATCCCCAGTGCGATCTTGACTACTGCGCCAACACCGCGCGGGAGATGAAAATCGACATCGCGTTGAAGAACTCGTTCGGGTTCGGCGGTACGAACGGCACGCTGGTCTTCAAGCGCACCTGAGCGGGCCGGGCCGTTTGACGTCACTCTCCACGCAGTCGGGTCCGGCGCTTGCCGCTGGACTGGCATCTTCAAACGGAGCGCCGCTGATTACCCTCCGACGCTCCGTTGCCCTGCGTGGCGCAACGGTGGTTTTTATCCTGATTGCCGTGGCCGCCGTTCAGGCGTGCCTGGCAGCCCGGCTCGGCGCCTTGCAGGCGGCGCCTGCTGCCGCAGCTGTGTTAGCTTTCCTCACGCTCGCCGCGCGGCGGCATTGGCACGCCGAGCCCGGCGCCATCAAAATCGGGCCGGATGGTCTTACCGTCTGGAACCGCGCGGGGCACACGCTCGCGCAGGGCCGTATTGCCGGTTGCTCGCAGTGGAGCGGCCGGCTCCTCATTCTGGCGCTCGCAGGCACGAGCGGCCGTTCCAGGCCATTGCTGATCGCAGCCGACATGCTGTCCGCCGAGGCGTTTCGTGAGCTGTCCGTGCTGGGCCGGCGCGCCGCCGGCGTTTGACTGTAACGACTGTAACCGCTAGTACCTTAGTAACGTGACGCGATGATGGGGACGCTACAATGGTGCCCCGCGTTGCAGCCCATAGTTAACGGATTTATCAGGTGAGCGAAAAAGAAATTGATCAGGTGCTGGTCGAGCGCGTCCAGAAGGGCGACAAGGCCGCGTTCGAGCTTCTGGTCTCCAAATACCACCGGAAGATCCTCCGGCTGATCTCGCGCCTTGTGCGGGACCCCGCTGAGGTTGAGGATGTGGCTCAGGATGCCTTCATCAAGGCATACCGGGCGCTGCCCCAATTCCGCGGCGAATCGGCCTTTTATACGTGGTTGTACCGGATTGCGGTCAACACGGCAAAGAACTACCTTGCGACCCAGGGGCGGCGCGCACCGACTTCGACCGAAGCAGATGCTGAAGAAGCTGAAACTTTCTCGGACGCCGACCAACTAAGGGATATCAACACGCCTGAGTCGATGTTGATGAGCAAGCAGATCGCTGAGACGGTCAATGCTGCGATGGCGGTTTTACCGGAAGAGTTGCGCACCGCCATTACTCTTCGTGAAATTGAAGGTTTGAGCTATGAGGAAATCGCTGAGATGATGGGGTGCCCAATCGGCACGGTCAGATCACGAATTTTTCGCGCTCGCGAAGCCATTGCGGCAAAATTGCGTCCATTGCTTGACACACCCGAAGGCAAACGCTGGTAATCGGCCAGCTCGCCCGTCGGGGCAATGGGGCAATATCTGGGTTAGGTGGTGTCACTAGGGGTGTGTAAGATGGGGAGCATCATGGGGTCGGTCTCGATGCAATCGCAAGCAAGCTCGCGCGGCGAGCGTCTGTCCGCTTTTGTCGACGGTGAGCTGTTCGGCGAAGAGCATCTGAACAAGTTTATTTCCGAGCTGGATCACGAAGATCGTGCGTCCTGGTCGCATTACCACCTGATCGGCGACGCCCTGCGTTCGGACGATCTGGCGGTAAGCCCCGCGACCAGTAGCGCCTTCCTCGCCAGCTTCAGCGCGCGTCTCGAGCAGGAGCCGCACGTGCTGGCGCCCGCCGCGATGTCGGCTACGGGCCGGTTGCTGGCGCTGCGCCGCCGCTTCGTGCCGGCGCTTGCCGTCGCCGCTGCCGCCGCCACGCTGACGTGGATCGTCGTGCCGCAATTGCAGGGCGTGCCGGCCGGTGCGGGCGTGGCGCAGGTCGCGTCGCTGCAGTCCCATGGCGATTCCGTGCAGCGTGTTGCCATGGCCCCGGTGCCGACGGTAGCCGCCGCCCAGCCGGTTTCGGACGGCAACATCATCCGCGACGCGAGCCTCGACCAGTATCTGGAAGCTCATCAACAGTTCGCGCAGCAACCGGTCATGCCCGGTTCGATGCCGTTGATTCGCACCTCCGCCATGACCACGCAAGGCCAATAGTCTGATGCAGACACTGCGGTTGAATAAAACGACTATCTGGGGGCGGCTGCCGGCATTTCTGTTCTGTGCAGCCGTATTGTTGTCCGCCACACCGCGTGTCTTTGCGCAATCCGACGACCCGCTCGTTGCCCGCCGCACTGCGACGGACTTGCTCAGCCGCATTCACCAGGCCGCCCAGCAGCAGAATTACGAGGGGGCGTTCGTCTATCAGCGGGGTAATTTCGTCCAGACCTCGCGGATCGTCCATTTCGCCACCCACAGCGATGGCGAGTTCGAGCAGCTCGAAAGTCTGGACGGCAAGCCGCGCAAAATGTTGCGCCATAACGACGAAATGTACACGTTCATCCCCGAACGGCATTTGTGCGTCGTCGAAAAGCGCCAAAACAAAGATTCGTTCCCCGCTTTGCTCGCTGGCAGCAGCGACCAGGTGATGTCCGTGTATGAGCCTAAGCTGCTCGGCGACGACCGAGTCGCGGGCATCGACAGCCAAGTGGTCGAACTCGACCCGAAAGACGCGTACCGGTTCGCCTACAAGCTTTGGGCGGACAAAAAAACGGGTTTGCTGCTGCGCGCGCAGACGCTGGACCCGAGCGGGCAGGTGCTTGAGCAGTTGTCGTTCTCGCAGATCAGCATCGGCGTTCCGGTCGATACGACGCCGATCGCCAATGGCATCCACAACATCGCGGGCTGGACCGTCGTGAAGCCGCCGGTCGAGCCGGTGGATATGGAAGCGCAAGGCTGGCAGATCGATCCTACCGTGCCTGGTTTTCACAAGATTCGCGAGTTGCGCCGTCCTATGGCGTCAGCTGATCCGAGCGGGCCGCCTATCCCGGTCGACCAGGCTGTGTTCTCAGACGGCCTCGCGGCGATTTCGGTATTTGTCGAGCCGGTCGAAAAAAATACCCGTAAGGAAGGCGCCGGCAGCAGCGGGGCGACGCACGTGCTGGTCAAGCGTCAAGGTGACTTCTGGATTACTCTGCTGGGGGAAGTGCCCCAAGCCACATTGCAGCAATTTGCGTCTGCCATAGAATATAAGGCTCCCTAGTAATCCCTCGAATCCCTCTGCTGGCTACGATATGACGATTTTCACGGTGCGCAAATTTCTCGCAGCCGCGGTGGTGGCAGTTTGTCTGCCGCTCGTACCGCATGCAGCGTCGGCGGCGCCTGCAGCCAATCTTCCCGACTTTACCGATCTCGTCGACAAGGTCGGGCCGGCAGTTGTCAACATACGCACCACGACCAAGGTGACGGGTAGCAGTGCCCATGGCACGGCGCCAGGACTCGATGACGGCGATATGTCAGAGTTTTTCCGGCGCTTTTTCGGCATTCCGTTGCCGCAGCAGCCCGGTTCGCCCGGTAATGGGAATGGCAACGGCGGTGGCGGTAGTGGTGGCGATAACGGCGACAGCGGCAGTGGCAGCGGCGGGAGCAGCAACAACCAGGACGCGCCCGACAACTCCGATTCCGAGCAGAGCAGCGGCGTGGGATCTGGCTTCATCCTGTCGCAGGATGGCTACGTGATGACCAACGCCCACGTGGTCGACGACGCCGACAACATCTACGTCACGCTGACCGACAAGCGCGAATTCAAGGCCAAGCTGATCGGCATGGACGATCGCACGGACGTCGCGGTCGTGAAGATCAACGCTTCGAATCTGCCGGCCGTCACGATTGGCGATTCGACCAAGGTTCGGGTGGGTGAATGGGTCGTGGCGATCGGCTCGCCGTTCGGCCTGGAAAACACGGTCACGGCCGGCATTGTCAGCGCCAAGGGGCGCGATACCGGTGATTATCTGCCGTTCATCCAGACCGACGTGCCGGTCAACCCGGGCAACTCGGGTGGTCCGCTCATCAATATGCAGGGCGAGGTGATCGGCATCAACTCGCAGATCTACAGCCGTACCGGCGGTTTCATGGGCATTTCGTTCGCGATCCCGATCGACGAGGCGATGCGTGTGGCCGAGCAGTTGAAGACCACGGGCAAAGTCACACGTGGCCGCATTGCGGTGGCCATCGGCGAAGTGACCAAGGACGTGGCCGATTCGCTTGGCTTGCCATCGGCTCAAGGTGCGCTCGTGAGCAGTGTCGAACCGGGTGGCCCGGCGGATAAAGCCGGCGTGCAGCCGGGCGACATCATCCTGAAGTTCAACGGCCATTCCGTCGATACCGCGACCGACTTGCCGCGTATGGTGGGCGACACGAAGCCGGGCGCCAAGGCCACCATCACCGTGTGGCGCAAGGGGCAAACGCGCGATCTGTCGGTCACGATTGCCGAGATGCAGCCGGACAAGACCGCCAAGACCGACGAGAAGCAGGCGCCTGCGCCGAAGCAACGCGCGACGAACTCTCTCGGCATTGCGGTGAGCGACATCCCGGCCGACCAGCAGAAGACGCTGAAGGTGCACGGTGGCGTGCAGGTCGATCAGGTAGACGGACCGGCTGCCCGCGTCGGCCTGCAGAAGGGCGACCTCATTCTGCGCGTCGGCGATACGGATATCTCGAGCGCGAAGCAGTTCGACGAAGTGACGGCGCATCTGGACCCGCAAAAGATGATTGCGTTGCTGGTGCGTCGTGGCGACAACACGCAGTTCGTGCCGCTGCGCCCGCGTAGCGGCTCCGCGCAGAAGTGACAAAGCCGGCGGCGCCGCTCACGCTCTACGGGCGCGCGTGGTGCCACCTTTGTGAAGATATGCGCGCCGGGCTCGAGCCGTTGCTGGTGGAGTTCGGTGCGCAGGTCGAGGTTATCGATGTCGACACTGATCCCACACTCGAAGCACGTTACAACGAGTTGGTGCCGGTTTTGGTGTGTGATGGCGTCGAGTTGTGCCACTATCACCTCGACGAAGGGCGGGTCCGCGCGGCGCTGAGCGCACGTGCCGGGCAGATTCGCTAGCGCATCGAAAGCCTCGGGGCCTGGCACACGTCTGAGCCCACTTTCCGTGCTCTCCTGCAAGATATGCCGGGCGGAAGCCTTTTTCGGCTAAAATAGACAGGTTTTTCACCTACTTCCAAGGCGTGCTCCGCAATCGTCCGGGCGCGCCTTTTTCGCTTGATCGGTACTGAATGGATCATATTCGTAATTTCTCGATCATTGCGCACATCGACCATGGCAAGTCGACGCTCGCCGATCGCATCATCCAGATTTGCGGCGGTTTGTCCGACCGCGAAATGGAATCGCAGGTGCTCGACTCGATGGATCTCGAGCGCGAGCGCGGCATCACCATCAAGGCACAGACGGCTGCATTGTCCTATCGCGCACGCGATGGGCAGATCTACAACCTCAACATGATCGACACGCCGGGGCACGTCGATTTTTCGTACGAAGTCAGCCGTTCGCTGTCGGCGTGCGAAGGTGCGCTGCTGGTGGTCGACGCGAGTCAGGGCGTCGAAGCCCAGACGGTCGCGAACTGCTATACGGCTATCGAACTCGGCGTCGACGTGATTCCGGTGCTCAACAAGATCGACTTGCCCGCGGCGAACCCGGAAAACGCGATTACTGAGATCGAAGACGTGATCGGCATCGACGCAACCGACGCGACGCGTTGTAGCGCGAAAACGGGTCTCGGCGTCGAAGACGTGCTGGAAGCGCTGATCGCGAAAGTGCCGCCGCCCAAGGGCGATCCGGAAGCACCGCTGCAGGCGTTGATCATCGATTCGTGGTTCGACAACTACGTCGGCGTGGTGATGCTGGTGCGTATTTTCAACGGCACGTTGCGTCCCAAAGACAAGATCCGTTTGATGGCGACCGACACGCAATACCCGGTCGAACACATTGGCGTGTTCACGCCGAAGTCGAAGAATCTCGAGTCGCTGTCTGCCGGGCAGGTGGGCTTCATCATCGCCGGTATCAAGGAGTTGGCCGCTGCGAAGGTGGGCGACACCGTCACGCTGGTGAACCGTCCGGCCCCGGCGCCACTGCCGGGCTTCAAGGAAGTGAAGCCGCAGGTGTTCGCCGGTCTCTATCCGATCGAAGCGAACCAGTACGACGCACTGCGTGACTCGTTGGAAAAGTTGAAGCTCAACGACGCCTCGCTGCACTATGAGCCGGAAGTCTCGCAGGCGCTTGGCTTCGGCTTCCGTTGCGGCTTCCTCGGTCTCCTGCACATGGAGATCGTGCAGGAGCGCCTCGAGCGCGAGTTCGACATGGACCTGATCACCACGGCGCCGACCGTGGTGTATGAAGTTCTGCAACGCGACGGCACGACCATCGTGGTCGAGAACCCGGCCAAGATGCCCGATCCGTCGAAGATCGAGGAAGTGCGCGAGCCGATCGTCACCGTGAACCTGTATATGCCGCAGGACTATGTGGGCTCGGTGATCACGTTGTGTACGCAAAAGCGCGGCGTCCAGATCAACATGCAGTACCACGGCCGCCAGGTCCAGCTCACGTATGAAATTCCGATGGGCGAAGTCGTGCTCGACTTCTTCGACCGTCTGAAGTCGATGTCGCGCGGCTACGCGTCGATGGACTACGAGTTCAAGGAATATCGCGCAGCGGACGTCGTGAAGGTCGACATGCTGATCAACGGCGACAAGGTCGATGCGCTGTCGGTGATCGTGCACCGCTCGCAGAGCCAGCACCGCGGCCGCGAAGTGGCGGCCAAGATGCGCGAGCTGATTCCGCGTCAGATGTACGACGTGGCTATTCAGGCGACCATCGGCGCGAACATTATCGCCCGCGAAAACATCAAGGCTTTGCGTAAGAATGTGCTGGCAAAATGCTACGGCGGAGATATTTCCCGTAAGAAGAAGCTGTTGGAAAAGCAGAAGGCAGGCAAGAAGCGAATGAAGCAGGTCGGGTCCGTCGAGATTCCGCAAGAAGCTTTCCTTGCTATCCTGCGTGTCGAAGACAAATAAGACGAAGAACGGAACTCTATGAATTTTGCGCTGATTCTTTTTGTGCTCGTCATCATTACGGGCATCGCATGGGTCGCAGACAAACTGATTTTCGTGCCGCAACGGCGGCGCGCGGCGGACGAGGCGGTAGCCGAGTTCGACCGTCAGCAGGCACGCGTCGGCGAGCGCTTCGCCGACGAAAACGCCCCGCAAACGCGGGCGCGTCTGCGTGACGAAAAGCTGCGCCAACCGTGGTGGCTCGAATACTCGGCGAGCTTTTTCCCGGTGATCCTGGTGGTGTTCGTGGTGCGCTCGTTTGTGGTCGAACCGTTCAAGATTCCGTCGGGTTCGATGGTGCCGACGCTGCTGGTGGGCGACTTCATCCTCGTCAACAAGTACGAATACGGCATCCGTCTGCCGATCACCAACACCAAGATCACCGAAGGCAGTCCGCTTCAGCGCGGCGACGTGGTGGTGTTCCGCTACCCGAAAGACGAATCGGTCGACTACATCAAGCGCGTGATCGGCCTGCCAGGCGACGTGGTGGCATATCAGGACAAACAGCTGACCATCAACGGCAAGCCTGTGCCGGAGGCCGCGCTGCCGGACTACTTCGACGAAGAGCGCATTGGCTACGCGAAGCAGTTCGAAGAGGACCTCGACGGTCGCAAGAATGCGATTCTGAATAATCCGGCGGTGCCGCCGTACATCGTGGGCGCGGAAGACTATCCGTATCGCGATAACTGCACGTACAACGCGCGCGGTGTGATCTGCAAGGTACCGCCCGGCAATTACTTCATGATGGGCGACAACCGCGATAACAGCGCGGACAGCCGCTACTGGGGCTTCGCGCCGGACAAGAATATCGTCGGACGTGCGTTCTTTATCTGGATGAATTTCAGCAGCTTGAAACGCATCGGGACGTTCCACTGATCGTCACCGCACTGACCGCACGCTGACCATACAACACGTCGCGCAGATGCCACTCATCGGGCGCGGCGTGTTCTCACGCTACTTTAAGAACGTGCGGTAAGGTCGCTTCACAACGCTTTTTCCGTTGGCCGCCCCGCGTTTTCGCCGGGGCAGGCGCCCGCGTTATACTCTGCACATGCCCCTATCTCCGTTGGAAAGCCGTTTGCGTTACGAATTTCGCAATGCGGAATTGTTGCGCCAGGCTTTAACTCACCGCAGTCACAGTGCCACGCATAACGAACGGCTCGAGTTTTTAGGCGATTCCGTTCTGAATTGCGCGGTGGCTGCGCTATTGTTCCAACGTTTCAGCAAACTGGACGAGGGCGACCTGTCGCGCGTCCGCGCCAATCTGGTCAAACAGCAGTCGTTGTACGAAATTGCTCAGGCCCTGAATGTTTCGGAAGGTCTGCGGCTCGGCGAAGGCGAACTACGCAGCGGGGGCTTCCGCCGCCCGTCAATCCTCGCTGACACGCTCGAAGCCATTTTGGGCGCTGTCTTCCTGGACGGCGGCTTCGAAGCCGCTCAGACGGTCATCAAACGCCTCTACGTGCCGATTCTGGACCATATCGATCCCCGCACGCTTGGCAAAGACGCGAAGACGCTGCTTCAGGAGTATCTGCAAGGTCACAAGATTGCGCTGCCCACCTACACCGTTGTGGCAACGCATGGTGCGGCGCACAATCAGCAGTTTGAAGTCGAGTGCACGGTACCGAAGCTGGAAGTCAAGGTGTCCGGTTCAGGCGCCAGCCGCCGCGCGGCTGAGCAGGCCGCTGCCAAAAAGGCGCTGGATGAGGTGATGGCCGCGGCGCCCGCCGTAGTCGCCAAGCCGAAGCGCTCGAAGGGAGCCCGGGCGGCGAAGCATGCCGAGCCGGAGATCGTTCCTGGCGTGACCGGTGTGCAAACCGCGCTCGATCTGCGTGCGCCGGACCGTAAGAACGACCGTACCCCGCGCGGTGAGCCCAAGGCAACCGGGACCGAGGCAACCGGGACCGAGGCGGCTGTGGCCGAGCGGCCAGCGCCTGTCGCAGCGCCGGTCATTGCTCCCCTTGCGGTAATCCGGGCTGCACACGTCGAATACAGCAGCCAGACCGCGGCGGAAAAAGACAAGGCGGAGAAGGACAGGGCCGAGAAAGACAAGGCGGAAAAAGCCGAAAAGGCCGAGCGCGCCGAAAAGCTCGACAAATCCGACGTCTCTTCACGCAGCGCCGACAAACCCGCCGCCGCCCGTACCCGCGAACTTGCGCCCGACATGGCGGCGCCTGCCGAACTCGAACCCGGTGTTGCCGACGCGGTACAAACGCGCGTCGCCGATGCGGGCCATTGATTGACTGGATGCGCGCTTCTTCGCGCGTCCATATGAACCTGCCGTAGCCTGAATATGAACGCTTCCACTTCCACTGGTTTCCGCTGCGGCATGGTCGCGATCGTCGGCCGCCCCAACGTCGGCAAGTCCACGCTGATGAACGCGCTGGTCGGCCAGAAAGTCAGTATCACGTCGCGCAAGGCGCAGACCACGCGCCATCGCATCACCGGCATTCATACGCTGGAAGACGCGCAGTACATTTTCGTCGATACCCCGGGTTTTCAGACCAAGCACAGTGGCGCGCTGAACCGTTCGCTGAACCGCGCGGTGACGTCGACGCTCACGTCCGTCGATGCGATTCTGTTCGTGATCGAAGCGGGCCGTTTCGGTCCCGACGACCAGAAGGTGCTCGACCTGATTCCGAACGACACGCCTTGCTTGTTGATCGCCAACAAGCTGGATCACGTCAGCGACAAAGAGACCTTGTT
>NZ_JAMFSB010000135.1 GCF_026225065.1 Paraburkholderia sp. | reverse complement strand
TCGCCGCGCCGATAATCTGCTTCGTCTGGGCGTCCACCAGCACCTTCATGAAACCGTCGGTTTCGCCGCGTTCGCGCGCGCGGCCGACCCGCGTCATCGGCATGGTCGCGATCAGGGCATCGCGGCCGGACGCGCGCACCTCGGTTTCGGAAAGACCGACTCTCGCGAGCGGCGGATCGACAAACACCGCATACGTCATGATGCGGGTATCGGCCGTGCGCGTGCCGCCGTCGAACAGATTGGCCGCGACGATCTGGTAGTCGTCATAGGACGTGTGCGTGAACGCGCCGCGACCATTGACGTCGCCGATGGCCCACACGCCCGGCACCTTGGTGCGCAATTCACCGTCCACTGGAATCATGCCGTGCCGGTCGGTTTCGAGGCCTGCGGCCGCGAGACCCAGGTCATCGGTATTGGGCTTGCGGCCGGTGGCGAACAGTAGATGCGACGCCTCCACAGCAGACCCCGAACCCTCGAGGACCACACGCACGCCGTCGCCCGCGAGCGGCTCGACGCGCTGCGGCTCTCCGCCAAAGCGAAACTCGATGCCTTCGCGCGCCAGCACCTTCTGCACGTTGTTTGCGAGGTCGGCGTCCTCGCGAGCCAGCACGCGCTCGCCGCGCACGAGCACCGTCACGCGGCTGCCGAAACGGCGAAACACCTGGGCGAATTCAAGCGCGATATAGCTGCCACCGACAATCACCAGATGCTCCGGCAATTCGGTCAACTCGAGCAGCGTCGAGTTGGTGTAGTAGCGGATTCGCTCGATACCCTCTAGCGGTGGCACCACCGCGCGCGTGCCGGTATTGATGAAGATCTCGTCAGCCTGGAGCTCATCGACGATCTGCCCGTCCGACCCGCTGATGCTCAAGGTATGCGGCCCGGTAAAGCGCGCATGCCCGTTGAACACGGTGACATTCGCCGCGCCGCGCAGCCACTTTTCGACACCGCTGCGCGACTCGCCGATGATCCGGTCCTTGCGCGCTTTCACTTGCGCCAGATCGACCGTAACCGGCCCGGCTACGTGCACGCCATACTCGCCGGCATGTCGCGCCACGTGGGCCGCGCGGGCACTCGCGACATAACTCTTGGTGGGTGTACATCCGACATTCACACAGGTGCCGCCGAACGCGCCGCGCTCGATCACGGCTGTCTTGCGGCCGCTTTCACCAAGACGCACCGCGAGCGGCGAGCCGCCCTGTCCTGTACCGATCACGACTGCGTCGAAATGCTGAGGCATGGCATGTCTCCCGGGGGCTGATGGCAGGCTTGTGCCATCTTACGCCAAGGCTCGTGGGAAACTGTCGCTGAGGTCTTCGAGGTGCCGCAGAAGGCGAGCTGCCGTCGGATAACACCGGGCCGCGTGGGCCGTGACGAAGTGAGGGGCGTGGAAGCGAAGGAACGAGGTGCTGCGTGTGGAGCTGCGCCGCCGGCGCAATGAGTTACGCTCAGCAGTGGCAGTGATTCGCGCAGATCAGTTCGCGCGAGCGTTGCAGCGCCGCGCGGGCACCCTTCGTGGCCATCAGCAGGCCCACCTGGCTCAGGTTGAAATCCTGCGCCACCATCATTTGCATCAACGCCACCATCGGCAGGATCACCGATGGGTGGTACAACTGTCTTTCGATCAAGGCTCGCATATCTGCTCCCACTGCATCTCGCCGCTTCGGCGCGACGTTACTTTCCGTTTCGATGTTGGGATTCTAAAGATCGGCGCCTCGTGGATAAAGACCCGGAAAGCGAAGTCACTTGTTGCGGAAAGCGAACAATCTGCGGTATGGCCGTGAAGGGCCGCCAGTCGGGCTTGCAGCTGCTGTCGGGCATGCTCGAAGTGCGCTGTCCGTGCAGACTATCGGGCAGATAGGCCCGCCAGCCTCCACGCGGGTTAAAAGGTTATTCGAGCGGCGCGCGCAGCTCGTGGCCCCGGTTCATTCCAGCGGCGCGCCGATAAACTCCGGCAACACTTCCGCGCGTTCGGAGAACGCGGCCAGCGCCGGATAACGCGCCGCATCGACGGCGCCCGGCAGCATGAACTGCGTGAACCGCCATGCGACCGCCACTGTGATATCCGGCTGCATCATACGGTCTCCCAGCAGCCAGCCATCGTGACCAGCCACGCGCGCCTCGAGCAGGCCATATGCGGCGTGCATCTGCGTCTGCACCCGCTCGATCCACGGAGCGTGCTGCAATGACTCGGGCCGCAGCTGGCGCTCGTACACCTCCTGCATCGCCTTTTCGGTGGCGGCGAGCGCGAGCCCGATCACGCTCAGCGCGTGCAACCGCGCGCCCGGCTCCTCAGGCATCAGACGGCACGCGGGCGCAACCTTGTGGTCGATGTGATCGAGAATCAGCGTCGAATCGATCAGCATGGTGCCGTCGTCTTCGAAGAGGGTCGGTGCTTTTACAATCGGATTGAGCTGCGCAAACTCGTCGAAGTGACGAAACACCGACACGTGGCGATGCTCGAACGGCAGGCCAAGCACGGCCAGCGAAATCGCGACGCGACGCACATATGGAGAGTCCAGCACGCCAATCAATAGCATTCGTCGCCTCTTGGGGAGAGATGGAAGGAATGCATGACTTTAGACGAACCGGCAGGTAACAGGTAACTAAGCGGCAACGAACCGCCAACGCATCGCCGCCGCGGTGCTACGCAGTCCTCCGACAACCGCTCATTCCGCCTGCTGCTGTGCGCTCGCCCCACCGGCCAGCCTGCGTGTGTCCGTCAGGCTGCGCGCATAGGCACCTGCAGCCATCGGCCGGCTGAACAGATAGCCTTGCTGCTTGTCGCAATCGATCGAGCGCAGGAACGACGACTGTGCGGTGGTCTCCACCCCTTCGGCCGTCACGTCCATGCCGAGCGAATGCGCCATCGCCACCACGGCCTGGGTAATCGCAATCGAATCGCGATGGTCCGGCAGGCCCGCGACAAACGAACGGTCGATCTTGAGGTTGTGCAACGGGAAACGCTTCAGATACGACAGTGACGAATAGCCGGTGCCGAAGTCGTCGACGGAGATCTTCACGCCCATATTGCTGAGCGCGGTGAGGATTGGCAGCACCGTTTCGCTGTCGTTCATCAGCAGGCGCTCGGTAATCTCCAGCTCCAGCGCATCGGGCCCGAGGCCACAGCGCGCGAGACAGCGTTCGATGCGCTCCGCGAGGCCCTCGCTCACCTGGCGTGGCGACAGGTTCACGGCAATCACGAGATCCGGCGCGAGGGTGCGCCGCCACTGCGCCACTTGCTCGCACGCATGTTCGAGCACCCAGTTGCCGATCGCGACGATCAGCCCGGTATCCTCCGCGACCGGAATGAACTCCACCGGCGACACGTCGCCCAGTTCGCGGTTGTACCAGCGTAGCAGCGCTTCCGCGCCGACCGTGCGGCCGTTGCGGCTATCGACGATCGGCTGGTACACCAGACTCAGCTCGCCCGCCGCAAGCGCGCGGCGCAGCAACTGCTCGATCGCAAAACGCCGTTGCAGGTGCTTGTTCAGATCAGCGGTAAAGAACTGGAAATTGTTGCGGCCGCGCTGCTTGGCCGAATACATCGCCGAATCGGCGTTGCGCATCAGCGTCGGCACATCCTGGCCGTCTTCGGGGAAGAGACTAATGCCGATCGACGCGCCCAGGTAGTATTCGTTGCCCGCCACCGCGAACGGCACGGCCACTGTTTCAAGGATGCGGCGCGCGAATGCGATCAGCGTCTCAGTGTCCTCATACGAGCTCACGACAATCACGAACTCGTCGCCGCCCACCCGCGCCAGCGTGTCCTGTTCCTTGACGCAGGACGCCAGACGATGCGCGACGCTGCACAGCAGTGTGTCGCCCGCTTCGTGGCCCGCCGTGTCGTTGACCTTATTGAAGCCGTCAAGGTCGACGAACAGCACCGCGACGCGCGCCAGCTCCGTGTCCAGTCCCGCCGGCTCGAACAGGTCGCGCATCCGGTCGGCCAGATAGGCACGGTTATAGAGACCCGTGAGCGAATCGCGCGTCGCCAGGTATTTGAGCTGCTGCTGCGCTTTGCGCACCGGGCCGATATCGGTAAACGAGATCAGCACCGAGCCCAGCTCGCGCTCGCCGGGCTTCACGATCGGCACCACGTTCACCGTGATCCAGATGATCTCGTCATCCGCGAGCTCGACACCGAGCGTCTGGCCCAGTATCGGTTTGCCACTTGCCAGCACGCGCACCGTCGGGCGCTCGGCCTGGGCGATCGGCGTGCCGTCCTCATGGAAGCTGCGCCGCATGACCGTCTGGATGTCCTGGCCAATCAGCTCGCTTCCCGCGTGCAGCATGCGCAGCGCGCTCGGATTGCAGGCGAGCACCACCCCGTCGCGCGTCTGCACGACGATGCCTTCGTTCAGGTGATTGACGACAAGACGGTGATGCTCCTCGCTTTGCGCCAAGCGTCGCGCCATTGTGTCCTGATGCACGGCGAGGCCGACGCTGCGGCCGATATCGCGCAGCATGGCCTCCTCGTCGGCGACCGGCCGGCGCGACGTGCGGTAGTAGACGGCAAACGCGCCCAGCACCTCGCCCGCGTCGTTTTCGAACGGAATCGACCAGCACGAACGCAAACCGTGCGGCAAGGCGAGCTGCTTGTAGTCCACCCACAGCGGATCGGTCTCGATGTCCTCGACCACCACCAGGCGCCGCAGAAACATGGCGGTGCCGCACGAACCCACCTGCGGGCCGATGGCGACCCCGTTCAGCGCCTCGGTATATGCCTTCGGCAACGACGGTGCACCGCCGGAACGCGTGTGGATGCCATCGGCATCGAGCAGCAGGATCGTGCAGGACGCGTCCTCGCCGAGCAAGGCCTCCGCGCGGCGGCACACTTCGTCGAGCAATTCGGGCAGCGGCGTGTTGCGCGTGATCAGCCGCAATACGCTGCGCTCGGACGCGAGCAGGCGCTCCGCCAGCCCCGTCGAATAGCGGGCGCTGTCAGACTCTGCTCCAACCCTGTCACCTGGTGTCACCTGGCAAGTCATAATCGAGCCCCCTAACCCGACATCGGCAGGATGGAACCGCTAGCGCACTGGGGTTTACGCCAGGGACAGTGACGTAAACCGTCGGCAGAGCCGTATCGGCTGTGGTTGCCTAGTTATGCGTGTGCAAGTCCGGATTCAGTTGTCCCCACGTCTTGGTGCGCGAGATGGCCTCGACCGCGCCGCTCTGCGAATTGCGGCGAAACAGCCATCCGGGTTGCCCCGACAGCTTAGCCGCCTTGACCACCGCGCCGTCCGGCAAGCTGACCCGGGTGCCCGCCGTGATGTAGCAGCCGGCTTCGACCACGCAGTCGTCGCCAAGCGAAATGCCGATACCCGCATTGGCGCCCAGCAGGCAGCGCTTGCCCACCGATACGACCTGCGTGCCGCCGCCCGAGAGCGTGCCCATGATCGACGCGCCGCCACCGATATCGCTGTGGTCGTCGACCACCACCCCTGAGCTGATGCGGCCTTCGACCATAGACGCGCCAAGGGTGCCCGCATTGAAATTGCAGAAGCCTTCATGCATGACCGTGGTGCCCGGGGCGAGATAGGCGCCGAGCCTGACCCGGTCCACATTGGCGATGCGCACACCAGCGGGCACCACGTAGTCGGTCATGCGCGGGAATTTGTCGATCCCGGTGACCTCGAACGTGGTGCGCGCGGCCCGCGCCTTCAGACGCACCTGTGCGATCGACTCCACCGTGCAGGGACCAAACGAGGTCCATGCGACGTTGGCAAGCAATCCGAACAGACCGCTGAGATTGGCGTCATGCGGCCGGATCAGCCTGAGGCTGAGCAGATGCAGGCGCAGATAGACGTCGTGCGCATCGAGCGGCGGCTCGGCGAGCGAGGCAATCGCCGTGCGCACGCCGACCACCTCGACGCCGCGACGCTCGTCGGGGCCAACGCAGTTCGCGGCGGCGTCGCCGATCGCCCGCGACACTTCCTCGTGCGACAGACGCACCGTGCCGCCCGCCAGCGGCCCCTCCGCCAGTTCGGGCTCGGGAAACCAGCTATCCAGGATGGTGCCGTCGGCGGCCACCGTCGCCAGGCCCACTGCCGACGCGCCGCCAGTCTTGTGTTCAGCCACTGCCATCGCTCCTGTCTTTGTTGAGATATGTACGCTCTTCATGCAGCCAGTGCCCGCGGCCGGGCGCGTTCACCTTCGGTGACCCACGCGCCGGCGTGCCCTGGTTGCTGGTTTGACGCCACGCGGCGGCTTGC
>NZ_JAMFSB010000134.1 GCF_026225065.1 Paraburkholderia sp. | reverse complement strand
CGCCGCGTTTAGCGCCGCGGCAAAGTCTGGCGCGGGGCCCGTTCGTCGTCGTGCAGCATGTATTTGCGTCCTTCGACGTGACGGTCGATGGTGGCGCGCACTTCATCTGCGGTGACGTTTTCGGCCACGACGCGGCGCGAAATCTGGCCGGTGGTGTCGATCCACTCGACGATCCGGCACGCGCCGCCCCAAGGCTGGCGGATAGGTGCGGACACGCGGCAGCCGCGGACCTGCATGGGACGCTCGGGCACTGTTTCGTGGGACTGTTTCAAGGCGCGATCCTTTTCCGCTCAAGAGGGATGGCAGACTTGACCAGCTTAGGGAATACGAGTGTTGCGTGGGTTACATCCAATACCCGGTTATTTACGGAGCATTACGCGGCGCCTGCTACAAAAATGCTCCGCAAACGACGCCTACTCTAGTGTTCTGATGCGGTCGATGGCCTGTTCAAGCCGGTCTACCGCAATAACCTGTAAGCCGTCGATCGGCTGTTTCGGCGCATTCGCCTTAGGAATCAACGCGATCGAGAAGCCCAGCTTGGCGGCTTCCTTGAGGCGGTCCTGGCCACGCGGCGAGGGCCGGATCTCTCCGGCGAGCCCTACTTCGCCGAACACGATCAAACCCTTGGGCAGCGGTTTGTTACGCATCGACGAGTGGATCGCCAGCAGCACGGCGAGGTCGGCCGCCGGCTCGGTGATCTTGACGCCGCCCACGGCATTTAGAAAGACGTCCTGATCGAAGCAGGCAATCCCGGCGTGCCGATGCAGCACCGCCAGCAGCATCGCCAGACGGTTCTGCTCAAGCCCCACCGCGAGGCGGCGCGGATTTGGCACGTTGGCCGCATCCACCAGCGCCTGCACTTCGACGAGCAGCGGCCGCGAGCCTTCCTGCGTCACCAGCACGCACGAGCCCGGCACGGCCTGCTCATGGTGCGATAGGAACAACGCCGAGGGATTCGCCACGCCGCGCAGTCCACGCTCGGTCATGGCGAACACGCCCAGTTCGTTGACCGCGCCGAAGCGGTTCTTGAATGCGCGCACGAGGCGAAACGACGAATGCGTATCGCCCTCGAAATACAGCACGGTATCGACGATATGCTCAAGCACCCGCGGGCCCGCCAGATTACCTTCCTTGGTCACGTGGCCGACCATGATGATCGCCGTGCCGGATTGCTTGGCAATCCGCGTCAATTGCGCCGCGCATTCGCGCACCTGCGCGACCGAGCCGGGCGCCGAGGTGAGCGCCTCGGAGTAGACCGTCTGGATCGAATCGATCACGGCGACGTCGGGCCGCTCGCTTTCGATCGTCGCCTGGATTTTTTCGAGCTGGATCTCGGCGAGCAGCCTGAGTTCGCTTGCTTTGGAGCCGGGATCGAGCAGCGAGAGCCGTTGCGCCCGCAACGCAATCTGTGCAGCCGATTCCTCGCCGCTGATATAAAGCGCGCGCCGCTCGTGGGCGATTTCCCCGAGCGACTGCAGCAACAAAGTCGATTTGCCGATCCCCGGATCGCCGCCGATCAGCACCACTCCGCCCGGCACCAGGCCGCCGCCCAGCACGCGGTCGAATTCGCTGACGCCGGTCGAAAAACGCGGTACGTCCGAAGCCTCGATATCCGCGAGGCGCTGCACCGGCGCGCTTTTGGCGAGCGACTGGAAACGGTGCGCGGACGGCGACTCGGCCACCGTCTCCACCAGCGTATTCCATGCATGACATGCCGGGCACTGGCCCTGCCACTTGGGCGCCTGCCCGCCACATTCGGTGCAGGTGTACATCGTCTTCGGTTTAGCCACGCGCCCTTCGCCTTACTTGTTTGTCTAATGTGACGTCCGGTTGTGCCGGACGAGATCGAACCGTCTGAGTGACGTACGAAAGTGAGCTACGTAAATTGGCGGCCTAACCAGGTCACCTGAGCAAGCCACCCAAATGAGCCGCCGGGCGCGCCGCCTATTCCGCCCGCACCGGCACGCGCGGCGCCACCGCGCACATCAGCTCGTAGCCAATGGTGCCGCACGCCTTGGCGACGTCGTCGATCGGCAGTGCGTTGCCCCACAACTCGACGCGCGAACCGACACCGGCCGTCGGGCACGGCGTCAGATCGACCGTGAGCATATCCATGGACACCCGGCCGACGACCCGTGTCCGTATCCCATCGACGATCACCGGCGTGCCGTCCGGCGCAACCCGCGGATAGCCGTCCGCATAACCGCACGCCACCACGCCGATACGCATCGGGCCACGCGCCTTGAAAATCGAGCCGTAGCCGACGGTCTGGCCCTCGGCGACGTTCTGCACCGCGATCAGCTCCGAGGCGAGCGTCATGGCAGGCTGCAGGCCGGTACCCTCGATCGCCCCGGTATACCCCGACGGCGATGCACCGTACAGGATGATGCCCGGGCGCACCCAGTCGAAATGCGACGACGGGTGCCACAGCGTGGCCGCCGAATTGGCAAGGCTGCGCGCCCCCGCAATGCCTTGCGCGCCGCGCTCGAACGTTTCCATCTGGTGGGCGACGCCGCGGTCGCTGTCGGCATCCGAGAAATGCGTCATCAGCGTGATCTGACCCACGCCCTGGCACGCGCGCGCCCGCTCCCACGCCGCCCGGAAGCGCTCCGGCGTGTAGCCGAGGCGATTCATGCCGCTATTCATCTTCAACTGGATATTGACCGGTTTTGACAGACGCGCCATTTCCAGCATGCGTAACTGTTCGTCCGAATGCAGCGCCGTGCTGAGGCTGTAACGGTCGATCACATCGATATCGGTGGGGCGAAAAAAGCCTTCAAGCAAAAGAATTGGCCCGGCCCAGCCCAATTCACGCAACTTCACGGCTTCTTCGAGGTCGAGCAATCCAAAGCCGTCCGTTGCGCGTAAGCCAGGAAAGGCTCTTGCGAGGCCATGTCCGTAAGCATTGGCTTTGACGACAGCCCAGATTTTCGAATTCGGGGCATAACGGCGGACGACGGCGAGGTTATTGGCGAGCGCTGCGGTGTGAATCGTGGCTGAGAGGGGGCGCGGCATGGGATGTTTTCGTAAAGACGCTTGCGAATCAGGAGCTTACAGTGCGTTTTCAGCGCTCAGGAGCCCGCTGGGCGGTGCGATCAAGGATTCTGCTAGTCTGAATCCAGCTATTTTCGTGATATAAAGCCGTGCGCACAACCCATTTCGAACGGCATAAGCCCGGACGCCTTGCACACGGCCGGGGCGGACAGACCGCAGCGAGGACAGCATCGCATCAGATGAAAAAAGGTTTTTACACCATCATGGCCGCGCAGTTTTTTTCGTCGCTGGCCGACAATGCGCTTCTGATCGCTGCAATTGCACTGCTGAAAGATCTTCACGCCCCAAACTGGATGACGCCGCTGCTCAAGCTGTTCTTTGTGCTGTCGTACGTCGTCCTCGCTGCCTTCGTCGGCGCCTTCGCCGACTCGCGTCCGAAAGGGCGCGTCATGTTCGTCACCAACACCATCAAGGTGGTCGGCTGCTTCACCATGCTGATCGGCGCGCATCCATTGATTGCGTACGGTATCGTCGGCTTTGGGGCAGCGGCCTATTCGCCCGCCAAATACGGCATCCTCACCGAACTGCTGCCGCCTGACCGCCTCGTCGCCGCCAACGGGTGGATTGAAGGCACCACGGTCGGCTCGATCATTCTCGGCACCGTATTGGGCGGTGCGTTGATCAGCCCGCATATCGCCTCGCACATCCTCAAGCACCACATTCCGACCGTCAACACGCCGGCCGAAGCGGCCATGCTGGTGGTCATGGCGATCTACGTCATCGCCGCACTGTTCAACCTGCGCATTCCCGACACCGGTGCGCGCTATCCGAAACAGGAACGCGGCCCGATCAAGCTCGTTACCGATTTTGCGGACTGCTTCCTGATTCTCTGGCACGACAAGCTGGGGCAGATCTCGCTCGCGGTCACAACGCTGTTCTGGGGTGCCGGCGCGACGCTGCAGTTCATCGTGCTGAAGTGGGCGGAAGTGTCGCTAGGCATGTCACTATCCGAAGGCGCGATCCTGCAGGCGGTGGTGGCAGTCGGCGTAGCGGTGGGCGCGATCTTGGCGGCCTCGCGCGTGCCGCTCAAGAAGTCCCTTTCGGTACTGCCGGTCGGCATCATGATGGGCCTCGCCGTGATGCTGATGGCCTTCTATACGCGCAACCTGTTTCCCGCGCATTGGGGCTTTTACTTCGGCCATATGCATGTGTCGGGCTATCTGATCCTCGCGTATATCTTCCTGATGATCGTCGGCGGCCTGTCGGGATTTTTCGTCGTACCGATGAATGCGCTGCTGCAGCATCGCGGCCACGTGCTGCTTTCCGCGGGTCACTCGATCGCCGTGCAGAACTTCAACGAGAACCTCTCAGTGCTCGTGATGCTGTGCCTGTACGCGGTGCTGGTATGGCTCGACGTGCCGGTCTCGGCGGTCATCGTGCTGTTCGGCACCTTCGTGTGCGTGATGATGTGGTTTGTGATGCGGCGTCACCAGGCGAACCAGCGCGCGTTCGATTCGGTCGCGCTGATCGGCGAAGTGAAACACTGACACAGCAGCACTTCCATGACTCAACGGATTCCCAACGTCCTGACGATCGCCGGCTCCGATTCCGGCGGCGGCGCCGGCATTCAGGCCGACCTCAAGGCTTTTTCGGCGCTCGGTGCCTACGGCGCGAGCGTGATTACCGCGCTGACGGCGCAGAACACGCGCGGCGTGACGGCAATTCATACGCCCGAGCCAGCGTTTGTCACCGCGCAACTCGACGCGGTCTTCGACGATATCCGTATCGACGCGGTGAAGATCGGTATGCTGGCGAACGCGCAGATCGCGCGAGCCGTGGCCGAGGCACTACGGCGCCATCGGCCGAAGCACGTCGTGCTCGACACGGTGATGATCTCCAAGAGCAATCACGCGCTGCTGTTGCCTGATGCGGTGGCCGTGGTGCGCGACGAGTTACTGCCGCTGGCCGACTTGCTGACGCCGAACCTGCCGGAAGCGGCTGCCTTACTGGGCCTTACCGCCGCAACAGACGAAGCAGGCATGATCGAGCAAGGCGAAGCGTTGCGGGCGCTCGGCGCACGCGCGGTGCTGATGAAGGGCGGCCATCTCACAGCCGACGACAGTCCCGACTGGCTCGTGGAGGAATCGGGCACGCTGCGCCTCGGCGCGCGACGCGTGCCGGTGACGAACACGCATGGCACCGGCTGCACGCTGTCATCGTCGATTGAGGCACTGATTCCGCAGCGCGACGACCTCGCGAGTGCCGTAGCGGATGCCAAGGCGTATCTGACCGGCGCGCTTGAGGCCAGCGATCAACTCGACGTCGGCCAGGGCGTCGGGCCGGTGCATCATTTTTATCGTTGGTGGTGAGTTGGGTTGGTGTGTCGCAGCAATCGGCACCCGCTGAGGCTCACTGTCGCGCGAATGCCTGCGCTTTCTGCGGCCAGTCGTCCGGCACGATAAAACCGCGTGAGCGCTCGACCCAACGGCCCGCATCGTCGATCCAGAAGGCCGCGACCATGGTCGGGCCGTTTTGATGCGCCACGCGCTCGCTCAGGGCGACTGCATCGACAAACTCAATGCCTTCCGCTTCGGCTGCCCCCGGCTCGTGCCTGCGCGGCGCGAGCCACTCTAGCCGCGGCAAAACCCGCCACGCCTGCGCATGCCCGGCCGCAAAAACCGGCCAATCCACGCGCGTCGTCCACCAGCCGCGTGCGTGGGCTGGGTCGATTTCCACGGGATCGTTGCCCGCCTCGTTCTGTCCCTGCCCTTGCTCTTGCGGGTAGAACAGCCAGCCCTTGATGAACATCTGCGGTTCCCACGGTCCCGCGTACCCTAGTGAGACGAACTCGGCGCGTGCGCTGAGCGGCAACTGATGATCGAGCAGGTGGCTCAGTTTCAGATCGAAGCGGTCCTGCAGATTCGGGCCGACGTAATCCGCCAGTTGCGCGCGCCCGTCTCCGGCGTGCAGATAGCACTTGACCGCCAGTTCCCAATGCAAACGCCAACCTGCTTGCGTCTGCACCAGAAAGTCACACTCACCCAAGGTCAAACCGGCGCGCCGCAGGGGTACGTTCGCCGCGATGAGATGCGCGGTGGGACCATGCTGCAGAAACCACGCGAGCAGGCACTCCGCGTAACGGCCAAGACGTGTGACGCGGGCCGCTGCGATGTCGCGTTGCAACTCTCCGGCATCGGCATCGAGAGCCTGCAACCACCCGATGGTGGCAGCGAGCTCGTCGGAGGTTTCGAATGCGCTGGCAAGCATCCCTACTGGTGGTTGCGCGCGCAACAGATCTGCGCTGAACAGCAGCCAGGCGAGATCGCGCACGACCGGCTGACGCAGCGCATCCCACCGTGCCGCAGGCACAGTGGCCGGAAGCGCGGCCGGCCGGGTCGCGTTCATCAGCCGGCCGTTGTTTTGGCAGTCGTTTCGGCCGCCTTGAGCCACGTGTCGCGGGCGAGGCACAGATCCGCCCACGCCTTCGCCTTATCGGGCAGGCTGCGCAGCAGATACGCCGGGTGATAGCTCACGATGACCGGCACGCCCTCATAGGCATGCACGCGGCCGCGCAGCGACGAAATGCTCGCATCGGTCTTCAAAAGGCTCTGCGCCGCGAAACGGCCGAGCGCAATAATCAGCTTCGGCTTGACGAGCGCGACCTGGCGTTGCAGATACGGCTCGCAACGCACGACCTCGTCCGGCTCGGGATTGCGGTTGCCCGGTGGCCGGCATTTGATCACGTTGGCAATGTAGACGTTGGTGTCGCGCGCGAGCGTCAGCGAACGCAGCATGTTATCGAGCAGCTTGCCGGCCTGGCCGACGAACGGCTCGCCCTGGCGATCCTCGTTTTCGCCAGGGGCTTCGCCGATCAGCATCCAGTCGGCGTTGCGATCGCCGACGCCGAATACCGTGTTGGTGCGCT
>NZ_JAMFSB010000010.1 GCF_026225065.1 Paraburkholderia sp. | reverse complement strand
CGCGCCCTTGTTGCCGACTGTGTCCATCATGTAAGCGGTTTTGAGCGTTAGCAGTCGTGCCTGTTCGATCATGCAGCGAGCCTCTGCAATGCGCTCCTGCGTGACGCCTTGCGCCGCGACCGGCTTGCCGAACGCGACGCGTTGCAGCGAGCGCTTCGCCATCAGCTCAAGCGCGCGTTCCGCGAGGCCAATGAGCCGCATGCAATGGTGAATCCGCCCCGGTCCGAGCCGCCCTTGCGCGATCTCGAAGCCGCGTCCTTCGCCGAGCAGCATGTTCGACGCGGGCACGCGCACGTTCTCGAGCGTGATCTCCATGTGACCGTGCGGCGCATCGTCATAGCCGAACACGGTCAACGGACGATGCACCGTGACACCGGTGGCGTCGGAGGGGACGAGGATCATCGATTGCTGCTGATGGCGCGGTGCGTCCGGATCCGTCTTGCCCATCACGATATACACCTTGCAGCGCGGATCGCCCGCGCCCGACGACCACCACTTGTGGCCGTTGATCACATAGTCATCGCCATCGCGCACGATGCTCGTCTGGATGTTGGTCGCGTCGGACGAGGCCACCTCCGGCTCCGTCATCAGGAACGCGGAACGGATCTGGCCTTGCAACAGCGGTTCGAGCCATTGGCGCTTGTTGTCCGGGCTGCCGTAGCGCTCGATGGTTTCCATATTGCCGGTGTCGGGCGCATTGCAGTTGAACACCTCCGGCGCCCAGGGCACGCGGCCCATGATTTCGCACAGCGGCGCGTATTCCAGGTTCGTTAGGCCCGCGCCGCGTTCCGAGTTGGGCAGGAACAGATTCCATAAACCAGCATCACGTGCTGTCTGCTTCAGTTGCTCGATCAGTTCTGTCGGCACCCAGGCGTTGCCGTCGGCGCGGTTGCGCGCTATCTCGGCGGAGAAGGCGCGCTCGTTCGGGTAAATGTGTTCGTCGAAGAAGGCGAGCAGTTTCTCGCGCAGTGCCTGAACCTTCGGGGTGTAATCGAAATTCATGTAAGACCTCGCGGATGACGGGGGTGTCGGTTAGCGCACTTTCTGCGCGTAGCGCCAGGCGAGTTCCGCCATGGGCCTTGCGCGCCGGCCTGCATCGAGCGCTTGTGCGCTCGCCGCGGTGCCGTCGACGACGCGTTTCATGATGCCTTGCAGGATCGCGGCAATCCGGAACATGTTGTAGGCCAGATAGAAATTCCAGTCGCCGTGAATCTCGAAGCCGGTACGTTCGCAATAGCGTTGCACGTACTGTGCTTCGTCGGGGATGCCGAGCGCGGCCCAGTCGAGTCGCGCAATACCGCGGAACTGCGCTGGGTCGACGTGCCATGCCATGCAGTGATAAGCGAAGTCGGCGAGCGGATCGCCGAGCGTCGACAGTTCCCAGTCGAGCACGGCGAGCACACGCGGCTCGTGCGGATGGAAGATGAGATTGTCGAGCCGGTAGTCGCCATGCACGATCGAGACGCGCGCACCGGTCTCCTCCGGCATATGCTGCGGCAGCCAGTCGATCAGGCGCGTCATGGCTTCGATCGGCTCGGTTTCGGAAGCGAGGTACTGCTTGCTCCATCGGCCGATCTGCCGTGCGAAGTAGTTGCCGGGCTTGCCGTAGTCGGCGAGGCCGACCGCGGCGACATCGACGCTATGCAGTGCCGCGATCACGCGGTTCATCTCGTCGTAGATAACGCTACGCTCAGCGGGCGTCATGCCGGGCAGCGACTGATCCCACAGCACACGGCCTTCGACGAACTCCATCACATAGAAGGCGCGGCCGATCACGCTTTCGTCTTCGCACAGCGCGAGCATCTGCGCGACCGGCACGTCCATGCCGGCGAGCGCGTGCATGACGCGGTACTCACGTTCGACCGCATGCGCGGACGGCAGCAGTTTCGCCGAGGGCCCTGGCTTCGCGCGCATCACATAGGTACGCGACGGCGTGATCAGCTTGAAGGTGGGATTCGACTGGCCGCCGGCGAACTGCTCGACCGTGAGCGGCCCGGCAAATCCGTCGACGTGCTGCGCGAGCCACGCACCGAGTGCGTCGCCATCGAAACGTTGCCGTTCGTTGACCGGACGCGTGCCTTCAAACGCCGAGTAATCAGCCTTGTGTCCCGGTTCGCCCGTCTTCGTGGCTTCGCCCATTGTCTCCTCCAGTTGAGTGTTCGCTACGCTTCGCGCTTGTATTGGATGAACTGGGCGTAAAGCATTTCCATGGTCGTATTCCGCACGTCGCGATGCAGCGGCGACGGCG
>NZ_JAMFSB010000133.1 GCF_026225065.1 Paraburkholderia sp. | reverse complement strand
CAACTATACCATCCGATTTTATTGTTTGTATAGCCTGGCCATGGTTGTAGCCGTAGGGCACGGTCAGCGTCGCCATACCCGCTGCACGGCCGGCCAGCGCGTCGTTTTCGGAGTCGCCGATCGCTACTGTCGCTTCGGGCTCGACCTGCAATTGCGCGCAGGCGGTGAGCATCGGCAGCGGATCCGGCTTCTTTTTCGACAGACTGTCGCCGCCGAGCACGATGCTGAAATAGCCGGCGAGCCCGTATTGCTCCAGGAGTTCTAACGCGAAGCGGTGCGGCTTGTTCGTGACGCATGCGAGTTTGAGGCCGGCGTCGCGCATGGCTTTCAGGCCGGCCTCGACGTCCGGGTACAGCCGCGTATGGTGGCCGTTGATCCGTGCATACTCTTCCTGGTAGATCGCGAGCGCCTCGTCGAAACGGTTCTGCGCCTGGACTGCCTCGAAGCGCGGCGCGAGCACGCTGCGGATCAGATGCTCGGAGCCCTTGCCGACATAGCCCACTACTTCCTCGCGCGAGGTTTCAGCCGCATCGAGCTGGGCGAGCATGCCGTTCAGACCTGCGGTGAAGTCGTCGGCGGTGTCGACCATCGTGCCGTCCAGGTCGATGATCGCCGCGAGAATGCGCGGCCCGCCGAACACCGGCGCGGGAAACTGCGGCGTTGCGCTTGCCGTCATGCGCGTTGCTCGACTTTCGCCAGTTCGGCGCGCATCTCGGCGATGATCGTCTTGTAGTCGTGGTGGCCGAAGATGGCCGAGCCAGCCACGAAGGTGTCCGCGCCCGCTGCGGCAATCGCGGCGATGTTGTCGACCTTCACGCCGCCGTCCACTTCGAGATGAATCTCGCGGCCGGTTTTTTCCTTGTACGCGTCGATGCGCTTGCGGGCTTCGCGCAGCTTGACGAGCGCTTCGGGAATGAACGACTGGCCGCCGAACCCCGGATTCACCGACATGATCAGCACCAGATCGACCTTGTCCATGACGTAATCGAGGTGGCTCAACGACGTGGCCGGATTGAACACGAGACCGGCCTTGCAGCCGTGATCGCGGATCAGCGACAGCGTGCGGTCGATGTGGTCCGAGCCTTCAGGGTGAAAGCTGATCACGTTGGCACCGGCTTTGGCGAAGTCCGGCGCGATCCGGTCGACAGGGCGCACCATCAGATGCACGTCGATCGGCACGTCGCAGTGCGGACGGAGCGCCTCGCAGACGAGCGGGCCAATGGTCAGATTCGGCACGTAATGGTTGTCCATTACGTCGAAGTGGATCCAGTCGGCGCCGGCGGCGACGACACTGCGGACTTCTTCGCCGAGCCGCGAGAAGTCGGCCGACAGAATGCTGGGGGAGATGCGAAATTGCGTCATGGCGGGGGCGGGCGGTAGGCGGAAAAACCCATTTTACCGCCTTGTGGGTTTCCGGGCCGTGTCCGGACGGGATGGCCGGGTTGCGGGCATCCCGTGCATAAAGCAGAATGCGGGACAATAATGACGCCTTTACCGGCGCGCCTGACAGCATGGGCGCCCGAGCCTCTCGCAGCCTTTCACGACATCGTTTCACCAGACCGGAATCAGGATGAGCCAGTACGAATTCAGCGTGGCGGCGCAGGTCCAGTACCTGCCCGACGAGTCGGACCCTGAGCGCCGTCAGTATGCGTTCGCCTACACGCTGACTATCCGCAACAGCGGTCAGGTGCCGGCACAACTGATTGCACGCCATTGGGTGATTACCGATAGCGACAAGCACGAGCAGGAGGTGAAGGGACTGGGCGTGGTCGGCCACCAGCCGCTGCTCAAGCCGGGCGAGCAATTCGAATATACGAGTTGGGCGGTGATTGCGACGCCCGTCGGCACGATGCGCGGGGAGTATTTCTGCGTCGCTGAAGACGGGGAGCGCTTCGAAGCGCCGGTGCCGGAATTCGTCCTGCGCATGCCGCGCACGTTGCATTGAACCGGCGGCGCCGCACGCGGTCTTTAAACAGCGCTAGCGTTGTTTGTCGCGGTTCGCTTTCTTCTTGCCGGACGACATATAGACAACGATGAAGACGACCAGGAAGAGCGCTATCAGCAATTCCGGTACGAGCATGAGCATCGGGTATTCGTCGAACAGATCAGACATGGCGGTTTCCATCAAGTACGAACATTGTAGGGGTTTTGGCGGCGTTGTCCGCGCGGTCGGCGGCTGGCTGGGGGCGCTTTCTGTCGCGGTGATGGTGGCTTCGTGCGGAGGCGGCGGTGCGGTTCGTCCTTCCGGGCCGCCGACCGGCGCGGCGTTTGTGCCTGGTCAGGTCGCCGCGGCACGGCTCACGCAGGTTGCGTGGCAGCAGGTGCCGGGCTGGCAGGATGACTCGCTGATCGGAGCGACGGCCGCGCTGCGGCAGAACTGCTTGCGGCTCGCCCGTCTGCCGAACTGGCAACGCGCCTGCTCGGCGGCGGCGCAAATCGACGATCTGGATCTGACGAGCGCCCGTGCTTTCTTTGAAGCCTATTTCACTCCGTTCCAGTTCTCGAATACCGACGGCACGCTCGATGGTCTCGTGACCGGTTACTACGAGCCATTGCTGCGCGGTTCGCGCACCCAGCATGGGGTGTATCAGACGGCGCTAT
>NZ_JAMFSB010000132.1 GCF_026225065.1 Paraburkholderia sp. | reverse complement strand
CGCGCGCAGCGCCGCAATCGCTCGCGGCAGCACCTCGAACAGCGCCGCCGACGCGAATCCCACGGTCAGCCGCCCAGCGCGGTGCGCGCCGATCTCGCGAGCGCGGTGCGAGGCGGCATCGATTCTCGCGACGCTCATCCGCACGTCCTCCACGATCGCCAGCCCGGCCGCAGTCAGGTCCGCGCCACGCCGCGTCCGGCTGAAAAGCTTGACGCCCAGTTCCTTCTCCATGCGCGTAAGCGCCTGGCTCAGCGCGGGCTGCGCGATGTTCAGACGGTCGGCGGCGCGGGTGACGCTGCCGGCATCGGCGACGGCGAGGAAGTACTTCAGGTTTCGCGTATCCATATTAAAACGATATGAAAAATGATCATTTGCATCATATATCTTTATCCCAGTGGTCCCTAAAATGCCTCCATGGATGAGACGCATGAGTGAGCGACTTCGTCCCAAAAAATACAGTCTGGAGACAACAAGTGAACTGGTACCGCGACATATCGGCGACGGAAAAACGCACCCTGTGGAGCTGCTTCGCCGGCTGGGCTCTCGACGGCGTGGACACGCAGTTGTTCAGCCTGGTGATCCCGACCTTGCTCGTGACCTGGGGTATCGGCAAGGGCCAAGCGGGGTTGATCGGCGGCGCAACGCTCGTTGCCGGTGCGTTGGGTGGACTGCTCGCGGGCATGTTGTCGGACCGCTATGGCCGCGTGCGCGCGCTGCAGATCACCGTGGTCTGGTTCTCGCTCTTCACGTTCCTCAGCGCCTTCGCGCAGAACTTCGAACAGTTGCTTGCGCTCAAGGCTCTGCAGGGCGTGGGGTTTGGCGGCGAATGGACCGCGGGCGCGGTGCTCTTGAGCGAGACCATTCGCGCGGAACATCGTGGCAAGGCAATGGGCATCGTGCAAAGCGCGTGGGGTTTCGGCTGGGCAGGCGCCGTGCTTCTTTACATGCTGGTGTTCTCATTTGTGTCGCCGGAGTGGGCGTGGCGGTTGCTGTTCGGTATCGGGGTGATTCCAGCGGGGCTCGTGCTCTATCTGCGCCGTAACGTGGTCGAGCCGCCACGGGCCGCCCTAAGTGCGGGGTCGGCCAGGCAGGCGCTGCCCGCGGCAAGCAGCATCTTCGACCGGTCAGTGATCCGTACAACGATCGTGGGCGCACTCATCGGCGTTGGCGCGCACGGCGGCTATCACGCGATCACAACCTGGCTACCCACATACCTCAAGACGGAGCGGCACCTGTCCGTGCTCGGCACGGGGGGGTATCTCGCCGTCGTCATTACGGCGTTCATCTGCGGCTGTTTCGTGAGCGCGTGGCTTCAGGACCGGATCGGCCGCAGGCTCAACGTGATCCTGTTCGCCGTATGCTGCGTCGCGACGGTCAACCTCTATGTCTTCCTGCCAATGGGCGACACCGCGATGCTGCTCCTCAGCTTCCCGCTCGGCCTCTTCGCAGCGGGCATCCCGGCCACGCTCGGCGCGCTGTTCAACGAACTTTATCCGCAAGGCATCCGCGGTACCGGCGTGGGCTTTTGCTACAACTTCGGACGGATCGTCTCGGCGGGTTTTCCGGTGCTGGTCGGACACATGGGTAACTCGATGCCGCTTGGTTCGGCGCTT
>NZ_JAMFSB010000131.1 GCF_026225065.1 Paraburkholderia sp. | reverse complement strand
TCCGGCGTCGGCCTGACCCTCGTGCGTGACGCTATCGCCATCGCCGAGGCCCATGCGCACGCGCTCACCATCGTCGAAGGCGTGACGGTGCCGACCCAGTTGAGCTTCGTCACCCTAGCCGCCCGCCAGGACGATCCGGCCGTCGCCGCCGCCCTCAAGCTCATCGAGCAGCAGTGGGCGATATGAGTCTGGCTCATGACAGCTTGAGGCCCTGCGGCAGCGAATCACATGAATCACCCAAATCACCGCCAACGTAACGCCACGGTCACGCGCTTTTTGCTAGATTCAGGGTTCGCGCATGTTGTCCGCGCAGTGCCTTTGCTTTGAGTTCGTTCCAGTTTGTCCTTCACGGCACGCTTCACCCCGCCCTACCCGAAGCCGCCGAAAATCCATCCTTCCTCAGGAGCCTGACATGGCCCGCAACATCGAAATCAAAGCCCGCGCCCAGCACTTCGATCAACTCAGCGAACGCGCCGCCGAACTGTCGCCCGAGGCTCCGCTGATCTTCCGCCAGCAGGACTTCTTCTATGATGTGCCGCGCGGGCGTCTGAAGCTGCGCCAGTTCGACGACGGCACGCCCGCTGAACTGATCTTCTATCAGCGCGACGATCGCGACGGCCCCAAGGCTTCGTACTACACGCGCAGCCCCGTGACCAATCCGGAAGCCATGCACTCGCTGCTCGCCACGGCATTGACCACGCGTGGCATCGTCACCAAGGAACGTCACGTCTACACGATCGGGCGTACGCGGATTCACCTCGACCGGGTGGACGGGCTAGGTGACTTTGTCGAACTGGAAGTGCTCCTCGCGCAGGACGACGAGGAGGAAGGCGGTCACGCCGAAGCGCATGAGATGTTTGCGAAGCTAGGGGTGCCCGAATCGGATCTGGTGGCCGTCGCGTATGTCGATCTGCTCAGCCCGGATAGCGAGCCGCGCAAGGTTGCATAGTCCGTCAGGCGGCCAGCGGGACTGCCCGGCGGGTCACCGCCCGCCGCCTGCCTGGCCGGCGGCTCCCGGCGCCAGATGCCCCAACGGCAACGGGCCGTTGCGCTTGAATGTAGTCAGCACGATATTCGAGCGTACACTGTCCACCCCCGGCACGCGCATCAGCTTCTTCATAACAAACGAAGACAGCGCGTTAAGATCCGGCGCAACAATGCGCAGCAGATAATCCGCATCGCCGACCACCGCGTGGCACTCAAGCACCTCGGGCAGCATGTCGATCTGCTGCTGGAACTGTTCGACGATCGAATCGCCATGATGCTTGAGCTTCAGACTCGTAAACGCGGTCACGCCGAGGCCCAGTTTTTCGGGCCGCAGCACCACGCGATAGCCCTCCACCACGCCCAACTGCTCGAGACGCTGCAACCGCCGGCCAATCTGCGACGGCGATAGCGGCACCTGCTCGCCGAGTTGCTGATGAGTCGCCCGTCCAAAGCGCTGCAAAACCTCGAGTAGCGCGAGATCGAAGTGATCGAGTTCAAGCATGATGATTCCCCGCATCAATATATCGTCTAACGCACGATTATTGCATACATAAGCCAATCTATGCTTTTTTCACGCTCTTTCCAGGCAATGGCCGCGCCGCGCACAGCGATGTCAGAGCCTGCCTGACACGTGAAGCCGTCACAACGAGCCCGACCAGCATACCTCTCCTGCACGTCCTCCATCTCTTCACACGCCCAAACGCGCGTCGCCCTGCACCCAGCCTTGATCCGTGAAAAAATAGTCAGATGTCCGCGCAACGCACGCCGCTCCGAGGCGGATGCGCTAACGGCCGACAAGACGGCGGCGCTCAGGCGCACCACTGCAAATCAGGAGGCATCCTCATGATTCACAAGCTCACTTCCGAAGAGCGTTCCACGCAATTGGGCGAACTGCACGGCTGGGTAGCCCTAGCCGGCCGCGACGCGATCCAGCGACAACTCAAGTTTGCCGATTTCAACGAGGCATTCGGTTTCATGACGCGGGTAGCGATCAAGGCCCAGGAAATGGACCATCACCCGGAGTGGTTCAACGTCTACAACAAGGTGGAGATCACCTTGTCGACGCATGAGGCAAATGGGCTAACGGAACGGGATATTTTGCTGGCCCGTTTTATCGATCAGATCGCCACAGGGGCTCAGTAACACTGTGCGAAGGATGTCGTGCATAAAAGTGCGTTTGCAGCGCGATGAAAGCGCTTTGCAGGCATTCGGGTGCGCAAACCTTCACTTCTACAGGCCATTCTTAAGGCGAACGTAAGAATCCCACGCTTCCCTCGCGATCCCATCCAAACCTTCCGGTGGTAGCGCGTTCCGACGCTGTACAATCATCAGCGCATACGGCTTGGAGAGCGCGCTTGCCTCCTTGCACAGAACGAGTTCGTCGCCGCTCGAAGGTGAGCGGGCGCGCCAGAAGTTGATCGCGGCTTCCAGTTCGTGGATCGTTATATCGGACATGACTCTCGTGATCGCTCGATGGCCGCGCAGGTACGGCGACGCCGCCAGGCACCCTGTGCAGCAGGCGCCCCGGCGAACCGCGTGCCCGAACGCCTAAACCCATTGTACTTGAGCGAAACCCATGCGACTCCTTCTGATCGAAGATGACCGCCCCATCGCACGCGGCATCCAAAGCAGTCTCGAACAAGCCGGCTTCACGGTCGACATGGTCCACGACGGCATTTTCGCCGAACAGGCCCTCACGCAAAACCGTCACGAGCTCGTGATCCTCGATCTGGGCTTGCCCGGCATCGACGGCATGACGCTGCTCTCGCGTTTTCGCCAGAGCAACCGGCATACGCCGGTAATCGTGCTGACCGCGCGCGACGAACTGAACGACCGCGTCCAGGGCCTGAATTCCGGCGCCGACGACTACATGCTGAAACCGTTTGAACCGGCCGAACTCGAAGCGCGCATCCGTGCTGTGATGCGTCGCAGCGGTCCGCACGGCGACATGCCGCGTCCGGAAGTGTCGTTGGGCGGCGTGCGCCTGTCGGGCGTCGACCGCCGCATTTTCAACGACGACAAGCCGCTCGAACTGTCGCCGCGCGAATTCGCGGTGCTCGAAATGCTGCTGCTGCGACATGGCCGCGTAGTCAGCAAAGCGCAGCTGCAGGATCACCTGACGCACTTCGGCGGCGATCTCGGCGACACCGCGATCGAAGTCTACGTGCACCGTGTGCGTAAAAAGCTCGAAAACTGCCGTGTCGAAATCGTCACGGTGCGTGGCTTCGGCTACCTGTTGCAGGAAATCCGTCAGGCCGCATAATGGCCATGAAGGTCAGGGCCGCGACGCGGCCCGATGACCTGACGGCGCTGGGCCGGCATGGCGCATCCATCGCGAGGATGCGCGGTTCGCCGTTGCCCAGCGGCTTTCAGCGGCTCACGTGCCGCTCGGCCTCTTTTATCGCGTTCGACCATGCCCCACCCGGCCGCGAATAGCCTGCGTCGCACGCTGCTGCGCCGCCTTGCCGCTCCCCTCTCCCTGCTCGCTCTGATGAGCGGCCTGATCGCTTACTGGCTCGCGTGGCAGTACACGCAGCACGTGGTCGACCGGTCGCTGGCCGACCTCGCCACGGCCATCTCCAGACAAATCCAGATTGCTGGCCCGAATGCGAAAGCCACGGTGCCGCCGCTCGCCCAGGCCATGTTCTCCGATCCGATCGAGCATCTGGTCTACCGGATCAGCGACGGCGACACTGAAATCGCCGGCGATACCAAACTGCCGCTGCAGGGCAAAAGCGTACGCATCATGCACTACGCCTACGTGTTCGAAACGCAGTATCAGGGTGTCACGATGCGGGTGGCGCAGGTACGCGTCGATCAACCAACGGGCAACCCGATCGTCATCGAGGTGGGGCAACCGGTCGAGCACCGCATCGCGATCGCCGCCGAATTCCTGGTGGCCATCATGATGCCGTTACTACTGCTGCTGCTCGCTGGCTGGGTGATCGTCTGGCGCGTGGTGAACCAGCAGCTTAACCCCCTCACGGATCTGGCCGACTCGCTGAACCGGCAGACCCACACGTCGCTCGAACCGGTTGACGAAACCTACGTGCCGGTCGAAATCCGTCCACTGACCGGTGCGCTGAACGCGCTGCTCGACCGCCTGAAATCCGCACTCGACGCCCAGCGCAAGTTCATCGCCGACGCAGCCCACCAGCTGCGCACGCCGCTTACCGCCGTCAAATTACATGCGGAACAGGCGGCCATCGCCCGCGATCCGCAACATGCGCTGGCGGCCGTGCGTGAACTGCGCGCCGCCGCCGATCGTGCGGTGCGTCTGTCGAACCAGTTGCTGTCGCTGGCGCGCGCCGAGCCTGGCGAGCAGGCCGCGCGTTTCGTCAACGTCGACATGGCGGCGCTCGCCTTCGATACCGGCGCCGAATGGGTGCCGCGTGCGCTCGGTGTGCACGTCGACCTCGGTTTCCAGCGTCTGGACGACCCCGCCAACGATCGTCCGCTGATCGCGCGCGGCAACCCGGTGCTGCTGCATGAGGTCATTGCCAACCTGCTCGACAATGCGCTGAAGTATGTGCCGCCCTCGCGCTTCGACGGCGGCCGTATCACGGTCACCGTCTCGCAAAACGCCGTCGGCGATGTGCCGATGGCGGAGATCGTCGTCGAGGATAACGGGCCGGGTGTGCCGCTGGTCCAGCAGGCGGATCTCTTCAAGCGGTTTTTCCGCGGCGACGGCCAGAGCGAAAACGGTGTCGATAGCGGCGCAGGCCTTGGCCTCGCCATTGTTCACGACATCATGGTGCTGCATCACGGCAGCGTGCATTACGAGGACGCACCGGAAGGCGGAGCACGCTTTATCGCGCGGATTCCGCTCATTCGTGCCGACGCGGTCCGCGACACCGAGAACCGGCGCACCAAAAAAATCGGCGCACCAGGCGCCGATCGATCTGTTATTTCGCAGTAGTTTTCTCGCCTTGGATGGCCGCGCCATGGCAGGCCACCCAAAGACTGCATGCACGCGTCACTTCTTCTTTTTCTTGCCCTTCTTGTCACTCTTTTCCGGCGGCGCCAGCATGGTGCCACGGCATTTGCGCGCGCCGCAGCGGCATTCGTATTCCTTCTGCAACTTCTTGGTCTGACGTGCGTCGATCACGAGGCCGTAGTCGTAGAACAGTTCTTCGTCTGCCTCGATGTCGCGCAGCGAGTGAACGTACACGTGCCCGTCAATTTCCTCGGCTTCGCAATTCGGCGCGCACGAGTGGTTGATCCAGCGCGCGCTATTGCCATCCACCTTGCCGTCGATGACGCCCCCGCCATCCAGCGCGAAGTAAAACGTATGGTTCGGCTCTTTCGGATTGTGCGGATGACGTCGCAAAGCTTCTTTCCACGAGATCCGCTCGCCCTTGTATTCGATCAGGCGTTCGCCGGCCGCAATCGGTTCGACCGCAAACACGCCTTTGCCATGCACTCCAGAACGGCGCACGGCGATCCTGCGTGAACTCATTGAATGAATCCTTGTGAAGAACTTGAGGTGAACATCCCGGCTCTCGTCAGCACCGGCGACACGCCAGCAGCCGGATTTTCCGACGCGAATAGCAAACGCGGCGCCGTGCAGGCGCCGCGTCGTCTTGCAACGCACTTGCGTCACATCCGGCATCGTACACGCTTGCTATGGCTTCCTTCAACCGTCAGACAAGCATCAGCATGTTGTGCCGGCGGCAGATCTAACGCTGTCCGAACGAAATCTCACCAAACAGCGCTTTCTGATCGCGCGGTTGCGAGCGCCAGTATTGGGGCGGCGCTTCGACTGTCGCGCCCAGTTGGGCGGCGGCATGCCACGGCCAGCGCGGGTTGTAGAGCAATCCGCGGGCCAATGCAATCAGGTCTGCGTCGCCCTCTTCGATCAGTTGCTCGGCGTGCAGCGGATCGGTGATGAGCCCTACTGCGATCGTAGCGAGGCCCGTAGCCTGTTTCACCGCGCGTGCGAACGGAACCTGATAGCCCGGTTCGAGCGGGATCTTCTGCAATGGCGAGACGCCCCCTGACGACACGTCGATCCAGTCGCAGCCGCGCTTTTTCAACTCCTGCGCGAAGGCGATCGTGTCATCGAGACTCCAGCCGCCTTCGACCCAGTCGGTTGCCGAGACCCGCACGCCAACCGGTTTGTCGGCCGGAAACGCGGCGCGCACGATTTCGAATATCTCCAGCGGAAAGCGCATGCGGTTTTCGCGCGAACCGCCATATTCGTCCTGACGCTGATTGGCGATCGGCGACAGGAATTGATGCAGCAGATAGCCGTGCGCGCCGTGTACTTCAAGCGCGTCGATACCAAGACGCGCTGCGCGGCGGGCCGATGCCGCAAACGCCTCGCGAATCCGGTTGAGGCCCGGCGTATCGAGCGCGAGCGGCGGTTCCTCGCCGGCTTTGTGCGGTAACGAAGACGGCGCATGCGGCAACCAGCCGCCCTCGGCAACCGGAATCAGTTGGCCACCGTCCCATGGGGTGTGGCTCGAGGCCTTGCGCCCGGCGTGCGCGAGTTGCATCGCCACCGGGATCGACGAGTGTTTGCGGATGGCAGCGAGCACTGGCACGAGCGCGGCTTCGGTCGCGTCGTCCCACAAGCCGAGATCGCCTGGCGTGATGCGGCCATCGGGCTCGACCGCCGTAGCTTCGATGCACAGCATGCCTGCGCCCGATAACGCCATGCTGCCCAGATGGATCATGTGCCATGCGGTCGCCTCGCCGCGTTCGGCGGAATACTGACACATTGGCGACACAACAATACGATTGGCAAGCGTCACGC
>NZ_JAMFSB010000130.1 GCF_026225065.1 Paraburkholderia sp. | reverse complement strand
TTAAGAAATCTGCTAAAGGGGTCTTGGCAACTTAAAAAAAGTCCTTCATAATTAGCAGTCTGTTGGGGGCGTTAGCTCAGTTGGTAGAGCAGCGGACTCTTAATCCGTAGGTCGAGTGTTCGAGTCACTCACGCCCCACCAAAGAATTCAAGCAAAAAGCCCGGTCCTCGTGACCGGGCTTTTTGCTTTCCGGGATTCGTCTTGGCACTGCGTATCCACATCCCTCGGGCGCAACTTCACGACAACGTGCTCCAAGGCAATCTACTACAGGCTTGTTGCTGACAGCCTTCCGCCTCGCCTAAAACCCTGCTCACCCAGCCCTCGCCAAAACGCGGCGTCCCGATCGGATCAACTCGCCCGCCTCAATCCCCTTGCATCTTCCCAGAATACTGTATAAATTCACAGTGTGTATGTTCATACAGGGGTAGAGCAATGAACCAGCTTATCCGCATCCTGAACGACGACGACCGCGAGACACTCGCCTGGCTGTGCAAGCATGCCGGCGACGCTCGCGTGGCTGCTGCCGCACGACATCTGGGAGGCAACGGAAAACCGTATCTGTCCGCGGTGTGCCGCTACCTCGGCGTACGTCCGCCCATGCCACGCCAGCACTTTCGCCCTATCGAAGACTGCACGGTCGGCGACACCCATCTCGCCCAGATCCGCCAGTTGCTCGCGCAGCGCTGCCTGCCCCAATCGAAGCACCTTTGAAGCAACGCACCGCCCACGCTCTAAGGAAAATAAGACTATGGCCAACGCTACGGCCTTCGATGAAGATGTAAGAGACATCGATCCCATTGCCCTCGAACGCGCGCTCCGCAGCGCATCGCTCGACCTTCAGCAGGTCATTGTCACGGTCGCGAAGCGTCATCTGAATAGCGGCCGTCGCGCCTATCCGATCGGCGGTGGGTTGCCGACGTGGCGCACCCTGCAGACGATCGACGAACAGGTGTTCGAGAATCCCGGCTTCCGGGCGAGGAATAAAGAGCACGTCAGGAAGATGTTCGTCCGCTTCGGCGACAGCCGTCTGTCCGGCTCTGATCTTGACGAGCCCGTCGACTGGAGACGCGACGATGACGACCTGCCGGTGGTTTATCTAACGGTCCGTTCGCTGATCCAGTCCGATTCGACAGACGGCGGTGGGTCGGACTAAGGGGAGCGGAAAACAAGTTTCGTAGCGCGGATCACGTTGCGCAGAGCAACTGATCCGTTTCGCTTCGGCGTGGCGTCGATGAAACCTGTGCGGCTGCGCCCGCCCGGGCACAGCCTTCGCGATGCTTACTCGTCCATCATCCGGACTTTGACCTTCTTGCCCTTCACCTTGCCGGCGCTGAGCTTGCGCAACGCGTCACGCGCGATGCTGCGTTCTACGGCAACGTAAGTCGAGAACTCCGTCACGTTGATCTTGCCGATCTGCGAGCCGGCGAAACCCGCTTCGCCAGTCAGCGCGCCGAGCACGTCGCCCGGGCGAATCTTTTCCTTGCGGCCGCCGAGAATCTGCAGCGTTTCCATTGGCGGCAACAGGCGCTCGTTGCTGGTCGAAGTCAGCTCCGATAGCCGATGCCACTCCACCTCACGCCCCTGCGCCTGCTCAAGACTGCCGACACGGCCCATCTCGTTCATGCTCGCGAGACTGAGCGCCCAGCCCTCCTGATCGGCGCGGCCCGTACGGCCGATGCGGTGTACGTGCACCTCAGGATCCGGCGTCACATCGACGTTGATCACCGCCTCAAGCTGCGCGATGTCCAGCCCACGGGCGGCAACGTCAGTCGCCACCAGTACCGAGCAGCTCCGATTCGCGAACTGGATCAGCACCTGATCCCGCTCGCGCTGATCGAGTTCGCCGTGGAGCGCGAGCGCATGAAAACCCTGCGCACGCAGCACGTCGAGCAGATCGCGACATTGCTGCTTGGTATTGCAGAACGCCAGCGAGCTCACCGGGCGGTAGTGATTCAGCAGCAACCCGACCGCGTGCAGGCGGCCGTCTTCCGTCACTTCGTAGAAGCGCTGACGAATCTTGCTGTTGTCATGCCGTTCTTCGAGCTTCACTTCCTTAGGATTGCGCAGGAATTGCTGGCTCAGCTTGACGATGCCATCAGGGTACGTCGCCGAGAACAGCAGCGTCTGCCGCTCCTTCGGGCACTGACGCACGACGGTCGCGATATCGTCGAAGAAGCCCATGTCGAGCATGCGGTCGGCTTCGTCAAGCACCAGCGTGTTCAGCGCGCCGAGCGCGAGACTGCCACGCTCGAGGTGATCCATGATGCGGCCCGGCGTGCCAACGACGATATGCGCGCCTTGTTCCAGGCTCGCGGTTTGCGGACGCATCGGCGTGCCGCCGCACAGCGTCAGCACCTTGATGTTCTGTTCGGCGCGCGCGAGGCGGCGGATTTCCTGCGTAACCTGATCGGCCAGTTCGCGCGTCGGGCACAGCACCATGGCCTGCACGTCGAAGTTGCGCGCGTCGAGGCGCGCCAGCAGTGCGAGCGAAAACGCCGCGGTCTTGCCGCTACCGGTTTTCGCCTGGGCGATCAGATCGTGGCCAGCCAGCGCGATCGGCAGGCTCGCAGCCTGGATCGGCGTCATCTCGACGTAGCCGAGCTGCGTGAGATTGGCGAGCATCGCCGGCGCCAGCGGCAGCAGGTTAAAGGGAGCGCCCGGGGGCGCGGTGGCGGTCGTGAGACTGTTCATGTGTCGAAGGCTCGGCTGGGCTTACTGGAGGGGACGGCCATCGATCTGCTCGTAGACCACCGAGCCATCGTCCGCGTCGAAGCGCTCGACGTAATTGCGTGCGCCGCACATCGGGCAGCGGAACAGGAGCCCTTGGCCCTCGTTCTTGATGACAACGTCTGCCTGCTCCCACCGCGCTTCGCAGGACTGGTTTCTACACTTGAACACGTTGATTCTCCAACTTCGATTCGTTTAACGGTGCGGCCCTGCAGCAGGCGTCGCGCGTGCTGCAGGGCAATAGGTCCGAGCGGGTCAGCGCCCGCTCAACCCAGATGGGTATGCCGGGAACGGGGGGCGCTCACTTCCATGTCGGTGAGCCCGTGGACGATGCCGCAATCCTCGACAGCCTGTTCGGTCTGGCATTGCTCGCGCAGCGACGTCAATTGCGCCTTGAGTTGCTTGAGCTCGTCGATCCGCGTATCGACATGCGTAATGTGCTCGTCGATCAGCGTGTTGATCGCGCCACAGCCGTCGGCCGGGGTGTCGGTCAGGCGCAGCAGGGCGCGGATCTCGTCGTGAGTCATGTCGAGCGCGCGGCAGTTGCGGATGAAACGCAGGCGTTCGACATGGCGCGCCGCGTAGCTGCGGTAATTCGCTTCGGTGCGGTCCGCTTCGGGTAACAGGCCCTCTTTTTCGTAAAAGCGGATGGTTTCGGTGGTGCAGTGGGCAATCTTCGCGAGTTCGCCGATTTTCATGGAGCCTCCGGATTGCGTCCTTGACCTTGTAGTGGCTTCAAGGTGTTTACTAGACCACAAATTCAGCCAGGAAGCCACCATGCCTAACGCCAGCCACGCAGAAACGCATCGTCACGAGCACGGGGAGTCGTGCGCTCACGCCCATTCGGAGCGGGTTTCGTCGCATGAACATGATGATGCTGATGTGGCCATCGTCCAGGAGGATGAGCACGTGCATTCCCGCGATAACGACTACACCGACGCCTGCTGCTCCATCCCTCCCGTCGTACTCGCCACGCTCGCTGGAACCGAAACCATCGGCGCTAGCGTGCGCACCTCGATCCGCATCATGCAGATGGATTGCCCGACCGAAGAGGCATTGATCCGCAAGAAGCTGGGCCGCATGCCCTATGTCCGCAGCCTCGACTTCAACCTGATGCAGCGCGTGCTCACGGTCGTGCATGCCCCCGAGGCGCTCGGCTCGATTCTGGCGAGCCTGCGCTCGCTCGATTTCGACCCTCAACTGGCCGACGCTACCGCCCCGCTGACCAACCCACCGATCGCGCCGCACAAGCCCTGGTGGCCGCTGGCACTCGCCGGAGCTGCGGCCGTGGGCTCGGAAGCGGTTAGCTGGCTCGGCGCGCCTGTGTGGCTCGCGGCGGGGCTGGCGATCGTCGCGGTGCTGTCCTGCGGCCTCACCACCTACAAGAAAGGCTGGCTCGCCATCCGCAACGGCAACCTCAACATCAACGCGCTGATGAGCATCGCAGTCACCGGCGCGCTGGTCCTGCGGCAGTGGCCAGAAGCGGCGATGGTGATGGTGCTGTTCACGATTGCTGAACTGATCGAAGCCAAATCGCTCGACCGAGCCCGCAACGCGATCAAGGGCCTCATGCAACTGACGCCCGAAGAAGCCTCCGTCCAGCAGTCCGACGGCAGTTGGCGCGCTGTCGACATCAAATCGGGCACACGGGGCGACATCGTGCGTGTGAAGCCAGGTGAGCGCATTGGACTTGATGGCGAGATCGTCGCAGGCCGCTCGAGCGTGAACCAGGCGCCGATCACCGGCGAAAGCCT
>NZ_JAMFSB010000129.1 GCF_026225065.1 Paraburkholderia sp. | reverse complement strand
TGCACATAGAAGTAGTTCGGATCGATCGAGCCGAAATCCGGCGCGCGATTGCGCGTGACGTCCACGAACCCGCCCCATGCATATTCGACCCGCGCATCGGCCACTTGCGGAAACACGCCCACCATCCGCTTGCGAATCTGCTCGGACAATTGGGCGGGCGACGCGCCCGTCGAACTGGCGCGGCCGCCGAACAGCACACGGTGATCGGCCGAGACGCGGAAGTAGTCGAGGAAGAAATTGTTGTCGCACACGGCTTCCCGTCTGGCGATCAGGGCGGACGCACGCGCTTCCTCGAGCGGCTCGGTGGCGACGATATACGACGCGATCGGTGCGATCCGCGCCGCGACCGAGGCGGGCAGCACATTGCCGATGGTCGCGTTGCCGCACGCAGCGACAAAGCGGCAACGAACTTCACCAGTCGCAGTCCGCACGACCGGCCGCTCGCCGCGCACGACTTCGACCACCGGTGAATGCGCGAACAGCAACGCCCCTTCGCGCCGCGCCGCTTCGGCAAGACCCAGGCAGTATTTCAGCGGATGCAGATGTCCCGAGCACGGGTCATAAACACCGGCCAGATAACGCTCCGACGCGACACGAGCGCGGATCTCATCCGTGTCGACCCACGAGAGCTTCGTATAGCCCCAGCGCGATGAGGCATCGTCCATCCATGAGCGCAGATCGGGCACACGCTTCGGCCTGGTCGCGACGGTCAGATAGCCCGGCGTGAAATCGCAATCGATCCCGTACCGTTCGATGCGCTCACGCACCAACGCCACGCCTTCCACGGACATCGCCCAGGCCGCGCGTGCCCCGTCGAGCCCGAGTTGCCTTTCGATGATCTCGTCTTTGGCGAAACCCACCAGCGTCTGTCCGCCGTTGCGCCCCGACGCTCCCCAGCCGGGACGATGCGCATCGAGCACGATCACCGACAAGCCGCGCGCCCGGCACTCGAGCGCAACCGATAGTCCGGCAAAGCCCGCGCCGATCACGCAGACGTCGGCTTCGAGCGCACCGTCGAGCATCGGATCATCGGCGAGTGGGCGCACGGCGCTCGCTTCGTAATAGGAGTCGCGGATCAGTGCATCCGCGCGGCGGTCGAGACTGTCAGCCATCAAAGCAGGTCCTTCATTCGGTACCAGGCCATCGCGAGCACGAGGGCGGGGGTGCGCAGTGTAGCGCCGCCCGGAAAATCGCGGTGGCGAATCTTGCCGAACAGGTCGAAACGCGAGGCCAGGCCATCGATCGCCTCGGCGATCAGCTTGCCGGCCAGCCCCGTGGTATTGACGCCGTGACCGGAAAAGCCTTGCGCGAAATACACGGTGGGCGAGAGGCGTCCGAAATGCGGCGCACGATTCATCGTGATATCGACGAAACCGCCCCACGCATAGTCGACCTTTACGTCGGCCAGTTGCGGGAAAGTCTTTAGCATATCGCGCCGCATGGCTTCGCCCAGATCGCGCGGCGCAAACGTCGAGTAACTGACCTTGCCGCCCCACAACACGCGGTGATCCGGCGCGGGGCGGAAGTAGTCGAGCACGAAACGGCTGTCGCAGATGGCAGCGTGCGCCGGCATCAGGGCCTGGGCGCGTGCGGGGTCGAGCGGTTCGGTGGCAATCACGTACGTGCCTACCGGCATGATCTTGCGCGCGAGCTCGGGTGCAAGTGCACCCAGCCAGGTGTTGCAGGCGAGCGCAACGAATTGCGCCTGTACCTCACCGTGAGCGGTTTCAATCACGTGCCCATTGCCCTCGCTACGCATCTGGGTCACGCAACTGTCTTCGAAAATCTGTACGCCCGCTGTGCGCGCCGCACGCGCGAGGCCAAGCGTGTAATTGAGCGGATGCAAATGGCCGCTATCCGGATCGAACAGACCGCCCAGATAGCGTGTCGACTGCACGTAGTGGCTCAAGCCGTCTTGCTCGATGTAACGGAAACGGTCGTAACCGAAGCGCGTTTGTGCTTCATCACGCCATTGCCTTAGTGATTCGGCATCGCGCGGTTTGTTCGCCGCATGAAAATAGCCGAACTTGAGGTCGCAGTCGATCTGGTGTCTGGCGACGCGATCCTTGACGATCTCCAGCGTCTCGAGTCCCATCTCCCACATACGTTTGACGTCTTCGGCGGGCATGTGCTTTGCGAACGTATCCATATCGCACGCAAAGCCGCCAATCAACTGACCGCCATTACGCCCGCTCGCCGCCCAACCGACTTTCGAGGCTTCGAGCACCGCAACGGAGTAGCCGCGTTCGGCGAGGTTGAGCGCGGTCGAGATGCCGGTGAGGCCGGCGCCGATCACGCAGACATCCACCTTCAATGTGCCGTTGAGTGGGGCATGACGGGTCGTGTCGTTGAGCGTCGCCGTGTAGTACGACGCGGCATGGGGCTGGTTCGAAAACCGGAGCATAGGCAGAAAACACAATAAAGGCCGAGGCGCGACGCCGTGAGGCAAGCAATCGCGCTTCGGCGGTACAGGTTAGAACGCGTAGATGAACTGCGTGGCCAGCATGTCGTTGGACTTGCTATATGAGCCATCGTTGCGCAGGAACGTATCCTGAGTGGCCCAGTCGTGTCGGTATTCCACCTTCACGGTGATCTGCTGGGTCGGATAGAACAGCAGGTCCAGTGCGACGTCCTGGTGGACGGCGCCCTTGCACTCGAAGCCCAGGCCGCCGTTCGCCTTCGAATTCGCCAGGCAGCTTGCACCGATGCCGAAGCCGTCCGCCGTGTCCATACCGTTCGAGTTCAGCGCGACGCCACCGCCGCCGCCGCCGTTCTTGGTGTCGGCGAGCAGGTCGTAGCGCGCCGTCACACCCATGCGCCCGACCGTCGGCACGCTGAACTTGCGGTGCGCGAGCAACGAGATGCCGTACCACTGTGCCTGGCCGCCGTTGAATGCAGCGTTCTGTTGCTGACCGTAGTCGAGCTCGGCGTTGTACTGGACGTCCGCGAGCGTGTAAGCGGCATCGGCTTCGGCGAAGAAGAAAGTGCCAAAGGCGCTCGGTGCCGCACCACCTACGCCGTATACCGGATTGCCGCTGGAGTCGAGTCCGGACGCGAGCGTTTGCCGGCCGATATTGAACGAGCCGCCCAGATCCAGCGCGCTAGACCACGTGTAGTCGACGCGTGCCGTGAAGGTTGGGATCTTGTTGCTGCTGGTGATCGGATCCCCCAACGCGTTGGTGCCCGTCTGTACCACGGACCCATACGTGCGGTACTGTTCGTTGCCCAGCATGAATTTCCACGCCCAGTTGCTGCTGTCGCCCGTGTAGTTCACGCCCACGCCGACATAGCTGCCCGGATCCGAGAAGTCATACAGCAGGTTGTGCGTGAGCGTGATCATCTGGTTCGACTGCTGCACTTCATAGCCGCCGAAGCTCGGCATCAACCCGGCCACGAAGGTCGTCGTCGCCGTCACCGGTACGGTCACGACCGCCGTGTTCAGGATGTTGTCGCCGATCGTCCCGTGCTCGTTCTGCAGCAGCGTAATGCCGTTGCCGCGGTTCGGCATCAGGGTGATTTCAGCCGACGGCGCCATCGGGCCGACACCGAAGGTCTTCTTGATGTCGAGGTAGAGATCGCCGAACGTGCTGTTGAAGTAGTTGTAGCTGCTTTCGTGGTTCGCGAACAGGAACGACGAGGTGCCCGGAGCGCGGTTATAGACATAGGTCGGATCGATATAGCCCGTGATCGAGAGACCTGCAATCGGACCGGTATTCTGCGCATCCACCAGCGAATCGACCTTCAGCTGCTGATTGGCGATCTGCTGCTTCATCGAGTCGACCTGGTCGTTGGTCAGCGTCGCTTGCGACTTGCCGTAATCAGGCGACGAAATATCCACCGGGGCCGCGGCCACGGCAGGTGCCGCAGCCGGCGCTGCCGCCGGTGCCGCGACTACCGCCTTGGGCTTGGCTGCGACCTCCGAGCGCAATTGTTTGACTTCTTTTTGCAAGGCGTTCAGTTGGGCCTGCAGCGCCTTGATCTCATCGCTGGTGGCGTCCGCCATGGCAACGCCAGGCAGACTCCCCGCCACTAGCAGGCAGATGAGTTTCTTTCTCATGCACATTCTCCTTGTTGGTCGTATTGCCAGGAACTGCTTAAACTTGGACGGCACCGAGCGACTCGCGCACGGCGGCAGGTTGGGCGGTAACGGTTGCAGCATCGGCGGCTTCAGCAACAGCAAACGCCATTTGCATATCGCGGGTGCGCTTGCGTTCGCGAATCTGCATCCAGCGATTCACTGCAATCACACCGATCGTCACAACCGTGATGAAGATCGTTGCGAGCGCATTCATTTCCGGATTCAGACCGAGACGCACACGCGAGAACACGACAAGCGGCAGCGTGGTGGAGCCGGGCCCGGAAAGGAACGCGGACAGCACCAGATCGTCGAACGACAGCGTGAACGACAGCAGCCAGCCGGACATCAGCGCTTGCGAGATCAGCGGCAGCGTGATCAGGAAGAACACCTTGAACGGCGTGGCGCCGAGGTCGAGCGCGGCTTCTTCGAGCGACTTGTTCAGCTCCTTCACGCGCGACTGCACGATGATTGCGACATAGGAGACGCACAACATCACGTGGCCGATCCAGATCGTGAACAGGCCGCGGCCCTTTGGCCAGCCGAGCATCTGTTCGAGCGCAACGAACAGCAGCAGCAGCGAGATGCCCTGAATCACTTCAGGAATCACGAGTGGCGCGTTGATCATCCCGGCAAACATCGTGAAGCCGCGAAAGCGCCCGAAGCGCGCGAGCACGAAGCCTGCCCACGTGCCGATCACGACCGACGCGCACGCCGTCAACAGCCCGATCTTCAGCGAGAGCCACGCCGCGCTGAGCAACTCGTCGTCCTGCAGCAGCGCCCCGTACCACTTCAGCGAAAAGCCGGACCACACGGTGACGAGCTTCGACTCGTTGAACGAGTACACGACGAGGCTGATGATCGGGATATAAAGGAACAGGAACCCGAGCGTCAGGACAGTGTTGGAAAGCTTTCTATTCGGCCTGATCATTTCGCGCCCTCCAGTTCCTTGACCTGGTAGTACTGGAACACGGCCATCGGCACGAGCAGCAGCAGAACCATTGCGACCGTGACGGCGGACGCCATCGGCCAGTCCATATCGTTGAAGAACTCGTCCCACATCACGCGGCCGATCATCAGGGTGTCGGCGCCGCCGAGCAGTTCGGGGATCACGTATTCGCCCACCGCCGGGATGAACACCAGCAGACTGCCGGCGATGATGCCGTTCTTCGACAGCGGCAAGGTGATGCGCGTGAAGGCGGTCCACGGCTTGGCGCCGAGGTCGTAGGCGGCTTCGAGCAGCGTCAGGTCCATCTTCACCAGGTGCGCATACAGCGGCATCACCATGAACGGCAGATACGAATAGACCATGCCGATATAGACGCCGATATCGGTGTGGTATAGCCGCAGCGGCGAGTGGATCATGCCGATCGCCGTCAGCGTGTGATTGAGCAGGCCGTCGTCCTTCAGGATGCCTATCCATGCATAGACGCGGATCAGGAACGAGGTCCAGAAAGGCAGCATCACGCCCATCATCAGCAGATTGCGTTTGGCCGGTTCGGAGCGTGCGATGTAGTACGCGATCGGATAGCCGATCAGCAGGCAGAAGAAGGTCGAGACGGCCGCCATCTTCAGCGAACTGATGTAGGTCGCTATGTACAGATCGTCCTGCAGCAGAAACGCGTAGTGGCCGAGCTGGATTGCCAGGTGCACGACGCCGTCTTTCATGCTGACGAGGTCGGAATACGGCGGAATGCTCAGGCGCAGATCGGCGAAACTGATCTTCAACACCAGCACGAAGGGCAACGCGAAGAACAGTGTTAGCCAGATGAACGGCACGCCAATCACTGTTGTGCGGCCCGACGGCAGCAGGGCGGTCAGGCGCTTCAGCAGCCGGGTGAGCGTGCTGGGCGCCACGGAGGGGGTGGAGGCCGATGTTGTCATTGCGTCACCACCACGCCGCTCGCCGGCGACCAATGGACGAACACGTCGTCGTTGTAGGCGGGCGCCCCTTCGCTCATCAGATGCGAGCTGGACAGGTTCGACACCACGGTCTTGCCGCTCGGCAGGCGCACGTGATACAGCGAATAGCTGCCCATGTACGCGACATCCGAGACGACCCCACGGGCCCAGTTGTGCGGCGTGCCCGGTTTCTCGAGCGAAACCCTGACTCGCTCCGGGCGCACCGAGATGCCCACCGGCATGCCGAGCGGACCCGTGATGCCGTGGCTCACATACATACGCGCTTCGAGATCCTCGCTTTCGACGAAGATGTGATCGGGCTCGTCTTCCACCACCACGCCTTCGAACATGTTGGTCGTGCCGATAAACTCGGCCGAGAAACGGCTGTTCGGAAACTCATAAACCTGGGAGGGCGTGCCGATCTGCACGATGCGGCCTTCGCTCATCACGGCGAGGCGCCCGGCCATGGTCATCGCTTCTTCCTGATCGTGGGTCACCATCACACAGGTCACGTCGACCTTCTCGATGATATTGACCAGCTCGAGCTGGGTCTTCTGGCGGATCTTCTTGTCGAGCGCGGACATCGGCTCGTCGAGCAGTAGCAGCTTGGGACGCTTGACGAGCGAGCGGGCCAGCGCGACACGCTGTTGCTGGCCGCCTGAGAGCTGATGCGGCTTGCGGCCCGCGAATTTGCTCATCTGCACGAGATGCAGCGCATCCGCGACGCGTTCCTTGATTTCGTTCTTCGGCGTGCCTTCCTGCTTGAGGCCGAAGGCGATGTTCGCCTCCACGCTCATATGGGGGAACAGCGCATACGACTGGAACATCATGTTGACCGGGCGCTTGTACGGCGGCATTGCCGCGAGATCTTCGCCGTCGACGAAGATGCGTCCCGAGGTGGCCGTTTCCAGTCCGGCGAGCATGCGCAGGAGCGTGGACTTGCCGCAGCCCGAGCTGCCGAGCAGCGCGAAGAGTTCGTTCTTCGCGATGATCAGATTGACGTTATCGACAGCGGTGCTGTCGCCGAATTTCTTTACGACGTTTTCAATGCGGACAAATTCGTCGGATTTGCTTTTAGTCGTAACCGCGGCTTTTGCAGCATTACGAGCCGCCTGGGCGGAGCTATTTGAGGTCGTCGAGTTCATGGCGTAACCATTCCTTGCGGATCGCGGGCGTAAGCATCCCCGTGTGGGGCGCGCGAGGCGGCTCACAAAGGTCTGCTGCGATCGGGAAACATGGGACTGCGCTTGCAAGGCGCAGGCTGACTGCCTTATTGCCTGATTCAGGCGGAGAGGGATCGAGCGATCCCTGCTCCGCGGTTATATGCGCTTATAGGCGGTGTTTAACAATCAGTGGCCGGTTTTGAGCTGAGCCCAAAGGCGGTTTTCAAGGCGCAGAATGTCGCTCGGCATCGGCTTCATCAGCGTCATCTTGCTCAATACGTCGTCACCCGGATAAACGGTGGTGTCCTGAGCGACGCCCGGCGTCACGAATTGACGTGCGGCCTTGTTGGCGGTCGGGTAGAACACTTCGTTGGTGATCGCGGCGTTGACCTTCGGATCTTCGATATAGTTGATCCACTTCAGTGCGGCTTCAGCGTGCGGCGCGTCCTTCGGGATCACCATCACGTCGAACCACAGCAGGCCGCCTTCCTTGACGTTGGAAAACTTGACCGTGTAGGAGCGCTTCGCCTCAGCGGCGCGGCGGCTGGCGATGCCGACGTCGCCCGACCACGCCACTGCGACGCATATGTCGTTGTTGGCGAGGTCGTTGATGTAACCGGAGGAGTTGAACTGGGTGATATACGGGCGGACTTTCTTCAGCACTTCGAAGGCGGCCTGGTAGTCAGCCGGGTTCGTGCTGTTCGGATCCTTGTGCATGTATTGCAGCACGGCAGCGAACACGTCGACAGCCTGGTCGAGGAACGACACGCCGCAGCCCTTCAGCTTGGAGAGGTTGGCCGGATCGAGCACCAGCGCCCAGCTATCCACCGGCGCGTCGGCGCCGAGCGCCTTTTGCACGGCTTGCACGTTATAGCCCACACCGTCTGTGCCATATGCCCAAGGCACGCCGTACTGGTTGCCCGGATCGGCGTCGGTAATCATCTTCATCAGAACCGGGTCGAGGTTCGCCAGGTTCGGCAGCTTGGATTTATCCAGCTTCTGGTAGACGCCGGCCTGAATCTGCTTGGCCATATAGTTGGACGTTGGCACCACGATGTCGTAACCCGAACTGCCTGCGAGCAGCTTGGCCTGCAAAGTATCGTCGCTATCGTAGTTGTCGTACTTCACATGGATGCCGTCTTGCTTCTCGAAGTTCGAAATCGTGTCTTTGGCGATGTAGTCCGACCAGTTGTACACGTTCAGGTCCGTGTCGGCCGCAAGCGCCGGTGAGACCGACAGCGCAGCAAAGCTCGTGACGGCGAGAAGCGCGGCCCCCGCGACCGCGTGACGAAGATGACGTCCAGTATGACTAGCGCTCATGGCGTTTTTCCCTTGAAGTTAAAGTCCCGGCATGGGCGTGTGTCATGGTTGTTACGCCCGTGCCGGAAAAGAACTGCCGTTACGAAATTCCGAGTTGTTGTGCGGTCGCGTCGATGGCTTTTTTCGCCTTCGACAAGATCTCGTCGATTTCCTGCTTCGTGATCACGAGCGGCGGCGACAGCAGCATCCGGTCGCCGGTGGCGCGCATGATCAGATTGCCGCTGAAGCAGAAGTCGCGGCAGATTGTGCCGACTTCACTTCCATTGGCAAAACGCTTGCGCGTTTTCGGCTCCTGCGCGAGTTGCAGACCGGCTACCAGCCCGGCACCGGAAATATCGCCGACGATCGGATGGTTCGCGAAGGTCTCGCGCAACTGCTTCTGGAAGTACGGACCGGTTTCGGTCTTGACGCGCTCGACGATTTTCTCGTCGCGCAAGAGTTTCAGGTTGGCGACAGCCACCGCTGCCGCGACTGGATGGCCCGAGTAGGTGAGGCCGTGATTGAAGTCGCCGTTTTCGATAATGACCTTGGCGACACGGTCATGCAGACCGACCGCGCCCATCGGCACATAGCCGCTCGTCAAGCCCTTGGCGAGCGTGATGAGATCGGGCTCGAACTCGAAGTGCTGATGCGCGAACCATTCACCGGTGCGCCCGAAACCGCCGATCACTTCATCCGCGACCAGCAGAATGTCGTACTTGCGGCAGATGCGCTGGATTTCCGGCCAGTAAGTCGACGGCGGGAAAATCACGCCGCCCGCCCCCTGGAAAGGCTCACCGATAAACGCGGCGACGTTCTCCGCGCCGATCTCGAGAATCTTTGCTTCGAGCTGCTGCGCGCGGGCGAGGCCGAATTCTTCCGGCGTCAGATTGCCCTCGGCTTCGCCGAAGTAATACGGCTGGTCGATGTGAACGATGTTCTCGACTTTCGACGGCATCTGCTCATGCATGTAGCCCATGCCGCCGAGCGTGCCGCCGGCGATCGTCGAACCGTGATAACCGTTCTTGCGCGAAATCACGTATTTCTTCGCGTGCTTGCCCTGCGTTGCCCAGAACTG
>NZ_JAMFSB010000128.1 GCF_026225065.1 Paraburkholderia sp. | reverse complement strand
TCGACCGGTTCGCGCTGCACCTGATTCGCTTCGACAAGCATCGCCTTGACCGTTTCGATTCCCGCGGCCACCGTGCGCGCGGTGCCGCCAGTGGCCTGGATCGTCATCGTTTTGAGTGCGGCGCCTGGCGTCAGGCTTTGGCTACGCAAGAGGCCTTCGATCTGGTTCGTCTCGCAACCGAGGCCCACAATCAACACTGCGGCGAAGTTCGGATGCCGCGCGTAGCCGCCCAGCGTGCGGCGAATCAGGCCAAGCGCTTCGCCTTCGGCATCGACCGCACAACCCTGGCCATGCGTCAAGGCGACGACGCCGTCCACGTTTGGAAATGCCGCAAGCGCATCGGGATGGATATCGCGCCGAAAATAGTCGGCTATCGCGCGCGCTGCGGTCGCCGAGCAATTCACCGAGGTCAGAATGCCAATGTAGTTGCGGGTCGCGACACGTCCGTCGGCGCGCACGATCCCCATGAAGCGCGCGGTTTTCGTCTGCGGTTCCAGCGGCTTCGCATCGGCGCCATATGCGTAGTCGCGATCGAATTGTCCCATCGACAGATTCTGCATATGGACGTGCTCGCCCGCTTCGATCGGGCGGCTCGCAAAGCCAATGATCTGCCCATAACGACGCACCGGCGCGCCCGTTTCAATTGCACGTACGGCCACCTTGTGACCCGCGGGGATCAGACCGCGCACCGCAAGTCCGCCGCCAATCTGCGCGCCCGCGACCAACTGGTACCGCGCGATCACCACGTCGTCCTGCGGATGCAGCCGCACCACCGGCTCTGCACTTGCCGACGCATTGCCAACGGATCCGGCCGCGGTATTTTCAGCCTCGAACGTCATGATGATTTCTCCAGTTCTTTAAAGCCACCAGGGCAACAGGCCACTCTAAGCCTGCCCCTCCCAAACTTCCAATCGCACCTTGAGTACAATCGATTCCAAATGGTTATGAGCTAATCGGTGCTTACCCTATGTCCAGATCGCCCGCTGTGCCTCCTCCGAGTGTGCTGAGCCGACTACGTTTCAAGCATCTCCAGCTGCTCGATATCCTCGGACGCACGCACAATCTGCGCATCGCGGCCGAGCAAATGCATATGACCCAACCCGCTGCGACGAAGATACTGGGCGATATCGAGTCCATGTTCGGCGCGCAGTTGTTTGAGCGTTTGCCACGGGAAATGCGGCCCACCGATCTCGGTATGCTGTCCTTGCGCTATGCGAGTGCCGCCGTGGCCGATCTGGGCAAGTTCACCAGCGAGTTCTCCACCATGAGGAGCGGCGGCTACGGCCACCTCGCGATCGGCGCCATCACCGCATCAACCGCGCAGGTCGTCACCGTCGCGATCAAGGAAATCCAGCAGCAGCGGCCGCGGCTCATCGTCAGGCTGATCGAACAGAGCAGTGACCAGTTGGCGCTCTGGCTCGAAGAGAAAAAACTCGACCTGATGATCGGCCGTCTGACCGAAGCGCGTCAGGAGATGCTCTTCAACTTCGAAGACCTGTCCGCGGAACCGGTGTGGGTCGTCGTCGGACGGCATCATCCGCTGCTCCAACAGGCGTCTCTCGAGATCGCCGACCTCGGTGCCTGGCCGTGGATTCTCTATCCGCCCGCCACGGCGATCCGCCACCTGTTCGACGAGACCTTCGCCGCTGCCGGGATGCAAGCGCCTGTTGGCATGGTCGAAACCCCATCGATCTTCTCGACGCTCGAACTGCTGCAGGCCACCGACATGATTTCGCTGCAGCCGCGCGCCGCCGTCGAGAAGTACGTCAGGAACGGCCTGCTCGGCCAACTCGTCGTGCCAATCCGGCGCACCATGTCGAACTATGGCGTCATCACCCGCAAGAACGAAATTCCGTCGCAGCCCACTCAGGAGTTCATTGCGATCCTGCGCGCCAGCGCCGAGCGGCTCGGCGATCACGTCGCTGCGCCACGCACGGCGACATAAAGCGAGTACAGCGAAGTATTCGCGGCGATGAACAGACGATTGCGATGCAGGCCACCGAAGGTCAGATTAGCCACCACCTCCGGCAACAGGATCTTCCCGAGCAGCGTGCCGTCCGGCGCGTAGCAATGCACGCCGTCGAGCGCACTGGTCCAGAGGTTTCCGTACTCGTCCACACGCATGCCATCTGGAACGCCCTGCTGAATCTCAACGAACACGCGAGC
>NZ_JAMFSB010000127.1 GCF_026225065.1 Paraburkholderia sp. | reverse complement strand
TTCGTGCAGATGCAGGAGCAGATGCAGAACCAGGCTAAGTCGATGTTCAGCACATTCCCGTTTACGCCTGCCAATCCGCAGCCGGATACGGAGCCGGAGAAGAAGTAGGGGAGTTTCGATAAGGGCAGCAACGCTGGAGCTTGCTGGACGGACATAGATGCGTGGGGCCTGCCACGGGGTACAATGCGAGGTTACGTTTACCGCGATCCGCCGGACCCCACCCTATGCCGCAAGCTTCCACCCCCATTACGCCGAACACAGCCGCACCCAAGGTCGGCTTCGTCTCACTCGGCTGCCCGAAAGCCCTGGTCGACTCCGAGCAGATCATCACGCAGTTGCGCGCCGAAGGCTACGAGATCTCGGGGACCTATGACGGCGCCGATCTCGTAGTCGTCAACACGTGCGGCTTCATCGACGAAGCGGTGCAGGAAAGCCTCGACGCCATCGGCGAGGCGCTGGCCGAAAACGGCAAGGTGATCGTCACCGGCTGCCTCGGCGCGAAGAAGAGCGCGAGCGGCACGGGCCTGATCGAAGAGGTCCATCCGAAGGTACTGGCCGTCACCGGCCCGCATGCGCTGGGCGAAGTGATGCAGGCGGTCCATAACCATCTGCCGAAGCCGCACGACCCGTTCATCGACCTGGTGCCCGCTGCGGGCGTGAAGCTCACGCCACGCCACTACGCGTATCTGAAGATCTCCGAAGGCTGCAACCACCGCTGCACGTTCTGCATCATCCCGTCCATGCGCGGCGACCTCGTGTCGCGTCCGGTCGCCGAAGTGATGCTCGAAGCCGAAAACCTCTTCAAGTCCGGTGTCAAGGAGCTGCTGGTGATTTCGCAGGACACGAGCGCGTATGGCGTGGACGTCAAGTACCGCACCGGTTTCTGGAACGGCAAGCCGATCAAGACGCGCATGACAGACCTCGTCGGCGCACTCGGCGAACTGGCTGCGCAATACGGCGCATGGGTGCGCCTGCACTATGTGTATCCGTACCCGAGCGTCGACGAAGTGATTCCGATGATGGCCGAAGGCCCGTTCAAGGGCCACGTGCTGCCGTACCTCGACGTGCCGTTCCAGCACGCCCATCCGGAAGTGCTCAAGCGTATGAAGCGCCCAGCCAATGCCGAGAAGGTGCTCGAGCGCGTGCGGGCATGGCGCGAGATCTGCCCGGACCTGACCATCCGTAGCACGTTCATCGCCGGCTTCCCCGGTGAGACTGAAGAGCAGTTCCAGACGCTGCTTGACTTCATCCGCGAGGCGGAACTGGATCGCGTCGGCTGCTTCGCTTACTCGCCGGTTGAGGGCGCCACTGCCAACGAACTGGACGGCGCCTTGCCCGACGAAGTGCGTGAAGAACGCCGCGCGCGTTTCATGGAAGTCGCCGAGGAAGTCTCGGCGAAGCGCATCGCCCGCAAGGTCGGCAAGACGCTGAAGGTGCTGGTCGACGAGATCAATACCGACGGCGGCATCGGCCGCACAGCGGCGGATGCGCCGGAAATCGACGGCGTCGTGTATATCGCGCCCACCACCAAGGCCTCGAAGCGCTATAAGGTCGGCGATTTCGTCTCGGTGAAGATCAGTGGCGCGGATGGCCACGATCTGTGGGGCGAGGTGTAAGCCATGCCTGCGTCCGCGAGCCCGGCAATCCTCGCGCTCGGCGAGGCCATGGTCGAATTCAATCAGGCGTCGAAGGACCAGCCGAACTATCTGCAGGGGTTTGGCGGCGACACGTCGAACTTCTGTGTCGCGGCCGCTCGTCAGGGCGCGACGGCGGGCTTTGTGTCTGCCGTCGGCGACGATCATTTCGGGCGTCTGCTGCTCGATCTGTGGCAGCGCGAGTCGGTGGCCACGTCGATGATGAAAGTCGACAGCCACGCGCCCACCGGCGTCTATTTTGTGTCGCACGGTACGGACGGGCATCAGTTCGACTATTTGCGGGCCGGCTCGGCCGCGAGCCATTACGTCCCACGGGATTTGCCGCTTGACGCGATTGCCGCGGCCCAGGTGGTGCATTTGTCCGGCATCAGTCTCGCCATCAGCGTGAGTGCCTGCGACGCCGCTCTCGCGGCAATCGGCCACGCTCGCGCGAACGGCGTGCGAGTCAGTTTCGATACCAATCTGCGCCTCAAGCTGTGGCCTCTCGCGCGAGCGCGGGCGGTGATGGCCGAAGCGATCCGCTACACGGATATCTGTCTTCCAAGCTGGGATGATGTGACTGAGCTGACGGGGCTTACCGGCCGTGACGAGATCGTCGATTATCTGCTTGCGCTCGGACCCCGCGTCGTCGCACTCAAGCTCGGTAAGCAAGGTGCGTATGTAGCCACGCCGGACGAGCGCCGCCTTGTGCCGGGTTACGTAGTGAACGCCGTCGATGCGACCGGTGCCGGCGATTGTTTCGGCGGTGCGTTTATCGCACGGATCGTCGCGGGTGACGATCCGTTTGCCGCGGCACGCTATGCCAACGTGGCGGCGGCATTGTCCACGCAAGGCTACGGCGCGGTGGCGCCGATTCCCCATCGTGCCGTGGTCGAGCAAGCGTTGGCTGAGGCGGGTTAGGGCATCTCGCGCACGCAAGCGCGTGATCCGCACGAGAACACCTGGACGTGGCAACAACGAATAGAGCGGTCAGCGAGCGTCGTTGAGATACTGGTAATCCAGATCACCATCAGTGAATCAGAGAGTAAGAGGAGCGAGCAATGCAACGGGACGTCGTAGTGGTAAGCGGAGTGCGGACGGCAATTGGCGACTTCGGTGGCAGCCTCAAGGACTTCTCGCCGACCGATCTCGGCGCACGCGTGGTGCGTGAGGTGCTGTCGCGAGCGAAGGTGTCAGGCGACGAAGTGGGCCACGTCGTGTTCGGCAACGTGGTGCACACCGAACCGAAGGATATGTATCTGGCGCGTGTGGCAGCGCTGAACGGCGGCGTCGCGCAACATACGCCCGCGTTGACGGTGAATCGCCTGTGCGGCTCCGGTCTGCAGGCGATCGTCTCCGCTGCGCAGAGCGTGCTGCTCGGCGATGCGGATATCGCCATTGGCGGCGGCGCGGAAAACATGAGCCGCGCGCCGTACGTGATGCCGGCTGCGCGCTTCGGCCAGCGCATGGGCGATGCGCGTCTCGTCGACATGATGCTGGGCGCGCTCAACGACCCGTTCCAGGGCATCCACATGGGCGTGACAGCCGAGAACGTCGCGCAGAAATATGGCATCACGCGTGAAGCGCAAGATGCGCTCGCGCTCGAATCACATCGTCGTGCAGCCCACGCTATCGCGAATGGCTATTTCAAGGAACAGATTCTGCCGGTCACCCTTTCGTCGAAGAAGGGTGATGTCGTGTTCGAGCAGGATGAACACGTTCGAGTGAATCCGTCGGCGGAAGACTTTGCGAAATTGAAGCCGGTGTTTGCGAAGGAAAACGGCTCGGTCACTGCCGGCAACGCGTCCGGCATCAACGACGCGGCTGCTGCGGTTGTCCTGATGGAGCGTAGCGTCGCCGAGCAACGCGGTGTGAAGCCGTTGGCACGTCTGGTCGCGTATGCACACGCGGGCGTCGATCCGGCGTACATGGGTATCGGCCCGGTGCCGGCTACCCGCAAGGTGCTCGAACGGGCCGGCCTGACGGTCGCCGATCTTGACGTCATCGAAGCCAACGAAGCGTTTGCCGCACAAGCGTGCGCTGTCAGCAAGGAACTTGGACTCGATCCCGCGAAGGTCAATCCGAACGGCTCCGGCATTTCGCTCGGCCACCCGATCGGCGCGACCGGCGCACTGATTACCGTGAAGGCGCTCTACGAACTGCAACGCATTGGCGGGCGTTATGCACTTGTGACGATGTGCATCGGCGGCGGCCAGGGCATCGCGGCGATCTTCGAGCGGATCTGACGCGAAGCGTAGCGCCTCGCTTCGTGCAACAGGAAAGGAACGATGCTGGAATCAAAAGCGATGAACAACGCCGTGCGCTGGCGCGGCTGGGTCTCCGGTACGGCGGCGACGCTGCTGCTGGCCGGTGCAAGCGTCTTGATGCCTGTGCAGGTCTGGGCACAAAGCGATGCGGTCAAGGAACTCGCCGCGCCGCCGCCGATCCAGTTGCCGCTCAAGCCGAGCCCGGAGTTTGCGAAGTTTCCGCGCCTTGTGGGCACGCTTGGTTCGCGCCAGATCGTGTTGCGCCTCGGGGCGAAGACCGACGATCCGGCCGGAGTGCACGGCGAGTATCAGTACACCGACACTGGCGAAGTGATCCTGATTGCCGGAGACCGCGACGGCGATACCCTCGAAGTGGAAGAGTCGAACGATGGTACCCATATCACCGGCAACTGGGTCGGCAAGTTTGCCGCTGACGGTTCGGTGGCGGGCGACCGGATGAACGTTGACGATTCGGATCCGCAGCCGTTCGACTTGCGGCCGCTGGCAGCTGGACAACCGGTTCCTGCCGCGGGCGCGCAAACCGCATCACCGGCCGCGGGCACTGCGCCGGCCGCCCCGGCTGCGTCGTCCACAGCCCCCGCTGCAGCCGCTGCGAGTGGTGCGCATACGGTGAACGGGGTGAACAACCTGTCGACAGGCGACTAAGCGCTGCCCGCGGCACGCGCTATCCGTTCTGTTTTGCCTCTACGCGAAATCACCATGACTCAATCCAAACCAAAGCGCAGCCTGCAAACCCGGATCGTGCGCGCCGAAGACCAGGTCACACCAGGCTTCGAATCGCTTACGGTGCCGGTGGCGCGCGCCTCCACGGTCGTGTTCCCCGATCTCGCCGCGATGCGCGCGTGCGACTGGCGCAACGACGGCCAGTGGCGCTACGGCCTGCATGCGACGCCGACCTCCCTCGTGCTGGCGCAGCGGCTCGCCGCGATCGAAGGTGGCAATCATGCTTTGCTGCAGCCCTCGGGGCTGTCGGCGATCTCCAACGTGTACTTTGGCCTCGTCAAAGCGGGCGACGACGTCCTGATTCCCGACAACGTCTATTCGCCGAACCGCGAGCACGGCGATTGGCTGGCGCGTGATTTCGGCGTCACCGCACGTTATTACGACCCGCTGATCGGCGCGGGGATTGCGGACCTGATCCAGCCGAATACCCGCCTGATCTGGCTCGAAGCGCCGGGCTCGGTGACGATGGAAGTGCCCGACGTCCGGGCGATCACTGCGGCGGCGCGTGCCCGCAACGTCATCACGGCAATCGACAATACCTGGTCCGCTGGACTGGCGTTCCGGCCGTTCGATCACGGTGTCGATATCTCGCTCCAGGCGCTGACCAAATATCAATCCGGCGGCGGCGACGTGCTGATGGGCGCGACCATCACAGTGGACCGGGAAGTGCATCTGAAGCTGAAAGCGGCGCGCATGCGCATGGGCATCGGCGTGTCCGCGGACGACTGTTCGCTGATTCTGCGCAGCCTGCCCAGCATGACGGTGCGTTTCGAGCAGCACGACCGCAGCGCGCTCGCCATTGCGACATGGCTGAAGACACGTCCGGAGATTGCGGCGGTGTTGCACCCGGCATTTTCCGATTGCCCGGGACACGAGTTCTACGAACGCGATTTCACCGGCGCGGGCGGATTGTTCTCGGTCGTGTTCGACGGCCGCTACGCGCCGGTGCAAATCGATACGTTCTGCGAGTCGCTCGAACTGTTTTCGATCGGCTGGAGCTGGGGCGGGGCGCACAGTCTCGTGGTGCCGTACGACATTGCTTCGATGCGTACGGAGGCGCAGTGGCCGCATCGCGGCACGCTGGTGCGCTTCTATATCGGGCTGGAGGAAGAGTCCGATCTGCGCGCGGACATCGAGCAGAGTTTGAGTACGTTGGCTTAGATATCTCTTGCGCCGTCGGCGCTTGTTTATTGCAGGGTACGCGGTTGGAAGAGGCCCATCGGGATACGGTTCCGATGGACTTTTTTACGTCTGCAGCTTGTGAAGTTGGGGCGACGCGTGTCGTCCAATCGGCCGAGTATTCCGGAGTTGAAGTTGCCGCTACGATGGAGCGCTGGCGTATTCAGGAGAATGAGATGCTCAAACTACTTCGCTTCGTAGAGTCGCCGGAAACCGCCGACCGGGTTATGACCTGGTGTTGCTATGTGGGGTGCGGGTCGTGCACTGTAGCAATGGTCGTCATGTGGATCGTCATTTTTCTTGAGCATCGCTAAGCATCCGGGCGGCGGGCGATTCGACATATGGTTGGTCGCCCCTCGACTAGAGGGACGCAAGCTCCTCAAAACAACCGCAACACCCCGTCCAGCCCAACATGGTTAAACGCGACGCTTGCCGCTTCGCGCACCACAGGTTTCGCACGAAATGCGACCGATAGCCCGGCTTCGGCCATCATTTTCAGATCGTTCGAGCCGTCGCCCATCGCGATCGCCCGGTCCGGCTCTATGCCGAGCTGGGCACAGGTCTCGCGCAGCGTGCGCGCTTTGACTTCGGCATTCACGATCTCGCCCGTCACCTCGCCGGTCAGCTTGCCTTCGACGATTTCGAGCGTATTCGCGTGCGTGAAATCGAGGCCGAGGCGGGTCTTCAGCCTGTCCGTGAAGAACGTGAAACCGCCCGACACGAGCAAGGTTTTCAGACCCGCTGCCTTTGCCCCGGCGAGCATCTGCTCCGCTCCAGGCGAGAGGCGCAGCCGCTCGTCGTAGACGCGTTCGAGCGCGCTGGCGTCGAGGCCCTTGAGCAGCGCTACCCGGCGCGTGAGGCTTTCGTTGAAGTCCTTGATTTCGCCGCGCATCGACGCCTCAGTGATCGCTGCGACCTCGCCCTTCAGCCCGCAAAAATCGGCGATTTCGTCAATACATTCGATCGTGATCAGCGTCGAATCCATATCCATTGCGACCAGGCCGAAGTCGCGCAAGTGCCGGTCGGGTTCGACAAACGCGAAGTCCAGCGCGTGCGTGTCGCAGTAAACCTCCAGATCGGCGCGTTGGGCGGGGTTCGCATCGGCAATGCGGATGGCGTGCGCGTCGATGACGGTGGCGCGCGATCCGCGCGCAAGCGCGACGAGCGTCTTATGGTGATCGGCGGACAACGGCGCGGAGCTTTGGATGACGAGGTTCATGTCGACGCAGGAAAGAGCGCGCGGCGCGCGCGGAAAATCTGGCTATTGTAACGGGTCGGCGGAGGCCGCCCGTGGCGTCGCCCAACCGTAGCTTTTGCCGATCTTACGCAAGAGTTACAGGGCGCTCAGAGACGCGCCGCAGGGTCGCACCGGCACTGGCGCGGCCTGCCATAGCGCGTCCCTCCGTGGCACGCTTGCTGCTTCGTCAAAGATCCCGGCCTTTGTGGAGCGCACGATGTCACACATGATCTGGAAAGGCGCGATCAGCTTCGGCCTCGTGCACGTGCCGGTACAACTGTATCCGGCCACACAATCGGAAAAAGTCGGCTTCAATCTGCTCGACAAGCGGTCGATCGATCCGATCGGCTATCGGCAGATCAACAAGCGGACTGGGAAGGAAGTCACCCGCGATAACGTCGTCCGCGGCTTCGAGTACGAGAAGGATAAGTACGTTGTCCTGTCCGATGACGAAATCCGCTCGGCGAATCCGGAATCGACGCAAACCGTCGATATCCTCGCGTTCGTCGAGGCACCCGAGGTTTCGTTTCTGTACCTCGATACCCCGTATTTTCTGGCGCCCGACCGCAAGGGCGAGAAGGTCTACGCGCTTTTACGTGAGGCGCTGAAGGCGTCCGGCAAGATTGGAATCGCGAGCGTAGTGTTGCACAACAAGCAACATCTGGCGGCGCTCATTCCGGTGGGTCCGGTACTCGCGCTCAACACGCTGCGCTGGGCCGACGAAGTGCGCGACTACGGTGAGTTGAAGCTGCCGTCGGAGGATCCCAAAAAGGCGGGGGTGAACGCGCGCGAACTCGATATGGCGAAAAAGCTGATCGACGACATGAGCGACAGTTGGGACCCGTCCTCCTACCACGACACGTTCCGCGACGACATCATGGCACTTGTCGATCGCAAGGTTCGGGCCGGCAAGACCGAAGAGGTCACCGACGTGGAGACTCCCAAAGAGTCGCGTCAGTCCGCAGAGATTCTCGATCTTTCGGATCTGCTCAAGCGTAGTCTCGGACGTGGCAAGGGCAAGACGCGAGGGCGATCGTCCGCTGTGCAGGACGATTATGCGGAGGAGGCGGCCGAACCGCCACGCCGCAAGACTGGTACGACGCGGCGTGCGGCTAGCACCGGCGCACGCACGGCTGCCTCGCGAAAAGAAGCCTCGCCGCGCAAGCGTAGCGCTGCGTAGGTATGCTTTTAAAGCACTGCTATGGCTGACCGCCTTGATCCCTATCACCGCAAGCGCCGCTTCGACGAGACACCCGAGCCGTCGGGCAAGGGCGCGCCGAAGGTTGCGCGTCGCAAGGCGTCGTCGCCCGGACAGGCGCACGCACTGTCCTACGTGATCCAGGAGCATGATGCGCGTCGCCTTCACTACGACTTTCGCCTGGAGCTCGATGGCACGCTGAAGTCGTGGGCGGTGCCGAAGGGACCGAGTCTGGACCCGTCGGTGAAGCGGCTTGCCGTTCATGTGGAAGATCATCCGCTGGAATACGGGTCGTTCGAAGGCGAGATACCTCCCGGCAATTACGGAGCGGGTTCCGTGATCGTGTGGGATCGCGGCACGTGGGAACCGGACGGGGACCTTAGACAGGCGCGCGAGGCCTATCAGGCAGGCAAGCTCAAGTTCACGCTGGCGGGAGATAAGCTGAAGGGCGGCTGGATGCTGGTGCGCAGCCATATGCGCGGAAGTGGAGACAAGGAGCAGTGGCTGCTGATCAAGGAGCGTGACGACGCGGCACGCAGCGAGGCCGATTTCGATGTGCTCGCCGAGCGTCCGGGCAGTGTGCTCGATGCCGCAGCCTCGTCTCGCTCACGCAAGGGCGCGGCGCGCAAAACTGCCGAAGGAAGAACCGCTGCCGGAAAAGCTGCAGAGAGTCCCGCCGTAGAGACGCATACCTCACCGAAGCCAGCCACCCGCTCCAGCAAGACAGCTACCGTCGGGCGGAAGTCCACATCGCACGCGCATGCGATCGACCCGAAGAAAACCGATATCGTCGCCAACCGCAGCGCGGAGTCGCTGCGCACGCTCGCAGCATCGCCGGCAATCAAGGGCGCGGCGAAAGCCACCTTGCCCGCCACGTTCAAGCCGCAACTGGCGACGCTGGTCGACGCTGCCCCGCCAGGCGACGAATGGTCGTACGAGATCAAGTTCGACGGTTACCGGGTACTGATGCGCATCGACCATCGCGCCTCGAAGCATCCTGTACGCATCGATACGCGCGCCGGCAACGATTGGAGCGCGAAATTCAGCAAACAGGTCGACGCGCTGGCGCAACTCGAACTCGACAGCGCGTGGCTCGACGGCGAAGCAGTCGTACTCGATCACAATGATGTGCCAAACTTCCAGGCACTCCAGAATGCATTCGATGCGAATCGGCCACAAGACATTGTGATCTATCTGTTCGACGTCCCGTATCTGAACGGCTACGACCTGCGCGCGGTGCCGCTGGTGCAACGCCGCGCCATTCTGCGCGCGCTGCTCGAAGGCGTGGACCGGCGGGTCCTGCGCTTTTCCGAGGACTTTGCCTTCAGCGCAGAGGACCTGCTGAAAAGCGCCTGCGATATGGCGCTCGAGGGCATCATCGGTAAAAGGCGCGATAGCCATTACGCGTCGGGCCGCACATCGACGTGGATCAAGCTCAAGTGCCGGCGGCGCCAGGAATTCGTGATTGGCGGCTACACAGAACCTGCGGGAAGCCGGGCGGCGTTTGGCGCGTTGCTGCTCGGCGTGCACGACAGCAAAGGCAAACTGCAGTATGCGGGTCGGGTCGGTACGGGTTTCGATGCGGCGCTGCTGCGCTCGGTGAAGAAGGAACTCGATGCGCTCGAGACCTCACGCATGCCGTTCGCCAGTGCGCCTCGTGAACGCAGTCGCACGCCGGTTCACTGGGTCAAACCGTCGCTCGTGTGCGAGTGCAATTTCGCGGAGTGGACCGACGAGCGCATCGTGCGGCAGGCGTCGTTCGTCAGCTTGCGACGCGATAAACCGGCGCGGCAGATCGTCAGGGAAACGCCGCGCGAAGGAGCCGATGTGCAACCGAACCCAACTGAACAATCCGCCGCGACAGCCGCAAATCCGGGCGTTTCGAGAAAACGCACCACCAGGCAGGACACGACAGCGAAGAGCGCAACGGTCAAGGCTGCTGCGTCCAAGGCTGCAACATCCAAAACCGCAGCAGCCAAAACCGCAGCAGCCAAAACCGCAGCCAGCGCTCCGCGCGGCAAAAAGGCCACGGCGGCCGATGCGCCGTCATCAATCGCCGGAGTGCGGATCTCTCACCCAGACCGCGTCATCGACAAACAGACTGGCGCCCGCAAGATCGATCTCGTGCAGTATTACGAATCGGTGGTTGACTGGATGTTGCCGCATCTGAAGGATCGGCCAGTCTCGCTGGTGCGCGCGCCGGAGGACATCGGCGGCGAGCTGTTTTTCCAGAAGCATAGCCAGAAGCTGGCGATTCCAAATGTCACCCAGCATCCGGGTCTCGATCCTGGCCATCCGCCGCTGATCTCGATCGACACGATCAAAGCGCTGATCGGCGCAGCGCAGATGGGCACGGTCGAACTGCATACTTGGAACGCGCTTGCTTCGAACATCGAAAAGCCTGACCGGATGGTGTTCGATCTCGATCCCGACCCGGCGCTCGGTTGGGACAAGATGATCGAAGCCGCCCAACTGACTCGTACGCTGCTCGACGAGCTCGGACTCGAATCGTTCTGCAAGACAAGCGGCGGTAAAGGCCTGCATGTCGTCGTACCGCTCGCGAAGCAGGCTGGCTGGGACGAAGTGAAGGCATTTTCGCAGGCCGTCGCACAGCACATGGCGGCCACGTTGCCCAAGCATTTCGCCGCGAAGATGGGCCCGCAGAACCGCAAGCGCAAGATCTTCGTCGATTACCTGCGCAACAACCGCGGCTCGAGCACGGTGGCCGCTTTTTCCGCGCGCGCACGACCTGGCCTGGGCGTGTCGGTGCCGCTCGCGTGGGAGGAGGTTGCCAGCACCACAGCCGGCGATCAGTGGAACATCGCCAACCTGCACGAACGGCTTGAGTCGCTGCGACACGACCCTTGGGCCGATTACGCGAAGACGCGGCAACGCATCACCGCCGCAATGAAGAAGCGCCTTGATGGCGCGAAGCCCGATTGAACCGGCGCACGGTTTTCGCCGGCACGGTCAAAACCAACTGGAACGGGAGGACGCAATGAAGACATCACCTCAAGTGTCGCAAGCTGGCGACAAGCAGCAAAAGCATGGCAAAAGCGCTGACCCGCACGCGAGTCAGGACGCCCGTTCGTTGCAGGATGAGGCCGCTCCATTGCCGCACGAAACCGACCAAACCCCGGAGTCGCAACACGAGGACGATCCTCGTCGCGTGGGCAAGCAGGCCCATAGCGATCTGCAGCGCGGTCTGAAGGACACGGACCGGCGCGGAGGCGACGAATATCAGCAGAAGACGCAGAACGACGCGCATAGCAATGCGAATTCCAGCGGCAAGGGTAAGTCTGGCGGGGGCAACAAGCACTGAGTGTGGGTGCGCGCTGAATGGAGGCGAACTTTGCGCCATTGCACACCGCCGGTATGCTTAACGGCGGCGTGCGTTGCGCAGAGCCGCGCTCTCAGCGTCTCAGGAGTCAGCGGCGGCCGCGTCACGCGGCTCGTCGAGATCCCAATACGGTGGATCGCCGAAGTGCTCTGCCAGAAAGTCGATAAACGCCAACGTCTTGGGCGGCACGAATGCGCGGCTCGGATAGACGCCCCAGATCGCCACCGTCTCGGCGAGCGGATAGCTGTCGAGAATCGTCACCAGCTTGCCGCTGCGCAGGTAAGGCGCGACATCCCATGTCGATTTGAGCGCTATGCCGAAGCCGGCCAGCAGGGCATCGCGGATGACCTCGCCGTTATCGGTGGCGAGGCGCCCGTTGACGCGTACATCGAGCGGTCCCGCTGGCGTCTCGAAAGCCCACGTATGCTGGTCCGACAGAATCACGCATTCGTGTTGTACGAGATCGGCCGGATGATGCGGCGTGCCGCGCTCGGTCAGATAGGCGGGCGCGCAGCAGACCACCCGCCGGTTCACTGCCAGGCGTTTCGCCACCAGCGTCGAATTCTTCAGCGCACCGATCCGGATCGCCAGATCGACCCCGGCGTCGACGAGATCGACGATGTGGTCGGAGAGGCGCAGATCGACGCTCACACCCGGATAGCGGCGCAGGAATTCGGGGACCACTGGCGAGACATGCTGGCGTCCGAACGACGATGTCATCGACACCCGCAGCCGTCCCTGCGGCTCGGTTTGTGCCCGGCCAACC
>NZ_JAMFSB010000126.1 GCF_026225065.1 Paraburkholderia sp. | reverse complement strand
TTGCTCGACGAACCGTCGATGGGTCTCTCGCCGATCATGGTCGAGAAGATCTTCGAAGTGGTGCGGGCGATTTCGGCTGAAGGCATGACCGTGCTGTTGGTCGAGCAAAACGCACGTCTCGCGCTGCAGGCGGCGAATCGCGGCTACGTGATGGACTCGGGGCTGGTGACGATGTCCGGTGACGCGAAGCAGATGCTCGATGATCCGAAGGTGCGGGCTGCTTACCTCGGTGAATAAGCGCTGAACGGAATGAGTGGTTGAAACAGCCACTCTGACCAGCGCGAGAAAAGGCCGCATGCATCGTTTGATGCATGCGGCCTTTGTTATTTCCGACGCACCTCACTAACGAGGGTGACGCGGGCGGTCAACCAGCCGGCACTAAGCAGCGGACGGTGACGTTGTCTCTGCTGGCAGCACAGGCGCGGCGGCGTCTGCGAATTCACCCAGCCGTTTGCCCATACTGATCACAGCATCCGCCCGATACCCCAGTGCCTCATAAAACGCGCGGATATCTTCCTTCGCCGAGAGCACCTGCAGATTCACTTTCGGACAGCCACGCGCGGTCAGCGCCGCCTCTGCATGTGCGACCAGCCGCTTGCCGATGCCATGCCGTCGATACGCCGTATCCACCGCGAGCGAATACATCCAGCCGCGATGGCCGTCATAGCCCGACATCACCGTGCCGACCACACGTCCGTCGACTTCGGCGACAAAGAACAGCTCCGGCTGCGTCGTCATCTTGTTGGCGATCGACAGATGCGGGTTGCGCTGCGGCCTCGTCACGTCCCGGTACTCGGGAAACGCTTCTTGCCACAACGCGACCACGACATCGGTATCGCCGGCTTCGAAGCAGCGAATCGCGAGTGGTGTGGCCGTCGTTGTCGTCATATGCACTCCAGGCGAATTACAGGGTGTCGAGAATCGACCGCAGCATTGCCATCATCTGGTCGATTTCTTCGTTGGTCACGTTCAGGGCCGGCATGAAGCGCAGCAGGTTCGGACGCGCTGCGTTCACCAGCAGGCCGTCCGGCTGCAGGTTGCGGGCCTTCTCGACAATCTGGTTCCCGATGTCCTTGCCGAGCAGCAGCGCGCGCAGCAGCCCTTCGCCGCGTTCGCCTTCAAAGCCCCGCTCTTCCGACAGTTCGAGAAGCTTGGCGCGCAGATACTCGCCGCGTGCCCGCACGCCTTCGAGGAAACCCGGCGCGGTCAGTTGCGAGATCACCGAGTAGCCGACCGCTGTCATCAGCGGATTGCCGTTGTAGGTGCCGCCCTGGTCGCCCGCTTCGAACACTTCGACCGCCGCCGTGCAAAGCAGCGCCGCGAGCGGCACGCCGCCGCCGATCCCCTTGCCGAGCGTCATGATGTCCGGCTCGATGCCCGACAGCTCATACGCGAACAACGTGCCGGCACGGCCGCAGCCGCTTTGCACTTCGTCGACGATCAGCAGGAGGTTGTGCTTCTGCGTCAGCGCGCGCAATTGCTGCATGAATTCGCGCGTCGCAGGAATCACGCCGCCTTCGCCCTGGATTGGCTCGAGCATGACCGCTACGGTCTTGCCGTTGATGAGCTTCTCCACCGACGCGATATCGTTCAGGTCAGCCTTCGGGAAACCCGGCACTTGCGGTGCGTAGATCGTGTCCCAGCCCGGCTTGCCGCTTGCCGACATGGTGGCGAGCGTACGGCCGTGGAAGCTGTGATCGAACGTGATGATCTCGTAAGCGCCGTCCTTGTGTTTCCTGCCCCACTTGCGGGCGAGCTTTATCGCGCCTTCATTTGCTTCCGCACCGCTGTTCGTAAAGAACACCTTGTCGAAGACGCTATGCTCGGTGAGCAGTTGCGCGAGCTGGGCCATTGGGCCGTTGTAGAACGCCGGCGACGGATTGATCAGCAATTGCGCCTGCTTGTTGAGCGCTTCGATCATGCCTTCGTTGCAGTGCCCGAGACTGTTGACGGCCCACCCCTGGATGAAATCGAGGTATCGCTTGCCGGTGTTGTCGTAGATCCACGAGCCCTTGCCGTGCGTGAAAACGATCTCGGGCCGGTTGGTGATGTACATCAGCGACTCGACGGGGTACTCATTGAAATTCATGGCGTCAGGCTCCGGGCGTTGCAGGGGTGAAGGAACAGTAAAAAGGGGACGAAGAAAACAAAAAGCCACGGCATGCCGTGGCTTTCATGATTCGAACTACATGCGCCTGTCTGGCGCGAATCCGTGACAAAGCCGGCGGCGTCCCTAAGGGAGCAGCGAGCGGCGACGTCGGAGTTCGGACTGGATGCGGTTCATGCGCGAAAGAATACGACAACGCGAGCGCCGGTGTAAACCATGAATTTCGTCTGCGGCGGATTTTTTTGTCCCGCCGCAGACGGCAAACCCGCCATGCACTTCATATGGGCGACGTTTCGCCGGGCGATGTTCGCTGGTTAAACCGGGTTCGCGAGGTCGGCTGCGCTCGTGAAGGAATCCGCATAAAACTCGTCTTCCGGCAGGCCGTGGTGCAGCGTGAAATCGCGCTGCGCCGATTCGACCATCACCGGTGCGCCGCAGGCGTACACCTGATAACCCGACAAGTCTGGCAGGTCTTCGATGACGCTGCGATGAACGAAGCCGGTGCGGCCGGTCCACGCGTCGCTCGGGTCCGGCTCGGAGAGGACGGGCACGAACTTGAAGTTCGGGATCTCACGCGCCCATTGCTCGGCCAGCTCCAGCAAGTAGAGGTCTTTCTTGCGGCGCGCGCCCCAGTACAGCGTCATGGGCCGGTCGAGATTCTTGAATACCGCGTGTTCGACGATCGCCTTCAGCGGCGCGAAGCCGGTGCCGGAGGCGAGCAGCACGATCGGCTTGGCCGAATCTTCACGCAGGAAGAAGGTGCCGAGCGGTGCCTCGAAGCGCAGGATGTCGCGCTCTTTCATGGCGCTGAAGACGTGATCGGTGAACGCACCGCCTGGCATATGGCGGATATGCAGCTCGATCGGGCCTTCCACGTGCGGCGCATTCGCCATCGAATAGCTGCGGCGCTTGCCGTCCTTCAGGATGAATTCGAGGTACTGGCCGGCGAGGTATTGCAGACGCTCGTTGGCTGGCAATTGCAGTTTCAGCACGACGACGTCGTCAGCCTTGCGCTCGATGGCGTTCACGCGGCACGGCAGCTTCTTGACCTGCACGTCGCCGACACCCGCGACTTCGCGGATATCGATCTCGAGGTCGGTGCACGGCGTCGCGCAGCAGAAGAGCGCCATGCCACGGGTCTTTTCATCGTTCGACAGCGCCGACGAAGAATGCTGGCGCTGCTCGACTTCACCGCTGACCACGGTGCCTTTGCAGGAGCCGCATGCGCCGTTCTTGCAGCCGTACGGCAGGCCGACACCTTGGCGCAGGGCCGCAATCAGCACGGGTTCATCGGGTTCTACCTGAAACTGCCGGCCGCTTTGCCGGAGCGTTACATTAAATGCCATAGCGTGTTCGAGTTCTGAGAGTCGGTAATCGGTGCGAGCCGCCCTTGACGGCTACAATGCGTCCACCATGAAAGCCACACGAAACTTGCGCCGCCCGCGCGTGCTCATTGTGGGCTGCGGCGATGTCGGCATGCGTTGCGTCGCGCTCTTGCAGCCACGCGCGCATCTGTTTGCGTTGACCACCCAGCCGGCCCGTAGCGCCGAATTGCGCGCAGCGGGCGTAACGCCGCTGATCGGCGATCTCGATAGCCGCCGCAGTCTGAAGCGGCTCGCGGGCCTCGCGCCGACCGTGCTGCATCTGGCCCCACCGCAAAAAACCGGCGACGACGACCGCCGCACGCGTGCGTTGCTTGGCGCTCTAAGCGCGCGCCGCATCCGGCCCGCACGCAGTGCAGTGGCGCCGGTAGCGCGTCTGCGCCATCTTCGCGGTGCATGGATGGAGCGGGAAGCAGCCGATATTGTACCCGACAGGGTACGGCGCACCGCCGCTGCGCGGCCGCCCGTGCGCATCGTCTACGCCAGCACGACCGGGGTGTACGGTGACTGCGGCGGTGCGCTGATCGACGAGACGCGTACGGTGCACCCGGCCAACGCTCGGGCGAAACGGCGCGTCTCGGCCGAGCGGCAATTGCGGCGCGCCACCGTCCGCGGCACGTTCGCCGCGAGCATCGCGCGCATCCCCGGTATCTACGCGGGCGATCGCCTGCCGCTCGCGCGGCTCGAAAAACGCACGCCCGCGCTGGTGGATGCCGACGATGTCTACACCAACCATATCCACGCCGACGATCTTGCCGCGATTCTGGTGCGCATGATGAGACTCGGGCGGCGCGGGCGGGTGATCCACGCGTCGGACGACACGACCTTGAAAATGGGCGAGTACTTCGATCTGGTGGCTGACGCGTACGGTCTCGAGCGAGCGCCACGCATCACACGTGCGCAAGCCGAAACCCAGATCGAGCCGATGATGCTGTCGTTCATGCGCGAATCGCGGCGACTTGTGAACGAGCGGATGAAGCGCGAGTTGCGAGTGCAACTGCGCTATCCGACGGTCGCGGATTTTCTGCGGTTCAGGTGAGAGCCGGCAGCGCTTCCAGCAGCAGGAAGCACAATACCGCGCCGATCAGAGCGCCGATCAGGCTCGGATGATACTTGTGCCGCAGGCGTATCACGACCAGCACAGCGGCGACCAGGACCGCCGCTATACAAATCAAACCAAACATCGCGGCCGGCATCTCGAACGAAGAATTGATGACCATGGCACACCTCCCTGAAACCTTTGTAGTCGTTGTTTAATCGAGTATAGAGCGACTTTTTCAGAAGGGCATGCTGCGACGCAGCGCAAAAGGAGGGGTATCGACGGTCGTGTGTGCGTTGCCACGCCCAAGGTGCCAGATGCCACGGGGCTTTGGGGCCCACGACCGAGCGATTACCGGTTTACCCGCTCCGTAAAGATCCGAGGTCGGCCTCGTCAAGCCATTGCCATGCGCCGACGGCCAGCGTCGCGGGCAAGCCGAGGCCGCCGATCCGCTCACGATGCAACGCCTCGACGCGGTTGCCGGCCGCGGCGACCATGCGCTTGACCTGGTGGTACTTACCTTCGAGCACGGTCAGTTCGAGCGCGTGCTCGCCGCGCGCGTTCGCGCTGACGGCGGCAATCGGTTTGGGCTCTCCATGCAGCAGCACGCCCTCGCGCAGCGCGCCGAGTTGCGCCTCGTCGAGCGGATGGCGAGTGGTCGCAAGGTAGACCTTGGGCACCTTGCGTTTGGGCGAGGTGAAGGCGTGGACGAACTTGCCGTCGTCGGAGAGGAGCAGCAGGCCGGTGGTGTCCTGGTCGAGCCGGCCGACGCATTGCACGCCGCGCTCGGCGAATTGCGGCGGCAGCAGGTTGAACACGCTCAGATGATGCTGCGGCTCGCGCGAGCATTCGTAACCGGCGGGTTTGTTTAGCAAGAGGTATGCGTGCTCGCGGTACGGCCAGGCGATGCCGTCGACGCTAAAGGTGAGCGTCTCGGTTGAGACATCGGCATCGGGATCGGCGTGGAGTGCGCCGTCGATCGTCACGTGGCCGTCGGCGATCAGCGTGCGGCATTGACGTCGTGAACCGAAACCCTGGGTGAAGAGAACGCTTTCGAGATTCATGGGGGCGAGAGAACGGCAGGGCGACATGCTGGCGACGGACCGTGTAGTCCGCCGCCTCGCGTATATTCGCGTGCATTCTACCCGGCGCGCGTCGCCACCCTGACTGCTTTACCTTTACTGCACGCCCGCGCGCCGCTCCACAAAACGCCGTACATAATCGTCAGCCGGTCGAGTGAGGATCTCGTCCGGCGTGCCTTCCTGCACCAGCGTGCCGTCACGCAGGATCGCGATGCGATTGCCGATGCGCAGCGCCTCGTCCAGATCGTGCGTGATGAACACGATGGTTTTGTTCAGCGTCGCCTGCAACTGCAGCAACTGGTCCTGCATTTCGGTGCGGATCAGCGGATCGAGCGCGGAGAACGCTTCGTCCATCAGCAGCACGTCGGTGTCGGCGGCGAGCGCCCGGGCGAGCCCAACGCGCTGACGCATGCCGCCCGATAGCTCGTCGGGATAGTGCTCGCCGTAGCCGTCGAGGCCTACCTTGCCGAGCCACGTGCGCGCTTTCTCGTTGGCCTGGGCTTTGCCCTCGCCACGAGTGCGCAGCGCGTAGGCTGTGTTGTCGAGCACGGTCTGGTGCGGCAGCAGGCCGAAGTTCTGGAACACCATGCTGACCTTGTAACGGCGCAACTCGCGCAGGCCCTGCGGATTGAGCTTGATGACGTCCGAGCCGTCGATCACGATCTCGCCCGCGGTCGGCTCGATCAACCGGTTGAAGTGACGCACGAGCGTCGACTTGCCGGAGCCTGAGAGGCCCATGATCACGTAGATTTCGCCCGAGCCGATGTTCAGGCTCACATCGTTCAAGCCGACGTTGCAGCCGGTCTGCTTGAGCACATCGGCCTTGCCCTTACCGCTTTTGAGCAGGTCGAGCACGCGCGCGTGCCCGGTTTCGGGGCCGAACAGCTTGTACACGTGCTTTACTTCTATCGCTGCCATGTCTGTCTCCTTCGGTCCCATGCAGGGTGGTTGTCGCTTCTCTGATTCCGTGGCGGTAGCCGTGGCCGGATTGCTGAGCCTGACGACTACTTCGCCGCACGGGTTTCGAGCCCGCTCTGACCCGCTTCGCCGTGGCTATCCGCGCCGTCCGTATCCGCCTCGGTTGCCGCGACCTTGTACGGCACGCGCGACACCGACTTCGCCCTGCGGCGCAACGCCAGCAGTCGCCGCGTGCGGCGGTCCTGTCCATACCCCTGACTGATGCGGTCGATCACAATCGCCAGAATCACGATCGCAATCCCGGCCTGTGTGCCCTTGCCGACATCGAGCGTCTGGATGCCCGCCAGCACATCCTCGCCGAGTCCGCGTGCGCCGATCATCGAGGCGATCACCACCATCGACAGCGCCATCATCGTCGTCTGGTTGATGCCGGCCATGATGCTCGGCCGCGCGAGCGGCAACTGCACGTTGACCAGCAACTGCCAGCGTGTGGTGCCGAAGGCGCGGGCGGCTTCGACCACATCGGCATCCACGTGACGGATGCCGAGATCGGTCAGACGGATCAGCGGCGGCAGCGCATAGATGATGGTGGCGAGAATCGCCGGCACCTTGCCGAGGCCGAACAGCATCAGCACGGGGATCAGGTACACGAAGCTCGGCAGCGTCTGCATGATGTCGAGCACCGGCAACAGGATCCGCCTTAGAAACGCGCTGCGCGACGTGAAGATGCCGAGCGGCACGCCGAGCACCACCGACAGCACGGTCGCCACCAGCATCAGCGCGAGCGTCTCCATCAGCTTGTCCCACAGCCCGAAGCAGCCAATCGCATACAGCAGCAGCACGAAGAATGCAGCGATCGGCAGACGCCGCGTCGCATTCCACGTGATCGCGCCGACCGCGAGCAGGATCATCCACGCGGGCGTGGCCCGCAGCGCGCCTTCGAGCGGCACTAGCAGATAGCGCAGCAGTGCGATGCTGAAGTTGTGGAAGCTGTCACCGTGCGCGGTGACGAACGACTGGACGACGTCGTTCACCCAGTCGGCAATCGACAGATGCAGAAAAAAAGAATGCATGATCAAACCTCCGATGTGCGTGAACGGGTGACGTAGGGCGTCAGCCGTTCAGCGCAAAGCGTCGTGAGTTCGTCGGAGAATCAGGCGCCTGCGAGCGAGGCCTGGACTCTCTGGGCCACGTCGTTCGGGACCCACGGTTTCCACATTTCCGGATGGTCATGGAGGAACTGCTTCGCCATCGTCGGACCGTCGATCTTCTTGCTGGTCATCTCGAGGATGGTCTGGTTCAGGAAGTCCATCGAGAAGCTGACCTTACCGAAGGCCGCCATCATCTCGGGCTCGGCCTGATAGAACGGCGTCGATACACCGACCTTCAGATGCGAGACCAGATACGATGACGCGCACTGCGAGGTGCTGCTATCGGCACGCAGCGTCTTCCAGCAATCGGCGTTGAACGGCGGCATCTTCAGTTGCACGAACTTATATTTGGCCATCAGCGCCGCCGGTTCCCAGTAGTAGAACAGGATCGGCTTGCCACGCTGATACGCGGATGAGATGGCCGCGTCGAGCGCCGCGCCGGTGCCGGGGCGGAAGTTCGTATAGCTGTCGTCGAGATTGAGCACTTTCAGCAGACGCGTGTTCACGCGTTCGCAGTCCCAACCAGCGGGGCAATTCAGGAAGCGGCCCTTGCCCGGTTCTTCGTCGTCCTCAAAGAGATTCTTGTACTTCGGCAGATCGGCGACCGAGGTCAGGTTCGGTGCGACCGGTTTGATGCCGCGCGCGGGGTCGCCCTTGACGACGTATTCCGGCACGTACCAGCCTTCGTTGGTGCCGCCCGGCAGCGTATCGCCGATCAACTTGACCTGGCCGTCCGCGACGCCTTTGGCAATGATTTCCGAGCGACCCGTCCACTGTTCGCCCCAGACCTGCAGGTCGTTACGCGCGAGGGCCGTTTCGGTCGCGGCGGTGCTGCCCGGCACGGTATCCGTTTTGCAGCCGTAGCCTTTCTCGGCGATATAGCGCAGTACTTCCGAGGTGAACGAGCCGCTTTCCCAAGTGACGCCTGCAAAGCGCACGGTCTTGCCGCTTGAGCACCAGGTGCCCGCGTGCGCGGCGGCCGGAAAGAGGGCGCCCGCGGCGAGCGCCACGCAAGCTGTGCGCATCCAGGTTTTCATCTGCATTGTCTTGTCTCCAATTGGTTTTTAGTTTGTGCCTCGGCAGAGGCGTCAGGCGTAGGTACTGCTAGAACTCTGTGTCGCTGCGAGCGCGGCCTCGTCGAGCGCGAGACCGAGACCCGGTTCGTCGGAGAGCGTGAGCCAGCCTTCGCTGTCGACGTCGATGGGTTGCGTCAGCATGAAATCGCGGCGCTCGATCGACCATTCCGGCGGGTCGCAGGGGAACTCGATGAAGGGCGCCGATGCGGCGCCCGCCGTCAGATGAAGATTGGCCGCGAGTCCGATGCCGTTGCCCCACGTGTGCGGCGTGAACACCTTGCCGCGCGCTTCGACCGCCTGCGCGAGCTTGCGTAGTCCTTCCATGCCGAGCGAACAGGCGACGTCGGGTTGAAACACGTCGAGGCAATCGCGTGCGAGCAGCTGATCGAACTCGTAGCGCTCGCGGGTCATCTCGCCCCCGGCGATGCGCATGCCGGTGCTGCGGCGCAGTTCGACATGGCCGTCATAGTCGCCGCGATGCAGCGGCTCCTCCATCCAGTAGACGCCGTGTTTTTCGAGCTCACGGGCGACTTCGAGCGCTTCGCTCACTGACCACGGCGCAGCTGTGTCCCACGGCATGCGCCAGCCCTGGTTGCAGTCCACCATCAGTTCAAGACGGTTGCCTACCGCATCGCGCACAGCGGCGAGCGCGTCGAAATCGTCGGCGAGGCTTGGACGGCCGAAGCGGATTTTGAGCGCCGGAAAGCCGCGCTCGGCGACCTGCAGCGCCATCTTGGCCATCTCGTCGGGATGCCGGTGCACGCCGCCTGAAGCGTAGGCGCGAATGCGGTTGCTACGACCACCCATCATCTTCCAGCACGGTTCGCCGCGAATCTTGCCGGCCAGATCCCACAGCGCGATATCGAGCGGCCACGGGCGGCCGGCGTGAAAGCCGATGTTGTCCAGCACAGCGCTATGGCGCCCGAGGGCGAGCGGATCGGTGCCGACGAACAGGTGCTGGTAGTCCGCGAAGCCGTACATCGCATCGCCGGAGCCGATGCCCACGTGACCTGCGTCGTCATGAACGCGCACGATGGTGGCGGGAAATTTGCGCCGCGGCTGGCTATCCCAGGAGGCGGGGAACGGCGGATCGAGCTCCAGCTGGTGGTGCGTGATGTCAATCCGGCTGATGCGAGGTGTCTCAAAACTCATGGGCGTTCCTGGGACGAATGCCGCAATGCCGCATGAGGCGGCGCGATTGGATTAGGAATGACGTCATGCTATGGACGTGGCACGAGCAACTCAATCGCTTCAATTAAAGTAAATGACTGCATGCAATGTCGTGCGATTGAATGCGTATGATGCGAATGACACCCATGGCCTCGATGCCAGTGGGAAGGAAACAGGAAGGAGACCGTCGCACTATGGCGATGAACGCGTGGCTGCCCAGGATCGAAGCGGGCAGCGATCCAAAATACCAGGTCATTGCGCGAGCTTTCGCGCAGGCCATCCTCAACGGCCAACTGCCGGCGGGCGAAAAGCTGCCACCGCACCGGTCGCTCGCCAGCGAATTGCACGTCACCACCGGCACGATCAGCCGTGCGTATGCGGAGCTGGAACGGCAGGGGCTGGCGAACGCGCGCGTCGGCGACGGCACGTATGTGGCGCAGGCGCGGGCTCGTGAGATGTCGTCGGGTACCACCGCGCGTGGCGCGTTACGTCCTGGGATGCCGCCAGCGCCGGCCTTGATCGATCTCGGCCAGAACGTGCCGCAATCGACGGGTGAAGCAACGGCGCTATGCGTCACGCTGCGTGAAATCGCCAACGACGAACGCCTTGCCGCTGAGTTGCTGCAATACGCGCCGGAAGCCGGCTCGATGCGGCATCGGCTGGCGGGCGCGGCATGGCTGGGACGCGCCGGCAGTCCGGCGAGCGCGTCGCGCGTGCTGGTTACGCAAGGCGCGCAGCATGCGTTGGCTTCGGTGCTGCGCGCGGTCGCCCGGCCGGGCGATACCGTGCTGGCCGAAGTGGTCAGCTATCCGGGGATCATTGCGTTGGCGCGGCAACTGCGGCTGCACCTGGTCGGGGTCGAGATCGACGCCGAAGGTCTTGTGCCCGCTGCGCTCGAACTGGCGTGCAAGTCGCTTCATCCGCGCGCGATTTTTTGCGTGCCCACCATCCACAATCCGACCACTGCGACGATGTCGAGCGAGCGGCGCGATACCGTCGCCGATATTTTGCAGCGACACGGTGTGCTGCTTATCGAAGACCTGGTACCGGCGATGTTGCTCGAGGCGCCGCCTGAGCCGCTCGCGACGCGTTTGCCGGATCAGTCGTTTCTGATTGCGGGCTTGTCGAAATCGGTCGCGCCGGGGTTGCGGGTAGGGTATCTGCAAGCGCCGCCTGCATGGTGTTCGAAGATCGCGGCGGTGATTCGCAGCGACTGCTGGATGACCGCGCCATTGATGGCCGAAGTGGTGTCACGCTGGATTGAAAACGGCGAGATGGAGCGGTTGAATGGCTTGCAGCGCGCGCATATCGAAACGCAGCACGAAGTAGCGAACGAAGTGCTCGATGGGGTCGCCTACCGGCACGCGGCGACGAGTTCGCATCTGTGGTTGCCGCTGCCTGAACCGTGGCGTGCCGCGGAGTTTGCTGCGGCGTTACGGCACGAGGGAGTGCTGGTTAAGACTGCTGACAGTTTTGTGATTGGACGCAATGCGGCGCCGCATGCGATTCGGGTGTGCATGACGGGTGCTCCGTCGCGCGAAGCGCTGTTGCGAGGGTTGTCGATTATTCGCACTACGCTCGATCACGGGCTTGAGAGTGGGATGGCGTCGTTGTATGCGCCATGAGCGCCAGGCCGTAGCGGGTACGTCACACCAGTTACACGAATAACAGCGCAAGAAGCGGAGCGTACCGCCCGCCGCAAACCGCGACGATGACCTCCTTGAAACAGGAGGTCATCAATGCGTGTCCCTTTCCCCCATCCCGCCGTCAGACTACCGGCCGCGTTCCAGCGGCTTGCGTGGTCGAATCTCGTTGCGCAGTCGGCCGAGCAGATCAGCCTCGCTGCTGCGCCGCTCGTTGCAGTTTTCGCGCTCGGTGCAAGCGCGCGAGAAACGGGTTTGCTGCAGACTGCCCAGACGTTGCCCTTCCTGTTGCTGTCGATTCCGTTCGGGGTGTGGGCCGATCGTCGCTCGCGCCGGACCTTGATGGCGCTCGCTGAAGGCATGCGCGTGATCGCCATGCTGAGCGTGCTGCTGCTGGTGATCTCGCATGAATTGACCTTGCCTTGGCTCGCTGCGCTCGGATGTCTCGGCGCGACCGGCACGGTGGCGTACAACGTGGCGGCGCCATCGCTGGTGCCGTCGTTGGTGTCGCGCGAGTCATTCGCAGCCGCGAATGGGCGGCTCGAACTGGCACGCAGCGTCGCGTATTCCGCTGGGCCTGCGCTCGGCGGCATGCTGGTGGGCTGGATCGGCGCGGGCTGGGCTTATGGCTGCGCGGCCGGACTGTCGGCATTGGCGGTCGCACTGCTGGCAGGGCTGCGTGAGCCGCCGCGCGCACTGACCGGGCAACGTCACTTCTTGCGCGAACTGCGCGACGGTACCCGCTTCGTGTTGCGTGATGCCTTACTGCGTCCGATGATCGCCACGGCCGTGTTTTTCAATCTCGGCTTCTTCATGTTGCAGGCGGTGTATGTGCCGTATGCGGTGCACCGGCTTGGACTGACGGCGTCGGCCGTGGGCGTGACGCTCGGTGCGTATGGCGTCGGCATGGTGTGCGGGGCACTGGCGGCACCGTCGATTGCGCAGCGGCTGCGGTTTGGGCGCGTGTTGACGATTGGTCCGTTTTGCGGACTGCTCGCTTCTCTCGTGATGGTGGCAACGCTGATCGTACCGTCGTTCTGGTTGGCAATGCTAAGCTTCTTTCTGCTCGGTGTGGGGCCAATTCTCTGGGTGGTCGGCTCGACCACCTTGCGCCAGGCCATCACGCCCGATGGGATGATGGGACGTGTTTCGGCCATCAACAGCACGGCAACCTATGGCGCGCGGCCGCTCGGCGCGTTGCTGGGCGCTGGGGTCAGCGGGCATTGGGGAATGGAGGTGTGTCTGGTGATGGCAGCCGCTGCTTTTCTCGCGCAGGCGCTGATCATTGTGGGGTCGCCAGCAGCGCGGCTCGAAGCGGTTCCCGACGGGGCGGCGATGGGGTAACTTGCCTGCAGGATCCGGCGGCGATAGCGTATGCGTAGCGACGCCGTGCACGGTTGCGTGGTGAGTATTGCGATTGACTCACCACGCATGCCACGTCGTGCTGAACCGCACGCGCCGCGCGTCGCGGGCTCGTCCCAGTGCGTGGGTCACATCGGACAGGCTAAAATATTTGGCTTTGCCGGGTCAGACCGCACGTTTGTCCGGGTGACCGATATCCGTACACAGAGACACACTGAGGCGCAATTTTGAATAGTCCACAGCAGCAAGAGGGCCTGAAGCGCGGGCTGAAAAATCGTCACATCCAGCTTATCGCGCTGGGCGGGGCGATCGGCACCGGCTTGTTCCTTGGTTCAGCTAGCGTGTTGCAGGCGGCCGGCCCGTCGATGATTCTTGGCTACGCGATTGGCGGCATCATCGCATTCATGATCATGCGGCAGCTCGGCGAGATGGTCGCGCAAGAACCGGTGGCGGGTTCGTTTAGCCACTTTGCCTACAAGTACTGGGGCGATTTCCCCGGCTTTCTGTCGGGCTGGAATTACTGGGTGCTGTATGTGCTGGTCAGCATGGCAGAGTTGACGGCCGTGGGGACCTACGTGCATTTCTGGTGGCCCGGTGTGCCTGCCTGGCTATCGGCGTTGGTGTGCTTCGTGGGCATCAACGCGATCAATCTGGCGAACGTGAAGGCCTACGGCGAGACTGAGTTCTGGTTTGCGATCATCAAGGTGGTGGCGGTGATCGGCATGATCCTGTTCGGCGGCTATCTGCTGATTAGCGGCCACGGTGGTCCGCAAGCGTCGATCACTAACCTGTGGGCCGACGGAGGCTTCTTTCCGCGCGGTTTTCATGGGCTCTTCATGATGCTGGCCGTGATCATGTTTTCCTTCGGTGGTCTGGAACTGATCGGCATCACGGCGGCCGAGGCGGATGAGCCGCGCAAGAGCATTCCGAAGGCCGTGAATCAGGTGATCTACCGGATTCTGATTTTTTACATCCTCTCGCTGGTGGTGCTGCTGTCGCTGTATCCGTGGAATCAGGTGGCTGCCGGCGGCAGTCCGTTCGTGATGATCTTCTCGCAGATCGGCTCGACGCTTACGGCGAATATCCTCAACATCGTGGTGCTGACGGCCGCGCTCTCGGTCTACAACAGCGGTGTGTATGCGAATAGCCGCATGCTTTATGGCCTCGCGGAGCAGGGCAATGCACCGCGCGCGCTGATGAAGGTCGATCGTCGTGGTGTGCCGTATCTGGCGATCGGCTTGTCCGCGCTGGCGACATTCGCCTGCGTGATCATCAATTACCTGATCCCTTCTGAAGCGCTCGGTGTGCTGATGGCGCTGGTAGTTGCCGCGCTGGTGCTGAACTGGTCGTTGATCAGCCTCACGCATCTGAAGTCGCGCAAGGCGATGGTGGCGGCAGAGCAGACGCTGGTGTTCAAGTCGTTCTGGTTTCCGGTCAGCAACTGGATCTGCCTTGCGTTCATGGCAATGATTCTCGTGATTCTTGCGATGACGCCGGGGTTGTCGGCTTCGGTGTGGCTGGTGCCGGTGTGGTTGCTGGTGATGTGGATGGGTTATGTGGTGAAGCGGCGGCGGGCGGGGGCGAGTGTTGGCGCTACGCGATGATGGTTGGGGTGGCGCTCGATGGACTCACTGTTGTGCTGCGCCTTCATGCGCAGCACAACGCCGACCGCTGCCTCGCCACGTAGAAGGTGGAAGACAAGATGTGGATCGTTATCCGCTTTGGAACGCGTCAAGCGAACCTCTACGAACTGCCTGGCTTTTGGGGGAGTAATGCGGGAGGAAGTACTGGTGCCCAGGGCCGGACTCGAACCGGCACGCCTTGCGGCGGGGGATTTTGAGTCCCCTGCGTCTACCTGTTTCACCACCTGGGCTTGTCTTGCGACACGCGCGCAAAGGATGCACGCGGCGGGAAACGCAGATTATGGCCGAAATTGCGGTTCCGGGCAAGTTGCGCGCCAACTGCCTCAAACCGTCCGCGAAAACCGCTCCATGGTTTGCTGCCTGAGATACCGGTCGAACACCATCGCGATGTTGCGCACGAGCATCCGTCCGGCTGTCAGCACTTCGAGCTTGCCACCGCCTATCGACACCAGTCCATCCTCGGCAAACTCGCGCAGGCGTTCCAGCTCCGGCGCGAACGTCTCGGCAAAGCGGATGCCATACGCTGCGTCGAATTCATCGAAGCGCAGTTCCAGATTGCACATCAGTTGCGTGATGATGTCACGGCGTAGGCGGTCGTCGGCGGTCAGGCGCACGCCGCGCGTGAGCGCGAGGTGCCCGGCGTCGATCGCGGCGTCGTAGTCTGCCAGGTCTTTGGCGTTCTGCGCGTAGACGTCCCCCACCTTGCCTATCGACGACGCCCCAAAGCCGATCAGATCGCATTCCGCACGCGTGCTGTAGCCCTGGAAATTGCGATGCAAGCTGCGCTGGGCTTGCGCGATTGCCAGCTCGTCGGTAGGCAACGCAAAGTGATCCATGCCGATGTACACATATCCCGCGCCCGTCAAACGCTCGACTACCAGCCTGAGGATCGCCAGACGCGCTTCGGGCGAGGGCAGCGCCGCGGCGTCCATCTGACGCTGCATCTTGAATAGCTTCGGCATGTGCGCATAGCCGAACACCGACAGCCGATCCGGCGCGAGCGCCAGCATGGTGTCGAGCGTGCGGCTGAAACTGTCGACCGTCTGATGCGGCAAGCCGTAGATCAGATCGACGCCGATCGAATGAAAGCTCACGGCGCGTGCGGCCTGCATCACCGAGGCGGTCATCTCGAGCGGCTGGATGCGATTGATAGCCTGCTGGACCATCGGATCGAAATCCTGCACACCGAGACTCAGCCGGTTAAAGCCGAGTTTGCGCAGATGGGCGATGGTTTCGGTGGATGCTTCGCGCGGATCGACTTCGATTGAAAACTCACCCAGCGCGTCAGGACTCAGCAAGAAGTGTTGGCGGGTGGCCGCCATCAGTTCGCTCATCTCATCGTGCGACAAAAACGTGGGCGTGCCACCGCCCCAGTGCAGTTGCGAAACCGGCCGCGCGGTATCGAAGCAGGCGGCCTGCAAGGCGAGCTCGCGCTTGAGTCGCTCGAGGTAAGGGCGGGCACGCGCGCGGTTCTTCGTTGCAATCTTGTTGCAGCCGCAGTAGAAGCACACGGTGTCGCAGAACGGGATGTGGAAGTACAGCGAGAGATCCGTTGCCGATGCGCCTGGATCAGCCGCGGCACGCAGATAGTCGGCGTGCTCGAAATCGTCGCGGAACTGAAGTGCGGTCGGATAGGACGTATACCGCGGGCCGTTTGCGCTGTACCTGGCGAGCAGGTCGGGACGGAAGAGGGTGTCGGCGGTGGTCATGGGCAGCTCGGTGGACGCCACGCCGGGAAGTACGGAGACACCTGTGGACCGGCAAGACCGGGTGGAACGTGACAGGCGCCTCTTGAGCGTGGCCTTAAGTAGCAGTCCAGTTTACGGGAGCGCTCCGGACCAGCCTTGCGTAATAAGGTCGCACGCCGTGCAATGGCACAATGCAGGGTTGGCGTGCCGCGGGCGCGCATTCAGTGGGTCGTAGGGCGTTTCAGGAAGAGTCTGGTGACTGTTGTCGAATCTCCGTTCAATGTAGCCGGTCATGCGTGCCGCCCGGATTGCGGGGCGTGCTGTATTGCGCCGTCGATCTCGAGCCCGATCCCGGGCATGCCGCACGGCAAGCCGGCGGGCGTGCGTTGCATCCAGCTCGGCGACGATCTGCGTTGTGCGATCTTCGGCGAGCCCGAACGGCCGGCGTGCTGCTCCGGTCTGCAACCGCAGGGCGAGATGTGCGGCACGACGCGTACTGAAGCGCTCACCTGGCTCACCCAGCTCGAAACGCTGACGCAACCCGCCGTGCCATCCGATCCCCGCAACGGGGCTGTTTCAACCGCAACCCGTTGCATGGGAATGGCATAAGAACTTTGCATTGGACCGGAGAACTTGCATGACCCAACCCGTTGCGCCGACCCGGCGCGGATTCCTGCTCATGGCCGCTGCGGCGGTGGGCATCACGGTGTCGCTGGCGGCTTGTGCGGCCTCGACGTTTCCGTTCATCCCGTCGCACTACACGTTCTCGCAGCAGCAGGTGCAAGAGGCCGTGCAGCGCAAATTCCCTTACCAGCGCACCATCTCGCAGGTGTTCCAGGTTCAGCTGGCCAACCCGGTGGTCGGCTTCCTGCCGGATACCAACCGCGTCTCGATCCGCCTCGACGCACACCTCGCCAGCCCGTTCCTGCAGGAGCCGGTGGATGGCGTGTTCACGTTGTCGAGTGAACTGGCCTATGACGAGGCCAGCAAATCCGTGGTGCTGAAATCACCGAACGTGGATAGCGTGAACGTCAGTGGCGGGGCTCAGGCCTACACGCAGCAGATCAATGCCGCCGCCGCGCTGCTCGCGACCCAGTTGCTGACCAACTATCCTATCTACACCTTCAAGCCGGATCAGTTGCAATTTGCCGGCGTGAACTACGAACCCGGTACAATCACTATCCTTACAAACGGCATACGCGTGCAGATCGTCGAGAAATGACGCGCGCGCGGCCGCCAGGGCCGCCGTGCGCCGCTTGTGTTCCGTGCGCCTAGCAAGCCCTGATTCGACAACTGTTGGCGATGAGGGGGAATAGATGGACTGGTTGCTCGCTTGCAAGGCGTTGATACTCGGCATCGTCGAAGGCCTGACCGAGTTTTTGCCGGTATCGAGCACAGGCCATCTGATCGTCGTGGGCAGCCTGCTCGATTTCACGGGAGAGCACGCCAAAACCTTCGATGTCGTGATCCAGCTTGGCGCGATTCTGGCGGTGTGCTGGGAGTATCGACGGCGGATCGGCGACGTTCTGACTGGCTTGCCGGCGCGGCCCGACGCGCGCCGCTTCGTGCTCAACGTGGTCATCGCGACTATCCCTGCGGTCTTACTCGGTTTGCTGTTCGAAAAGGCAATCAAGGACGCGCTGTTTTCACCCGTGCCGGTCGCATTCGCGCTGGTGGTGGGCGGCGTGATCATCCTGTGGGCCGAAGGGCGGCAGCGCGCACGCGGTGCCGTGCCGCCGCGTGTGCAATCGGTCGACGCGCTCACTCCTTTGGACGCCCTCAAAGTAGGCCTCGCGCAGTGTTTCGCGCTGATCCCTGGGATGTCGCGCTCGGGCTCGACCATTGTCGGCGGCATGCTGTTCGGTCTGGAGCGACGGGTGGCGACCGAGTTCTCATTTTTTCTCGCCATGCCGATTATTTTCGGCGCGACGGCGTATGAGCTGGTCAAGAGCTGGCATCTGCTGTCGGCGAATGCGCTGGGGATGTTCACGCTTGGTTTTGTCGCGGCGTTTGTGAGCGCCTTCGCATGCGTGCGCTGGTTGCTGCGCTACATTGCGGCCCATGATTTCACGGTGTTTGCGTGGTACCGGATCGGGTTTGGCTTGCTGGTCCTTGTCGTGGGATACAGCGATCTACTGGACTGGTCCGAGTGACGCTTGTCAGCTGCCGCTGCGCCGCTTGAACACCAGATCCCAGACTCCGTGACCAAGCTGCAGGCCGCGGCGCTCGAATTTCGTCACCGGACGATAGTCGGGGCGCGGCGCGTAGCCGTCTGCCGTGTTTTCGAGCGCGGGTTCCGCGCCAAGCACTTCGAGCATCTGCTCGGCGTAGTTCTGCCAGTCAGTGGCGCAGTGCAGATAGGCGCCGGGCTTCAGACGTGAGACGAGTAGCGCGACGAATTTCGGTTGAATCAACCTGCGCTTGTGATGACGCGCTTTGTGCCAAGGATCGGGGAAAAAGATGTGCACGCCGTCGAGACTTTCCGGCGCAATCATCTGCTCGAGCACTTCAACGGCGTCGTGCTGGATGATGCGGATATTCGACAGTTGTTGCTCGCCCATCAGCTTGAGCAAGGCGCCGACGCCAGGCTCGTGGACCTCGACGCCGAGGAAATCTTCGTCTGGGCGATGCGCAGCGATTTCGGCCGTGGTCGTGCCCATGCCGAAACCGATTTCCAGCACGCGTGCGGCTTCGCGGCCGAACACCGCGTTCCAGTCGGGTTGCTGCGGTTCGTACGGAATCACGAAGCGCGGACCGAATTCGTCCATTGCACGACGCTGACCGGTCGAGACACGCCCCGCGCGCGTGACGAAGCTGCGGATACGGCGGAAACGCAACGCTTCGTTCGACTCGTTCGACTCGTTCGATTCGTTCGATTCGTTCGATTCGTTCGCGTCGCCTACCGCGCCGTCGGCCGAAGTTGCGGAGGGTTCGTGGTTCGCTTCGCCGGGCAGGTCGGCTTGGTTCGGATCGTGGGTCATCTTCGATGGCTACAACGGTAGCGGCAAGGTAAAGGCGGTAAGGGCGGCATTGCGTGCACCGGAAGGCGCGACTGCATCGATAGCCGGCAGTGACCGCCGTCCCGTCAGTACGGCCAGTACAAAAAAGCCGCCTTCGTGGAGGCGGCTCTCGTGCTGGAATTCCGCTGAGGGTCAGCTGAATGTGGAGCGGGCGATGGGAATCGAACCCACGGCTCTAGCTTGGGAAGCTAGGGTATTACCATTATACGACGCCCGCAGAGCGCGCTATCTTACAGGGGTTTGAGGGATTTGGGGAGCCGGAATCGTGTTCAGTGGCGTGAAAAGTGTATCCACTTCGGAAATTCTTGCTGGCATCTCGGCGCAATGAGCGCTTCGACGCCAGCAGATCCATTTCGTCCCTCAATGGCCTGTGTGGCTCGTCTCAGAGCCGGGGTTCGCTATGTCCACCAGCGTTCGCGAGAATAGGTAGCGGACTAACGACGGGCAACAGCAGCCTGCTAGATTCAAGGAAACTGTTCTGAAAGCTTCGCTTTCAACGCTGCGAGGAACTGAGTGCCCTTTGCTGTCTGATCGTTCGCGCCCAATTGCCGGTAAATCGGTTCCACAGTTGCAATACTTGCATTCATCATCACGTCCGTGATTGACCCTGGCGCAATGGTGGCCAACTGGTCCGAGCTGGGTGCCGAGACGCCCGCGAGCGCCGCGGAGGCGTGCATCGCCACGTAAAATAACAAATTGTTTCGGTCCTTGGGCGCCAGGTCCTCGCGTCCACGAAGACTTGCCTGCGCAGTTTTCACGATCGTTGCCGCAACCAGATAGATTTGTATCGGCAGCTTTGCGCTAAAAATGCGGTTGTAATCCTCATCTTTCTTGATAAGTGACGAAGGGCGGGCACGGGCATCGTCGGGTCGCTGGAGAACAATGGACATCATAGCTTGGGCCATGAGCGCAATGCTTATGATTTTGTCGATAGGTCTGCCAAGCTGCTTTTGCGAGTTCTTTCGACGATCATAGTAGATTGAAAAAGGGACCAAAAATTCTTGGATGTCACGGTGGATTTTTTCCGTAGCGCGCAGAGACGCAGCTGGAATCGAAGTTTGGCTGTTCGTGGCCTTAATGATTCTGTCACGGCTGGCTGGTTCATTTGCTACGATCACCCGGACCATGACGCATCTTTCGTCGGCGTCTGTGTTCGCCCCGTGAAAGTAGTTGAAGATCTCCGTCGAGGTCTGCTGACCGTTGACAATCTGTGGGTCCTCAACTGTCAAGATTTTGCCGCCCTGAACTGCACGACTTGCCACCACCGTGACGCCGTTGTTTACGCGCGGCCGTGCTCAACCGGGCGAATGGTAAGTGCGAATATTGTGGTCAAGAAGGATTTCTACTGCCAAACGGAAAGCGATACATCGAGGCGCACCATATTATTAGCTTAGCCAATCAAGGTCCGGACACTATGGATAACGTCATTGGGCTGTGCGCCAACCACCATCGCGAGGCGCACTTCGGTAAGAACTCAAAAAAAGTGGAAAAGTTGCTGGCTGAGCGACTAGCAACAATACGGAGAAAGCACTGATTATGCTGGCCAGCTGGAATGGGTCAAAGATCGTCTTCCTTCCAGCCTCTCGCCAACTGCTGGTGGTATGCCGAGATCCTATCCCGATATGCTGCAGCCCGATCTGATTCTGGTCGCGGGAGTAATCTGAACAAGCCGTATTCGTAGTGAGGATCAAGCCCGTTGTGACAGGTATGGCAAAGGGTAATCAGGTTGCTCGCCTCAGTCGCACCACCGATAGCCCATGGCCGAATATGATGGACGTGCAGTTCGATATCGGTGTGGTCAGTCGGGCTTCTTCCACATACTCGACATCGAAAGCGATCTCGCTTGATGATTTCCATGCGAAGCTTCGGCGTTGGCGCCCTCTGCATTGCGGACGATGGAAGACATGCTGGTGAGGCGAACCCGTATTCCCCGACGCGAACCGCAGGGCTGGGCGTGAGCCACTCGGGAATCGAGGATTTGGCCAATTCCATTTCCACGACCGCATGTCCACCGAAATTGAGAAAGATTCCAAGATCTTCAGGCGTTAGCACTGCGAACCCGGGCTCCCCTATATCGCGCCAACGTTTCAGCATGCGGTCAGCATGGACTAGAGATGCCGCACGAAGCTCAATCCGTCGTTTTTCGTCAGCGTATCCCGTA
>NZ_JAMFSB010000125.1 GCF_026225065.1 Paraburkholderia sp. | reverse complement strand
TGAAAATCTTGCGGACACTTCTCGTCTTGCTGCTGTGCGTGATGCTGCCCCTGAGTGGGCTGGCAGCCAGCGGCGCGACTGGAGCTTGCCCAATGGAATCCGCCATGTCCGGCGACGCCGTTGCTGTGTCGGCTGATATGCCCGGCTGTGATTCGATGAACCCGATGTCCAGCGAACACGGCAAGTCGAAAGCATCGCTGTGCAAGGTGACCGCCCAGTGTCAGATGGGTAGCCTCTATCACCCCGTTTCCTCTCCCACCGTAACTCGGCCCGCTGGGTCGTTTGTCCCCGTCAGCTTCCACTACGCACAGTCGCTCTCCATCCGCGCGCCGGATGGCCTCTGGCGTCCACCGCAGTCCCTCTAACTCCATCGTTCTGGTTCGCCGCTTTCGCGCGGTGATGTCGTCCTGTTTCGGGACGTGAGTTCGTGTGTCCGCTCGCGCGGCTATACGTGGCTCGACCATTCGAGGTTAGAACATGCTTTCCATCATTGGTACGCCGGCATTCCGGCGCGCCTGGACTCGCTCGTGCGTCGTCTTGTTCGCGTTCGGCCTGTTGGCTGGCGGCGCGGCGCGCGCCGAGGACGCGGGCTTGACGCTCGACGAGACGCTTCAGATAGCCACCAGCCGTTCGTCCTCGATCCAGGCTGCGCAAGCCTCGGTGCGGGGAAGTTCGGACGTGGTCGTCAAAGCCGGGCAACTGCCCAATCCCACGCTGAATCTGAGTGTCCAGGACCTGCCCATCAATGGACCCAATGCTTTCACCATTGGGCAGGACAACTTCACGATGCGTGGCATCGGCATCCAGCAGGAATGGGTCTCTCCTGCAAAGCGCCGGCTGCAGACAACGCTGGCCGATCGTGCTGTGGAGCGCGATCAGTCGACGTACCTCGAAAAGGTGGCCGAGGTTCGTCAGCAAGCGGCCATGGCCTGGCTCAACGCCATCTACGCAAAAAGAGCGGTCGTCCTGAGTCAGGCGCTGGTTGATCATCTAAGCCAGGAGCTCACCGCAAGACAGGCGTCGTACCGAGGCGCAAAAGGGACGGCAGTCGATGTCGCCCAGGCGAACCTGATGCTCGGAAATGCGCGTGACGAACTGATCAGTGCCCAGCAGGACGAGCAGACCGCCTTGATCACGCTGTCGCGCTGGACGGGAGCAGGTAATGTGCTCGGAGTGGCCGGCACTCCGCCGGAGCTCCAGTCACAGGTATCCGGTTTGAGCCTCGAGCAACTCGCTCAGGTTCAGCCTTCATTGATCGCGGCCCGCGCGGCCATTTCGCTCGCCGATGCCGACACGGACGTTACCCGAAGCAACAGAAATCCGAACTGGACCTGGGGACTGACCTACTTCAAGAGTGGCGGAAGGTTCCCGGACTACGTGTCCGTAGGTGTTTCCATTCCTTTGCCGATCCACCGCACGAACGTCGAAGACCGCGACGTCGAGCAGAAGTCCGAAATGGGTACCCAGGCGCGGCTCACCTATGAAGACACCGAGCGGCAAGTCGTCGCCGATATCCAGAGTCTGACGGCAAAGCTCGCCAGTGGCCAGGAGCGGCTGGCCAATGCGAGACAGACCGTTCTTCCCGCGGCCGAACAAAAGGTGCAACTAGCCAATGCCGCTTACCGGTCAGGTGCCGGCACGCTCTCCGATGCGTTGGATGCGAGACACACACAGCTCGAAGCGGACCTTCAGGTGTTGAACCTTGAGCGGGAAGCTTCCCTCGTCTGGGCGCAACTGGAATACCAGGTTCTGCCGCCCGACATGACCTCCGGCCAGTAGAGAGAACAACATGAACCAGAAACTGATCGTACGCGCGGTGACGGCGCTGTTCACTGCAGTCGTGCTGCTAGGCGCCGGTTATGTGATCGGCACCCGTCGTGCTGTAACAGATGAATCTATGGCGTCAGCCTCGGCTGCGCCCCCCTCCGTACCCGGAGACAAGGTCGACCCAAAGTCGGGTCGCAAGGTGCTCTATTGGCACGATCCGATGGTGCCGAACCAGCACTTCGACAAGCCCGGCAAATCGCCCTTTATGGACATGCAGCTTCAGCCCGTCTTCGCAGATGAAGGCGGTTCAAACGGTATCAAGGTCGACTCCACGCTGCAACAGAATCTTGGCATCCGATACGCGACGGTGGTCCGGCAAGGCACCGCTGAAAGTTTCGACGCAATCGGAACCACCCAGTTCGATGAGTCGATGGCCGATGTCGTCCAGTCGCGGGTAACCGGTTATATCGACCACCTGTACGCAAGCGCCCCAATGCAACGCGTCGCGAAGGGGGCGCCGATTGCGTCGCTCTTCGTTCCCGACTGGTTGGCGCCCCAGGAAGAGTACCTGGCACTCAAGCGAGGGGGCATGGATGCCAGCCTGCTTGCCGCAGCACGTGCGCGCATGCAGGCGCTGTCGATTCCGGACGGGCTCATTGCGAGCCTCGACCAAAGCGGCAAGGCGCAGACCCACGTCACGCTCTTCGCCCGGGAAGCCGGCGTGCTGACGGAACTCAACGTGCGCGATGGCGCGATGGTGTCGCCGGGACAGACGCTCGCCAAGATCGCGGGTCTTTCGAAGTTGTGGCTGATCGTCGAAATACCTGAGTCGCTCGCGTTGCAGGTGCAGCCCGGCATGCTGGTCGACGCGACCTTCGCTGGGGACGCTTCGCAGCACTTTAGCGGCCACATCCGTGAAATCCTGCCGGGCATCAGTCCGGACAGCCGGACGCTGCAGGCGCGCCTCGAAATCGATAACGCGGGTCAGAGGCTAACCCCCGGGATGCTGGTGCGCGCAAGGGTCAGTGGGGCGAAACCGGTCTCGCGGCTGCTTGTGCCGTCCGAAGCGGTCATCACGACCGGCAAGCGGTCGATCGTCATCGTCAGGAATGGCGACGGACGGCTGCAACCTGTCCAGATCACAGTCGGCAACGATAGCGGCGACAGCACCGAAGTGACGAGCGGGCTGACCGAGGGCCAGCAGGTTGTCGCGTCGGGCCAGTTCTTGATCGACTCGGAAGCGAGCCTGACGTCCGTGCTGCCGAAACTCGAAGGCAGCGCGGCACCCGGGGCGTCGCCTCCGGCACCTGTTTCTGCCCCTGTGCCTGCTGGCGCGCAAACCTACGAAACGACCGGCAAGGTAGAAAAAATCACCGCCAGCGACATCACGTTCTCACACCAGCCCGTGCCGGCGCTGGGCTGGGGTGCGATGACCATGACCTTCGGCAAACCGTCTCCAACCGCCTTTCCGGACGTCAAGATGGGCGAGTCCGTGCATTTCGTCTTCAAGCCGTCCGACGATGGCTACCAGTTGACGCAAGTCGAACCGATGGGGGGCACGAAATGATCGCGCGCATCATTCGCTGGTCGATTTACAACCGCTTCCTCGTGCTGCTTGCGACGGTGCTCGTCACCGCATGGGGCGTCTATTCGCTGATCCAGACGCCACTGGATGCGCTGCCTGATCTCTCCGATACGCAGGTCATCATCAAGGCCTCCTATCCCGGCAAAGCGCCACAAGTCGTCGAAGACCAGGTGACGTATCCGCTCACCACAACGCTGCTCGGCGTGCCAGGCGCCACCACCATCCGAGCCTATTCGTCGTTCGGGGATGCCTTCGTCTACGTGCTGTTCGATGACAAGACGGACCAGTACTGGGCCCGCTCACGAGTGCTCGAATACCTGAATCAGGTGCAGAGCCGTTTGCCCGCGGGCGCAACCGTTTCGCTGGGGCCTGACGCTACGGGCGTGGGGTGGGTCTACGAATACGCACTGGTCGACCGCACCGGTAAACACGATCTCGGGCAACTCCGCGCCCTAAATGACTGGTTTCTGAAATTCGAGCTGAAAGCGGTGCCGGACGTATCGGAGGTCGCCAGCATCGGCGGCATGGTCCAGCAATATCAGGTCGTTCTCGACCCGGACAAGCTGCGCGCCTACGGCATCACGCAGGGTGCCGTCGCGGATGCTATTGGTAAGGCGAACCAGGAATCGGGTGGTTCAGTGGTCGAGCTGGCCGAGTCCGAGTACATGGTCAGGTCATCGGGCTATCTGCACTCTCTCGACGACTTTCGCCACATCGTGCTGCGCACGAACGACACAGGAACCCCGGTGATGCTCGGCGACGTCGCCCGTATCCAGATCGGGCCGGAAATGCGTCGCGGCATTGCCGAACTGAATGGTGAAGGCGAAGTAGCTGGCGGTGTGATCGTCATGCGCTCGGGAAAGAACGCGCTGACGACCATCGAAGCGGTCAAGGCGAAGCTCGCCGACCTGAAGAAATCTCTGCCGCCGGGCGTGGAGGTCGTGACCACCTATGACCGCTCACAGCTGATTGAGCGAGCAGTCGACAACCTCAAGGACAAGCTCATCGAGGAGTTCATCATCGTCGGATTAGTCTGCGCGGTGTTCCTGTTTCATCTGCGCAGTGCATTCGTGGCGATCCTGTCGCTGCCGCTCGGGGTGCTGGCCGCATTCATCGTGATGCGCTATCAGGGCGTCAATGCGAATCTGATGTCGTTGGGCGGTATCGCGATCGCGATTGGCGCGATGATCGATGCAGCGATCGTGATGATCGAAAACGCTCACAAGCATCTGGAAGCATACGACCACAAGCACCCCGATACGCCGATCACGACCGCCCAGCGGTGGGAGCTGATCGCGCAGTCCGCCGCTGAGGTCGGGCCGGCCCTGTTCTTTTCGCTACTGATCATCACGCTGTCATTCATTCCGGTGTTCTCGCTCGAAGGTCAGGAAGGGAAGCTGTTTGCGCCACTGGCGTTCACGAAGACCTACACCATCGCGGCTGCGGCGGGCTTATCCGTGACGCTCGTGCCAGTATTGATGGGCTATCTGATCCGCGGCCGGATTCCGCATGAGAACGCCAATCCGATCAACCGTGTGTTGATCCGGCTTTACCGTCCATTGCTCGAAGCGACGCTGCGCCGACCGTGGGTCGCGATCGGGCTAGCGGTCGTCGCGCTCGCGGTCACGATGATTCCCGTGTCGCGGCTCGGTGGCGAATTCATGCCTCCGCTCGACGAAGGCGACCTCCTTTACATGCCTACAGCATTACCTGGCGTCTCGGCAGATAAAGCCGCCGAACTGCTGCAGCAGACGGATCGCCTCATCAAGACGGTTCCGGAAGTGGAGACCGTGTTCGGCAAATCGGGACGTGCCGACACCGCGACGGATCCCGCGCCGTTCGAAATGTTCGAGACCACCATCCAGTTCAAGCCGCGCAGCGAATGGCGGCCTGGGATGACGCCGGAGAAGCTGGTGGATGAACTCGACGCGAGGGTGAAGATCCCGGGCCTCTCGAACGTCTGGGTACCACCGATTCGCAATCGTCTGGACATGCTGTCGACCGGCATCAAGACACCCGTCGGGGTGAAAATCTCCGGCGCGGACCTCGGGCAGATCGACAAGATCGCCACGCAAGTCGAATCCGTCCTGAAGAACGTTCCGGGCGTCACCTCGGCGTTGGCGGAACGCCTGAACGGCGGTCACTACATCGACGTAGATATCGACCGCCTCGCGGCCGCCCGCTATGGCCTGTCGGTGGGCGACATCCAGTCTGTCGTGTCGACTGCTGTGGGCGGCGATAACGTCGGCGAGGTGATCGCGGGTCGCGAGCGCTTTCCGATCAACATCCGCTATCCACGGGAGATCCGGGACTCCGTCGACAACATACGTCAGTTGCCGGTTGTAACGGACCGCGGCGCGCAGATCACGCTGGGAGACGTTGCCACTATCAGGATCTCCGATGGGCCGCCGATGATCCGTAGCGAGAACGCGCGACTATCGGGCTATGTCTACATCGACATTCGCGATACCGACTTGCAATCGGCCGTCAAGGCCATGCAGATCGCTGTTGCGCAGCATGTTGTATTGCCCGCTGGTTATTCGATCGCCTGGTCGGGCCAGTTCGAGTATCTGGAGCGGGCGGCTGCGAAGCTGCGAACGGTCATTCCTGTGACCCTGGTCGTCATTTTTGTGCTGCTGTTCCTGACCTTCAACTCGGCGGCCGACGCGCTCTTGCTGATGTCGACGGTGCCATTTGCACTCGTCGGAGGGTTCTGGTTGATCTGGATGCTCGGGCACGCGGTGTCCGTCGCCACGGCGGTGGGATTCATCGCGTTGTCGGGCGTGGCGGCCGAATTCGGCGTCGTGATGCTGCTTTATCTGAAGGGCGCGCTCAATCGCCGGCTCGACGAAGGTCAGCCCTTTACCGAAGCGACCCTGGTCGACGCCATCCGCGAAGGCGCAGTTCTGCGGGTGAGACCCAAGGCGATGACGGTCGCGGTCGTGCTGGCGGGGCTCATCCCGATCATGCTGGGTCATGGTTCGGGATCCGAAGTGATGCAGCGGATTGCCGCGCCTATGGTCGGCGGCATGGTGACCGCACCGCTCCTGTCCATGCTCATCATTCCGGCCGCCTGGCTGCTACTGCAACGCCGCCGTGTTGCCCACATGAAAGTAAACCCGCAAGAACCGCTTCAACCTCAAGTAGTACCCACTGGCACGCTTGTGTCGCAAACCCACTCTGGAGAAAACCCATGAAGAAGTTGATTACCCTGACGGCTGCATTCTGTACCGGTCTTACGCTCGCCAGCGCGACGCTGGCGGCGGACGATATGGCGGGCATGAAAATGAACAGCGGCTCAATGGATGCCGGGGCGCCGAACAACGCCGCGCTCACCGACGCCGTCGTCAAGAAGGTGGACCCAGCGACCGGCATGGTGACGCTTCAGCACGGCGAACTGAAGAACATCGGCATGTCGGCGATGACGATGGCCTACAAGGCCAAGGATACGTCGATGGTCAAACAGGCGAAGGAGGGCGAAAAGGTCAAGGTTCGCGTTGAAAACGTGGATGGCACACTTACTATCGTGAAGCTTCTGAAACAGTAGCGGTCCGCGGTTGCACAGCGATGCGTCGGTGTCTTGTCCTGCCGCCAACGCATTGCTGTGCTTTTGCAAGCGCAGCCGCCATTTCCAACGCACGCAGCGGCGCATTCCCAGGATTGCTACCGCAAAAAAAGGTGGTCACCACCTGCTGGCGGGGAAATAATGGGGCGGTCCACAGGATAAAAAACGAGGTATCGTTTTGCTAAAGATCTTCAGAAAGCCTGTTCTTTACATCTTGTTCTTATTGGCGTCGCCTCTTCCGCCGCTAAACACGGCCTATGCGCAATCAGCTCCGCAATTCCAGAGCGAGCAGCAAGCCACGCAGCATTGCCCAAAAGACGCCGTGGTATGGGTCAATACAAAAACCGGCGTGTACCACTTCAAAGGGCAGCGGTGGTATGGCAATACCAAGGAAGGCGCCTATGAATGCCGTCACGATGCAGACATCGAAGGCGATCGTGCGACTCGAAACGGGCAGTAGAGTGGTCTTTGTGCGATCATCCCCACCCCTTCGGCCCATCTGTTTGCATATGCTGATCCGGAATGCATTGACGACCTGCCTCCTGACGACCGCTCTTATCGAGAACGCCCCGGCTTGCGTGGCCGCCGGCGCGGCACTGCCGAACGGCGAGTGGGCCACGATCAACCAGTTCCGCGATGCGGGTGCTAACGGCCTCGTTGAGCTCGGGGTCGACGTCGATGGTTCGCATCCGCGCCTTGTCGACTTCGATCTGTCGCATCCTTCGGCAGCCATGCCTCGTTGCATCGGCACTGACGGCATCGGGTTCGAAGGCATACGCTGGCCCACTGGCAAAGCTCGCGTATCCACCGCGCAAGCAGTCGGACAAACCGGCTTCGACGTACGCGAACGTGCGCTACGGCTATACGATTGAATATCCTGGCGACTTGCTGGTTGCTGGCCGGGAAGCTGACAATAGCGATGGTCTCGTCTTTTCAGCGAAGTCGGGCAAAACGCAGGTCGCCGTCTGGGGCAGGTTCAGCTCGCCCGACGATACGCCGGCGCAACTCCTGCACAGCGAGGAACAGCGCACCTGTGCTGGCTCGCGCGCAAGCTACGAGGTCAGCAAGCGGAATCTCGTCGCGTTTTCTTGCCAGACGCAGAACAACGAAATCGTTTACGAAAAGATGCTGATTCGCGGCGGTACGCTCGCCATCGTGCAGTTCACCTATCCCGTCGCGGAGCAGGCAACCTGGTCGCCCGTAGTCAAGCAAATGGCAGGTTCACTGCGTATCGAGTAATCAAAAGCGCTTGGTGCAACCGACGCCCTGCGCTGGTTCATCCGAGTATGCGAAGCGACTTTCTGCACACCTGTATAAACTGTTCGACCAGCGCCGACCTCTCCCCGTTGATGGCCACACTGGCAACGATTGGAATCGCGATTTCCGGCGCCAGCGGCACAACATTCAACCCCTGAGCAGGTGCGGAGAGCGCTGCGATTTCGTCGACGATGGTCATGACTTTCGAACGTGCGGCAAGCGCCATGAGCGAGTGATACGACTGCGCGGTGATGCTCGAGCGCACCGTCACCGAGAGTTCTTCGAGCCGTTTCGCCAGTAGCCGCCCGAGTGGATCGGCCGGATCCGGTCCAATGATCTCGCGACCTTCCAGCGCGCTCATCTCCATGAAGGGCGCCTTGTCGAGGACATCCGGATGCCCCACGCAGACGAGCCGGCTCGACGCCAGTTCGGTCTCCTTGATAGCAGGATGAGACACGCTGTGATACAGCACGCCGATATCCGCTTCCATCAGCGCGATGTTGGCGACCGCGGTTGCCGAGTAATCCGATCGAATGGAAAGCTTGACGCCCGGATGCAACGCCTTGAATGCAAGTACTGCGTCCGCCACGACAGTCTGCGCCATGGCTGGGGCAGCCAGAATGCGGATCGAAGACTCGTCGTTCCCATCACGCAGATTTTCCGCCAGCCTTTGGACCGCCTGCAACTGCTCATCCAGCCGCATGATTTCCGGGAACAGCGTTTGCGCCTCCCGGGTCGGAATCAGCTTGCCACGGACCCGTTCGAACAGCGGATAGCCAAGCTGGCGCTCCGCGCTTTGCAGAATTTGCGTGACCGCCGGCTGGGTGAGCGACAGGAGCGCGGCCGCGGCCTTGAGCGTACCGGTCACACGGATCGCGTTCACTACTTCTATGTGCCTGAGTCTCATTGGATGCCCGTCGGATGTCGTCTTTCGCCAGATTCAGGAGATTCTAAAGCGCGAAGGGCGATCGATCCGGCGAGTCAAAAATTGAAACGTGCACGACCTGCGCGATCAGGCGTTTTTCAGCACGTTCTCGCGCTCCGCGGCAGGGTACACCCGCGTGCGAAAGTAGAGAATGCAGACCAGCGCGATCACCGCGGTGACCATGACGTAATAGGCCTGCACAAACTTGCTGCCCGTCTCATTCGCGATCCACGTGCAGATCATCAGCGACAGGCCGCCGAACACTGCGAACGTCAGGTTATGAACGAGCGCGATGCTGGTCGTGCGCGTGCCGTGCGGAAACAGCTCAGCGACGAACGCCGGCATCGCACCCTGGAACACCATCACGCACGCCGTTAGCCCGGTGACGCAGAAAACATAGACGCCGACTGTGGGTGACGCGACCATCATGTGAAACGCCGGGATCGTCAGGACAACGGTCAGCAACGTGCCCGTCGTAATGAGCGCAAGCCGACCGAGACGATCCGAGAGAGCGCCGAAAAAAGGTGGCAAGACAATCTGCGCGATCGAATAGCCAATCGCGCCCCACATCGAATCGGCGGGACTCATTCCCAAAACTTTCTGTGCGTACAGCGGAATGAAGACACCCAGCAGATAATTCGTCGAAGCGGCGAGCGAATACAGGCCGATGGCCGCGGCGATCCGCGCTTTGGCGGTCGCAAACGTATCGCGGATTGGATTGCGTTGGTGACCGGACGCCTCGAATTCAGGCGTTTCGTCGACGCGCCGGCGAATCCAGTAGCCGAACGGCACGATCGCGAGGCCGATCAGAAACGGTATGCGCCAGCCCCACGACGCCAGCATGTCCGGCGTCATCAGCCTGTTCGCACCGAGCCCGACGACACTCGCAAGGCCCGTCGCAAGGCCAATGCCTACCACCTGATAACTCGCGAAATACCCCTTCATGCCCTTCGGCGCGTGCTCTGTTACGAACGAGACGGTCGAGCCGAACTCGCCACCCGCGGAGAAACCCTGCAGGACTTTCCCGAGCACGAGGATCAGCGTACCGACGACGCCAAACGTCGCGTAGGTGGGCGCGCAGGCGATCACGAGTGTGCCGATTCCCATTAACCAGATGGTGAGCATCATGCCCGCCTTGCGGCCATGCCTGTCGCTGTATGCGCCGATCACCATCGCGCCGAGTGGCCGGATGAAATAGCTGACACCGAAGGTCGCGGCAGTGGCAAGCATCGACGTGTAGGCGTCGCCGGTCGGGAAGAAAGCCCTGGCAATGACGACAGCCAGAAAGCCGTAGACGAACAGGTCGTAGAACTCGAGCATGTTGCCAACCAGCGCGGAGGCCAGGATGCGTCGGAATTTGCTGCGTTGCTCGGGGCTTAGTGCTTTATCGGTGGACATGACATTTCCTTTTCCGATGCGAGGAGCGTAGGACAGCGCTGCATCTGCGGCGCGTTCCGACGACGAGGCCAATCAGGTCGTGGCAGACGCAGGCGGCTTTAGCCGGCGGCTGGCGCAGTCAGATAGTCGAAAGCAGTGAGTGCGAAGATTTCACCGAGCGCGCGCAATTCGTCGACGGATACGTGCTCGTCGGATGAGCCCATGTTGTAGGACGTCAAGCCACAGACAACGGTGGGTACGCCGTGCTGCCGGTAAAGCCGTGCATCGGAGGCACCGACACGCATGTTGACCACCGGTTGTGTACCGAGCTTCGCGGCGCAATGGCGGCTGAGTGTTCGAATGATTTCGTGATCGGGAGCGGTCCAGCTTGGCTCGTAGCGTCGCGTGATTTCCAGCGAGACGCCCGGATGACGCGCAACGATTTCATTGATGCGGTTTTCGATCTCCGCGACCGAAACGCCGACTGGCAGCCGGATGTCGGCGGTGGCGGTGGCGTGGTCTGCGATCAGATTCGACAGGCGTCCGCCGCTGACGGTGCCGAACGTGACGGTGACCTGGCGCAAGACGTCGCTCTCGCCTGCGCCCGAGATGAGCTCCGATGCTCCGCTCGAACGGGCGATGGCAGCCAGCACTTCCACTGGTGCATTCACGGGGTAGTCGCGCAGCGATCTGAGTTCCTGGACCGCGTCGAAGAGTTTTTCGATTGCGCTATCGCCCTTATGCACATGGGCCGCATGCGCCGACTTGCCGGTTGCATCGAGACGCAGCCAGATCATGCCTTTCTCGCCAAAACGCAACACGCTGGGGGAACCGGTATCGGCGCTGATCATCGCGTCTCCGGCTGCGTGCGGCACATGTCGCAGCAGGTAGCCGCTGCCTTCCGTGCCCATGCTTTCTTCGTCTCCAGCGAAGGTGGCGACGACTTCGCCCGCGAACGAATCGCGCACGGCGGCGAGCTGACGCAAGGCGAACACGATGGCGGCGACGCCCCCTTTCATGTCCGACACGCCGAGTCCGTATAGCTTCCCATCGCGCTCCTCCCCGTTGGGGTCGGCCGACCATTGATGGGCGTTCACCAGCGGAAAGGTATCCAGATGGCCGTTGAAAACCAGCCGACGCCCGGGGCGCGCACCACACACGCGCACCACGAGGTTCATGACATGAGGGAGTGTTCCAAATCGCTCGACTTCCGCGCCGGAGCCCTCGAACATCGCTTCGATTCTGTCGGCGACCGCGTGCGTATCGCCGGGCGGGTAGGCGCTTGGAACGGCCACCAAGGCGCGTGCGAGATCGACGATCTCACGACTGGAGCGGGACGCGACATCCCTGAGGGTACTGCGCAAACGGGCAACTTCGGCATCGCCCGAGACTAGAGCATCGGCTACCATTTCTGACCTCGATCGGGTTAGGACGCTGCGAGCGGAAGCACGCAACGCCATTGATCCGATGGTCAGTAGCCGATTTGTTCGCGTCTAATCAGCCAAAAACGTGGGGGTATAAGTAAAAGTTAATCGACACTTCGATGGCCAGTTCGTACCTCAGCCCTCCACCTTCGACATAACCGCTGTACTCGGGTCATACCGGTAGCCCTTCTGCGCAAGTTGCTGGGCCATTGTCGCGCCGATCAGCCGTTGCTGCGCATCCCGCGCGATCAACTCGTGATCCGGCTTGACCCGTTCCAGTTCGGACGCGAGCCGCCGTACCAGCGCGACTTCTCCGGTGCTGCGTGCGTCGATGAACAAGATCTTCTCGCTAGCCTGGCCAAGCCGTTGTCTAAGCTCTTTCGCGTGCGCCACCCACTGTTCCGCATTGGTGCGCAGTTCGCTGAGCGCCTTTGCATGGGCTTTGGCCTGGGCCGATATCTGACGTTGCAACGCGACGACGTCGTCCGCGCTCTCAGTGCCATCCGATGGCGTTCCGGTTGGCCCGCCAGGTTGATCGTCTTTGGCGACGGCATCGGCCTGCTCCGCAAGACGCTCTTCCAGCTCCGCTGCGTGCTGTTCGGCCGCTTCCGCCCGCTCCCTAGCGGCAGAGGCGTCCTGCGAAAGCCGATCCAGTTCAGCGCCAGTTGCCGTCTTCGCTTCGCTCAACGCGCTGACCTGCTTGCGGGTCTCGTCGAGTTCATCGGTGATACGCCGCAGTTCGTCGATCTGAGCCGACGCCCCATCGATTCGCGCCGCGGCGCTTTCGCGTTCTGCCGCCAGTGCTGCGCGCGCCTCGTTCAGTTCCATCTCCAGCGCGGCGAGTCGTGCGAAGCTCTCGTTCGCCTGCGTCGTGGCAGCGTCCACGCGAGATGAGGTCGCACTTAGTTCGTCAGACAGTCGATTCGCTTCGTCATACTTCGCCTGAGAAGCCGTGCTTAACGTTGCGACCTCCTGGCGTGCCGTCTCGTACTCCTGAGTGATCCGCGCTATTTCATCATTTTTGCCGGCGATAACCGCAGTCAATTCGTCACGTGTTCCGCGTTCCTCTTCGAGCGATGCTTTGGTGGCTTCCAGATTGCCCTCTTCCACCGACACACGTTGAGTAAGTTCCTCAACTCGAGCCTCGGCGGCCTGGGCGCGCGACGTGAGCGAGCCTGACTCCTGCAGTAGCCGGTTCAGTTCGCCCGATTGCGTTTGACACGTGTCGCGCAACGTCGCGACCTCCTGCCGTTGCGCATCGTATTCCTGACTAATCCGCGCTATTTCGTCGTTCTTGCCCAACACAACCGCAGCCAGCTCTTCATGCGCCCTGCGCTCTTCTTCAAGTGTCGTCGTGGTAGCTGCAAGATTGGCCTCTTCCACCGACGCACGCTGCACAAGCTCCTCTATGCGCGTTTCCGCAGCCTGCGCACGCCATGCCAATGAGCTTGACTCATTTAACAGCCGGTTCACTTCGTCCGACTTTGCCTGGCAAGCGTTGCTCAGCGTGGTTGCTTCCTGCCGCGCATCATCGCGCTCCTGAGCTATCTGCGTGATCTCATCGCTCTTGCTTGCGACAGCCGCCGCCAACGCCTCACGCGCCTGGCGTTCTTCTTCAAGCGAAGTCCGGGTGAGTTCCAGATTCGCCTCTTCCACCGACGCCCGCTGCACAAGTTCCTCGATACGAGCCTCGGCACCTTGCGCACGCCACGAGGCCGCACTCGACTCCGCTAACAACCGGTCCACTTCGTCCGACTTCGCTTGACACGTGTCGCTCAAAGCCGCGATCTCCTGCCGTGCGTCATCGCGTTCCTGAGTGAGCCTCGCTATGTCGTCGCTCTTGCTCGATACGACCACCACCAGGTCTTCGCACGCCTTGCGTTCCTCGTCGAGCGACGCCTTCGTCGCTTCGAGATTCGCCGTGTCCACCGATGCCTGCTGCACCAGCTCCTCTATACGCGCCTCAGCCGACTCGGCGCGCGCCGTGGCCACGTTCGACTCCTGCGACCACCTTTCCGCTTCCTGCGATTTCGCCTGACAGGCCTCGCCCAACGTTGCGACTTCCTGGCGAGCGGAATCACGCTCGTGGGTGATCTGCGCTATCTCATCGGTCTTGCTGGCGACAACTGAGGCCAATTCCTCGCGCGCCGCGCGTTCCTCGTCGAGCGATATTCTCGTCGCTTCCAGACTGGCCTCGTCAATCGACACGCGCTGCGCGAGCTCTTCGACGCGCGTCTCGGCCGCCTCGGCCCGGCTCGTCGCCGCCGCGAGTTCCGAACCTAGTTGTGCGGCGGTCTGTTCCGCAGCGCTCAGCGCATTCGTCAGGGCATCAAGCCGCTCACGCTGTGCCTCGGCTTCTTCGAACGTCTTCTGGTATTCGGCATGTGCCTCGTCGCGATCCGCGAAGGCAGACTCCAGATGCTGGCCCATCACCGTCAGGCGCTGGTTAAACGCCTGCTCTGCCGTCTCCTGGGATGCGGTCCAGATCCTGCCGGCGGCGCTCATCACGGTTTCGGCGAGGCTTCCCGGCAAACCGGTCTGGAGTTGCAGTTCCAGGGTTTTGTCCTCGCGCGCTTCGCGCCAGCGTTGCAAGGCCGCGACGATCGCAACAAGCGAACCACCGCGAACCTCCGACCAGATTGTTACCGGGGAGACCCGTTTGCCTTCTTCGACCATCCGGTCTGCGATTGCTGCAACCTGTTCATCGGTGATCGTGTCTGCGTCCGTGGACATAAGCGCCTCAAAAATCGATGTAAGCGGGCGAAAGATAATCCGATACGTTACTACGATCAACAACGTATCCGATGAAAGGAAACAACGTTTGCCGTGAGTTTGCCTCAAAGGCCGAAAACCTTACGAATCACCTTCTTCTTTCCGCGCGATTGGCTGGTGGCTTCCTCGTATGCCTGTGCCAGCCAGCAGCCCGGTCGAAAGACCTGACGGGCATACTTTATAGGCATACCCGCCAACCTACAAAGTCTTTTCCCTTGCCGTGCTCACCCACTAGATTACTGGTCAGGCGATCGCATAACGCGATTCCGCAGATAGCGAGTTTCATGCCTTGCAGCGATTGCACCCAAATTGATCGTCAATCCCAACGCGGATTCATCCATCAGGAGAAACAGCCATGACCAGCCACACGCACCAGACTGCCTCGACCCAATACGTGGAAGCCAAGGGCATCCGCTTTGCCTACCGGCGCTTCGGCAAAACGGGCGGCGTGCCGCTCGTGTTCAATATTCACTTCACCGGCACGACGGATCACTGGGATCCGGCTGTCACGGACGGCTTCGCCCGTGATCGCGAGGTCATCCTGTTCAACAATGCGGGCATTTCCAGCTCCTCCGGCGAAGTCCCGGAATCGATCGAAGAGATGGCCGCCAACGCTGCCGGGTTCATCAAGGCCCTTGGCCTCGCCCAGGTCGACGTGTTGGGATTCTCCATGGGCGGTCTCATCGCACAGGAGCTGGCGCTGGCGGAACCGCAGCTCGTACGCCGCCTGATCCTGGTCGGCACCGGCCCGCGTAGCGGCGAAGCGATGGTCTCGCTCACCCCTGAGGCGCAGGACATCTTCGGCGCGAGCTACGCGGAGCCGGATCACCTGTGGCTTCGCGTGCACTTCTCGCCGTCGGAGGCAAGCCAGGCCGCGGGCCGTAAATTCCTGCAGCGCTTCCGCCTGCGCTCCGAGAACCGCGATCCGGAAGCCAATGAAAAGGTCGCACCGGCGCAACTCGCCGCGCTCGCGAAATGGGGCACGCCGCGCGAAAACCCGTACGACTACCTGAAGGCGTTGACTCAGCCGACGCTCGTCGTCAACGGCGATAACGACGTGATCATCTACTCGATCAACTCGTGGATCCTGCAACAGAACATCCCGAACGCGCAACTGATCCTGTACCCCGATGCGAATCACGGTTCGCTTTACCAGTATCCGGAGCGCTTCGTGAAGCACGTCACGCAGTTTTTGTCGGAAAGCGGCCAAGACGCGTGAGCGGGACCGGGGGCCGGCGCCGATAACGCAAACGGTATCGGCCCATACGGTTTCCTGATTGGAGCCAGCCCGTTTCCGTCCGTACACTGGTCGCTTTGCGCACGCGAATGCGCCTCGCGTTGCACAATGCCGGAACAGACGCCAGTAACGACAATGAATGGCCGCCCAAGGCCATCCGAACGGAGACACGCTTTGGACAAATCCAGCATTCCCGTACCTGCCGCTGCAGTGGGAACCATCCGCCTCAACTACCGCTGGCACGTCGTGATCTGGCTGCTAGCCGGCGGCATCATCAACTACATGGACCGCGCGAGCCTCTCGATCGCCGCGCCCGGCATGATTCACGAACTCGGCCTGACGCGCACGCAGATCGGGCTGCTCGGTAGCGTGTTCGCATGGACGTATGCGGTGATGCAATTGCCGGCGGGCTGGGTGATCGATCGCTTCGGCGCGAAGCGCGCGTACGCGCTCGGCATGATCTGGTGGAGCGTCGCGACGTGGCTGACAGGCGTGGTGGGTTCGATATCCGGCTTGCTGGTGATGCGCGCGCTGCTCGCCGTCGGCGAGGCGCCATGCTGGCCGACCTCCGCGAAAATCACCGCAGCGTGGTTTCCGGCAAAAGAACGCGGCTTTGCCACTGGCGTATGGGATTCCTCGTCAAAGTGGGGACCGGCGCTCGCGCCGGCCATGCTCGTTGCGCTGATGATCGCCTTCGGCTGGCGCTCGCTGTTTCATGTGACGGGCGCGTTCGGCATCGCGTTTGCGCTGCTGTTTCTCACGCTGTATCGCAATCCGGTCGACAGCCGACGTCTCTCGAAGGAGGAACGCGCCTACATCGAAGCGGGCGGCGGCGGCCATGAACGCTCGCTGACGACGTCGTCCGTCAAGTGGCGTTCGCTGTTCACGCACCGCAGCGTCTGGGGGATGATCCTCGGCTACTTCTGCACCATCTGGCTCTGGAACATCTTTCTGGTGTTTTTACCGCTGTATCTGCTCGACCGCTTTCACATCTCGTTCGCACAACTGGGCGTGTATGCGGGCATCCCATGGGTCGGCGGCGCAGTCGGCGAAATCGCGATCGGCTATCTGGCGAAGAAGATCGTCGATCGCCAGCTCGCGCCGCCGATCGGCGCCAAGCGGCTCCTGATTGCGTGCTGCGCGGTGGGGGCCGCCGTGTGTGCGATCGCGTTGCCTTTCACCCATTCGCTCAACGTTACCCTCGCGCTGTTTACCGTTGGTCTCGCCTTCGTCTCGGCCGTGGTCGGCTCGGCGTGGGCGCTCGCAGCGGATATCGCGCCGTCGTCAATGGTCGCGTCGGTGAGTTCGATCCAGAACTTCGGCGGTTACTTCGGTGGGGCGTTCTCGCCTGTCGTGGCCGGGTTTATCGTTGACCGCACCGGTTCGTATGCCCTCGCTTTCATCTCTGGCGGCATGATTGCCGGCTGTGCGGCGCTGTTCTACTGGTTCATGGCCCGCAAGCCGATTGTCGATGAGGGAGGCGAGCCGGCTGCCTGATGCCGGATTGACGTAAATCCTGCATACTCATTCTCCATCGTTCGGGAGAAACAGCCATGTCACAGTCATCCGCCGCGCGTCGCGCAGCTTTTCGCGACGCCGTCCAGCAACGCCGTGCCCTGCTCATGCCCGGCGCCTTCAACGCGATGAGCGCACGCGTCGTCGCGGATGCCGGTTTCAGCGCGCTCTATATCACCGGCGCGGGCGTCACGAACATGTCGTTCGGCATGCCCGATCTAGGCTTCATCGGATTGAGCGATATTGCGGAACACACCTCGCGGATTCGCGATGCGGTGGATCTGCCGCTCGTCGTCGATGCGGACACCGGCTTCGGCAACGCGCTCAATGTGCGTCACACCGTGCGGACGCTCGAGCGGGCTGGCGCCGACGCGATCCAGCTCGAAGACCAGGTCAGCCCCAAGAAATGTGGCCATTTCGCCGGCAAGGCCGTCATTTCGACGAGCGAGATGGTCGGCAAGCTGCACGCCGCCGTCGACGCGCGCGAGGACGCCAATTTCCAGATCGTCGCTCGCACCGACGCTTGCGCTGTTCATGGCTTCGACGCGGCCATCGAGCGCGCGCATCGTTTTGCCGAAGCGGGTGCGGACATTCTGTTCGTCGAGGCGGTCGAGACCTTCGACGAAATCAAGCGCCTGCCGACCCTGCTGAGCACGCCGCAGCTGATCAACATCGTGGTGGGTGGCAAGACCCCTGTCATGCCGCAGAGCGCGCTTGCGGAACTAGGGTTCGGCATCGTGCTGTACGCGAACGCAGCGTTGCAGAGCGCCGTGCTCGGCATGCAGAAAGCCCTCGCCATGCTGCGCGACGAGGGAAAGCTCGACGAAGACCCGACCTTGCTCGCGCCGTTCAACGAACGCCAGCGTCTGGTCGACAAGCCGCTCTTCGATCGCCTCGACAAGCAATACGCCGCAGATAAAGACTGACCGCAATGCCGCCGACAGAAGCGGCCCGCATCACCGGACGTGGGAGACCTCAACGTGGCAGAAACACGCGTCGCATCTGCTTCCGGCCTTGAAGCGCGCACGCACGCGGGCCCAGTGCGTTTGCGCTCGATTGTCGGTGGACTGACCGGCAATGTGATCGAGTGGTACGACTTCCTCGCGTACAGCAGCTTTGCGATCTACTTCGCCAAGGC
>NZ_JAMFSB010000009.1 GCF_026225065.1 Paraburkholderia sp. | reverse complement strand
GGCGGCGCAGCAAACTGGCAAGGCCGCTTTGAGGGGACCCGCGCCGAAACTGTTTCAGTGCTGCGACTGGCCAAAAACGAAAAATTTGCGGGGTCCGAATCGTCGCATCGGTAAGCCGTGACCGTTCAGCACGGCAGTTGCGCTGTAATGCTTGACACAGGCCATGCAGCGCTTACTGACTTCGTCACACACGATTCACAAAACGCGATCGGCGAGCGTTATGTGCGCTACCGTACGAAGTCCAAAGTGTCTCAATTGTGAGACAGTCGCCGGGCGGGATAACCTGTGAGTCGAACGGTCCAATTTGCCCGATCAGAGCGTTCGAGGCGCTGTCCGTTGGATGGCACGTCGCAGGCCGGCCACTTCGCGCGACGCGAAGCGCCGACGCTCTACCCATTTTCCGACGATGCGCGCCCGCGACCGTCACCCGCTTCAAAGAAGTCTTAAGAGCGGCCTCTACCAAGGCGCTCGCGCCCCTCGCCGGTTTAAACCAACCGGCAATACTGGCCCAGGCAAACAGACCGGTACTGGGGAGTTTCTACCGCGCAAAGGTTTGCGCGATTTGACGTGTAATGGAATTGAAGCGGTGATTCGGTCATAAAAGTATTTGTCCGGTCAAACATTCCGCTTAACGAATTAACAATTTCTCAAGAATAGGCTTTCCGGCTTTCTCAGGAATGAGACAGAATTGATACACAACTCGCAACTAGCCGCCTATACTGGCCTTCCACGACATCTGCAGACCCTGCTGCCTCGTGCACCACGGCGCGGGCTGCGAATGGCACGTCGGAGGTTGCGGCCCAATTGCCGTATCCAGATTTGCGCGTATGGCAAGTGCAATTGTTTTGATCTATCTTTGGCCCATGCGTCGCATAGAGCGCAATACAGAGAGACCGACGAAAAACACGTCGACAGTCGAACACCGGGGAATGAAATGAACAATAAACGTTCGTATGAACAAAATAATCGGCGTGCCATTGATTTCTCAATGAGCGGCCGAGACGCTTGCGGGCGCGATCGCTTTGGATGCGCCCACAACCAGTCTGCACGGCCAGCCTCGTTGGCGGCCTCGCATGGAGCGCAACGCGCGATCCAAAGTCCCGTGGGGACGGGTCTATCCAGGCCGGTGATCCGGCCTGAAGCATGCTTGTATGACCCAGCAACCGCGAGCGCCGCATCGAACCGGGGTTAACATGACTAAAACTGACACGCCACATGACGCAGACCGCACGGTGCTCTGCGTTTCAAGCAAACCCGACGAAATTCTCACCAAGTTTCTGGCCGCCTGCGGCTGGCAGGTCGTCCACGCCAAGACGACTGCGCTTGCAGAACGTGTGATCGAGCGCGACAACATCAAGGTCGGCCTGATCGAACTGCCGGAAGACTGCTCGACGCAATATCTGTCGGCGCTCGAGGCATGCATGCGCCGGGTGGAGACCAACTGGGTCGCGCAGATCGCGCCGGGCCAGGCCGACCACGAACCGGTCAGCCGTTTCATCCTCGATTATTGTTTCGATTTTGTCACCACTCCGTGCCTGAACGAGCGGCTCATTTTCGCGTTGGGGCACGCCCATGGCCTGTCGAGCCTGCGCAAGGCGCGCGTGACGCCCGAGGCTTCGCTGGGCCGCCACGAAATGGTCGGCCAATGCGAAGCCATGCAACAGCTCTACCGCTACATCGACAAATGCGCGGTCACCGATGCACCGGTGTTTGTCGCTGGCGAGTCGGGCACCGGCAAGGAGTTGACGGCGCGGGCCATCCACGTGCGCTCGCCGCGCTCGGCCCAGTCCTTCGTCGCAATCAACTGCGCGGCCATCCCGCCTACTCTTCTGCAGGCCGAACTGTTCGGCCATGAACGTGGCGCCTTCACGGGCGCGGTGCAGCGCAAGATCGGCAGGATCGAGACCGCGCATCAAGGCACGCTCTTTCTCGACGAGATCGGCGACATGCCTCACGAGTGCCAGGCAGTGCTGCTGCGCTTCCTGCAGGAAGGCACCATCGAGCGCCTGGGCGGCAGCAACGAAATCAAGGTGGACGTGCGGGTGATCTCGGCGACCCACGTCGATCTGGAAAAGGCGGTCGAAGACGGCCGCTTCCGTTCCGACCTGTATCACCGCCTGTGCGTGCTGCGTCTGATCGAACCGCCGCTGCGGGACCGTGGCAATGACATCAAGCTGCTCGCCAACTACGCGCTCAGCATGTACCGGCAGGATGGGGCACGCAAGATTCGAGGTTTTTCGAGCGATGCGGTGGTGGCGATGTCCCGCTACGGCTGGCCCGGCAACGTCCGCGAGTTGATCAATTGCGTGCGCCGGGCAGTCGTCATGAGCGAGGGCCGTTTCATTACCGCGGCAGACCTGGGCCTGCCACAGACGGCGAATGTGCCGGCTGTGACGCTCGCCGAGATTCGCAGCAAGGCGGAGAAGGACGCGATCGTGCAGGCGCTACAACGCCACGGCTACAAGCTGACCGAGGCGGCCGCGGATCTCGGCGTCTCGCGCGCCACGCTTTACCGGCTGATGCACGCTAACCGCATCAATCAGGATGGCACCGCGCGCTCCGCGGACGCATCCCCGGCGCAAGACGACGAAGACAGTGAGCGGGACCTACTGCGCTCGCTCACGGTTTCGAGTCACTGAATCGTCTGAGTGAATCGCTCCGCTTTGGTCGGCGCGCGGTTCAGTGCGCGTCCGGCCCGGCTTCCGGATCGGAGCGGTAGACCGCGATCCCTTCCATCGGGTCAGGCAGTTCGCGCCATGGGGCCTTCTCCAGCATCCGGGCGGTGTTTTCATAGCCGGCCGCCCAGCGCCGCTGAATGCCGCTCGATGAGAAATCGATGTCCTTATGCAGATCGTCGCCCCCGAGACGCGGCGCGTCGAGCTCGATCACTTGCATGGTAGTCCCGCAACCCCAGCCGAGCAGTTCTCTAACCGCCGGGGCATCGCGCTGATCGGCGGGGATGTACTGCTCCAGTTCACGAATGACGTGCCGCAGACGGTGAATCTGCTTTTGCCGCTCGAGGTGGCTTTCGGCCCGGCTGG
>NZ_JAMFSB010000124.1 GCF_026225065.1 Paraburkholderia sp. | reverse complement strand
TTGTACGGCATCCGTGTCGGCGACGGGAGCGCGCATTATCTTAGAAATTTTGGCGGGATGCAGGGGCTGGGCCGCCACGCCGTGCCTAAGGGTGCCGGAGTGTATCGGCGCTGCGCCTCCACAGGCAAAATAGCGGGACGATGTGACCCGCATCGAATGCGATACTGGCCGTCAGGTAAATGGACATCAGGCTCTGGGCAACCCGGCGCCTGAGCGGCCCAGGCGAACATGAAGCGCCCGTGACAAAACAACACAAATATAGACGAACGATCCACAGATCGCGCCGGCCATTCCGTTTACGATCCGTCCTTACTGGCCCTGCCTGTCGCGCAGCCCTGTTAGCAATGCGTAGGGTGTTGCACCGAAGAGGCCTTGTACTACGGCGTAGATCGCCTGCGCACGTAATTAGGCATACATATAAAGCGAACTCGACGTGCCTGAAATCATTCAAGGATTGGATGTGAGTTTGAACCTGTCGTCCAATGGCCCGGCGTACACGGCTAGCGAAACCCGGCAAGGCGTGCCGCTTGGCTATGTCAGCGAAAAGCTGTCGCACGCGATCATCGATACGCACGCGGCCGGCGTGGCGCATCCCGAAGCCCGCAAGCGTCTGGCTCACGTCATGTATTCGCAAACGAAGGCATTTCTTGCACTCCACAACGTGCTGGCCGTCGCCGATGCGCCCGGCTTGCCCGAACAGCTCCTCGAGATGGAGCGGCACGAACTGCACCGTTGGATCGCCGCTGTCGTGACCCACGGCGATCTGCTCGGAACCGGCGAAGTCTCAAGACCAAGTACAAGTGACCGATCGCCGGCGTAGGCTTGCGTCAAGCTTCCCGTAATCGTCTGTAATGAAACCTGTAACGCGAATAATATGCGCCGGTTCTAGACTCCTGCTGGTTCGGAAAGCGGAAATAACTGCTCTTCTGGACTGGCAAGCGTTCTCCCCATCAGTGGGCGCGTCATCCGGATTGAGCTATGTGGCCTACTGTTCAGCCAATCTCTCGCGTAGCGTTGGTTCTTTCGCCAGCAATCGGCGACTCCTTGCTGATGATGACGATCGCGCGAAATCTTCAGCAAAACGGCATTGCCGTGACCATATTCGGCCGGCAGATCCAGTCGCTGGGCGCGTGGTTTCCTGAAATCGAAACTCTCGACGACCTCGCGGCCGAAGACCTGACAGCAAAGCTTGCCGGGTTCGACCGGGTGATCCAGATGCACCGGAACAAGCCGTTCGTGGGCCTCGAGCAGTATCACCCGCGAGTTAGTTTCCTCGATCATATCTGCCGGGTGCGGTCCTCCGAATCCATGGCCGACCGGCTGGCGAAGTTTTGCATTGACGAGTTTGGCCTCGCGGGCGCCGACAAGAGCAACGGCATGACGCCGCCGCCAGGACTGCAACACCGGAAATACCCGCTGCGCGTGGCGATTCACCCCACCGCCAGCACCGCCGACAAATGCTGGCTCCCTGCACGCTTCATCAGACTCGCCATCCGGTTGCGCGAACTGGGCTTCAGCCCTGAATTCGTCGTGGCGCCCCAGGAGCGCGCGGACTGGCTCTACATCGAACGTTTCGGCCTCAAGCTGCCCGATCTGGGCTCGCTCGATAACGTCGCCACCTGGGTCTACGAGTCCGGCTGGTTCATCGGCAACGACTCGGGCATCGGCCATCTGGCCTCCAGCCTGCACATTCCCACCCTGTCGCTGTTCATGCGCCGCGGCATTGCGCGGACCTGGCGGCCGGACTGGGGGACAGGGCAGGTGCTGATTGGCAGCACCTACCTGCCAACCGGATTCCTGAAAGAGCGGTACTGGAAATACATGTTGTCGGTCAGGCAGGTCTCTCGCGCATTTGAGCAACTGCGCGCCAGCTTAAGCTTCGCATGAATTGCCCCGCGGTTTTCACTGCGCCCGGAACCGCGTCCGGATGCGCCCCTTTGGCGGCGCCGGACGTGCCGCGCGGCACACTCTTCCCGATCTGTATCTCTCCGGTTCGATGACTTCAGAATGAAAGGCTGTCTTTCTCCACACCGGTTACGGCCGCGAACTGGCCGCAGCCGCGGGTGGGGGCAGGTCACGCAACCCGCGTGGCGGATGTGGCGCTGATCGACGGCGCGGGCATCGACGAAGTGCTGTTAGGCGAACTCGCCTCGACCCGGGCTGCGTTGGCCGAAGTCAAAAGCGAGCTCACGCGCGTGCAGAATGCCCCGTTGTGGCGGCTGATAAGATATGTGCGAAAGCTGCGGGCGCCGAAAGTGTTTCGTCGCGCTCGCCGTGGTGCGAGGCGGCATGTGGCCGCCGCGCCGCCCACGTCCGCCCGTCACTCGTCAAAAGGCACGCAATGATAGAACGTCACATGGTGTCGACCGCATTCGAAATTCCCGGTTACCGGGTTGAACAATCACTGGGTATCGCGCGCGGCATTATTGTCCGCTCGCGTTCCGTGGTGGGTTCGATCGGTGCCTCGTTGCAGACGATCTTCGGCGGCAACATCTCGCTCTATACCGCCCTGTGCGAACGTACGCGCCAGGACGCGTATGAACGCATGATCGTGCAGGCTGCGGAATTCGGCGGCAACGGCATCGTCGGGATGCGCTATGACGCAACTGAAATCGCGCCCGGGGTGACGGAAGTTCTCTGCTATGGGACCGCTGTGTACGCGAGACCCGCTGCGTAATCTGACGCAGCAGGCCTTGCCTACGGTCGTGCAGCCTTCATCTACTTCGCAATCCGTAGTATCTCCGAAGCCAGCTTGGAGAAGCACGGTGTCATATCGGCCGGCGTCAGTGCGCTACAGTAAACTCCAACCGGCTGCTTCGGATTGTAACAACGTGACAGCGAATCGGTCGTGTTGGCCATGCACTTCAACACATTCTGGCCGATTTCGTTATTCGCCCCTTCGGGTTGCAGAAGTTCCGAGCCGCGGCCGATCGCGTAGACATAAGTGTTCTGGTTGCGCGCTACGTTGGCCATTGCTTCGGCAATATTGCGGCCTGCATTATTCACGTTCGCATAGTTCACTGTGCTGGTCACGACGCGTGGAGTATTGGTAATCACCGGGATCGTCTGATTGTCGAGCCAGAGCGTGTTGTGCGCGTTGTACCAGGTGGGCATCTGCGTGATCAGTTTGGCAGCGTTGTTGTTGTAACAGGGCGAGGCGAGCTGCTGGCTTTGCACGTTGTCGGCGTATAGCGCGGCCGGCGTGTTCGGCGTATCGCCGCTGATGACGGTGCCCGCAATCGAATTGCAGTTCTTGTTGCTGGTCGGAAAGATCGACGCAAAGCTGTTAGGAGCGCCGTCCGAGAAGAACACAATGACCCGCAGGCTCGACGGCTGGGTGATCACCCTGTTCAACTGGTCGAGCGCATTCCAGTATGCCTCCGAGGAATTGGTGCTGCCGGCGAAGCTGAATTTATTGATGCTGCTGGTCATCGCCGCCAGGTCGAACCCGCGGGCATTACCGTTGAACTGCTCATCGACCACCGTGCCGTAGGCGAAGTGAATCAGCGAAACGCGGTCGGTAAGCGGATCGAATTGCTGCAGGAATGTGATCGCCGCAGATCGGACTGCTGGCGGTACGGTCGAGTCGGTCGCCATCGAGCCCGTGGTGTCGATGATCAGCACGAGGTCCAGGTCCTTTCTGACCGTCTCGGATGAACTGGCGACATTCAGCAGGTTGAAACCGAACAGGCGCATGAAGCTGACCGGATAGCTCGCCTGCGCCGACGTGTCGATCGTAATCGTGCCCTGGTTGAAAGCCACTGACGGCGTATTCATCGACGCCGTTGTGCCGAGGTAGCCCGCCGGATAGTTGGCCGCAAAGAACGTGTTGGCGGCTGCGATCGCATTGGCGGTCTGCGTACCCTGATCACTGCCGGTCGTCACAGCCTCGCCCGCGGCGATGGCCGCAGCGTCGGTAGCGGCGTCGAGCTTGGCCTTGACCATGTAGCCCATGCCCGCATCGACAGCGAGCCCCAGGATACCGATCAGAAGCACGATGGAAGCGGCGACGATGATGCTGACCGCGCCGCGCTGTTTATGTTTGCTGTTACGACTGCTGGATCTACGTCCAGAGTAGCCGGTTGTTTTCATCATGCCCCCGCAGGCCGGTCAGAACACATTCATCGAATACAGATTGGGATTGAGTACTGGGGTCGACACGCCGAAACCGAAGTTCGCCGCGCCGAACACGTACTGCATCTGGTAATAGCTTTCCACCACATAGACGATCTGCCCGGCCATCAACTGCCCCGTCAGCGCATTCGCCGTTGGTGCGGCAAGCCCCGCGCCGATGCCGCTGCAACTGCCGTCGCTGCCCCAGTTACCCGAGCTGCAGTTCCATACCGCGCTGGTCGGCGCGTAGCTGCTCTGCTGGCCGTTGGGCTGCCACTCGTACTGCGCAAGCACGATGTTGCGAATCGTGCAGTTGGTGCCCTGCCCATTGCAGTTCTCGTTGTCGCCCATGACCTCGGTGATGTAGATCATGCCATGATCGGCCATGTCGAGCGGCGGCGTGGTCGCCGCCAGATCGTTCATGATGGTTTCCATCGGGAACGTCAACGAGGCTCGCAAGGCGAGGTTGGCGCCCTCGCGGCTCAGGTTCACGAGGATCATGTTCGCCTGGATGTTGCGCGCCAGATCGTAGGTTGGCACGGCAAGCAGCAACAGCATGGGCAGCAGAATCGCAAACTCGATCGATGCGATGCCGGCCATTGCGCGCCTGCTTTTGCCGCGGCGGTAGTGACGGGTGGTTTTCATTAGAACCCCTCATTGCGCATGGTGGCCGCGACGCTGAAGGTATATGCGCCACCGCTGAAAAACGGCGCAATTAGCGGCGTGAGGAGGGACCAGGTACAGTTCAATTGCAGCACTACCAGATCGCCTGGGCCTCCGAACATGTTCGCGCCATTCGCGACGGGCACCCCGTTGACCGTCACCGAGATCGCCGGATTGACGAGGGTGTACAGCCCCATCGACGAATCCTCGATGTCCTGGATCACGGCGAGATAGCGTTGCTGGTTGGCGCTGTCCGGATCGAGGTTGTCCTGGCCGGTGACCGCGTAACGCGCGCCTTCGTGCACGGCGTATTGCATGGTCAGGTTGACCCAGAACATCAGGCCCAGGTCGATGATCATGCAGATCACGAACAACAGCAGTGGCGCGATGATCGCGAATTCCACCACGGTCGAGCCGGATTGGCCTTTGCGCGGTCGCCTGCCCATTCTTCGTTTTGTTGTATTCATCTTGCTTCCCCCGCTGCGGCATCTTTTTATCGTGCTGTCTGGTGCTGGCCCCTGCGCGCGTTTGTTTATCCGCCGATTCCGCTGACCGTCGGCAACATCACGCGATAGATCTGGATCACGGCCGGTCCCAGCAACACCATCAGGAGCGCCGGGAAAATGAAGAACATCAGCGGAAACAGCAGCTTCAAGGCAATTTTTGCGGCGCGCTCTTCCGCCAGGTGGCGGCGCTTGGTGCGCAGCATGTCGGTGTACACGCGCAATGCGGATCCGACGCTGGTGCCGAAACGCTCGGCCTGAACCAGCATCGCGACCAGCGTCTCGACATCGGAGACGCCGGTGCGCATCGCCAGATTGCGCAGTGCCTTCTCGCGGCTCGAACCGGCCCGCAACTCCAGCAGCACGAGTGAGAATTCATCACTCAACACCAGGCTCTTCACATGAATCTCCTCGGCCACACGCAACATCGCGGCGTCGACTCCGAGCCCTGCTTCGACGCATACCGTCATCAGATCGAGCGCATCGGGCAGGCTCTCGAAGATTTCTTGCTGGCGCCGATCGATTCGCCGTGCCAATGCAACGTTCGGCAGGTAGTAGCCGAGCGTCGCCAGCATCATCAGCAACACTGCGACGAGTGCAAGGCTGTGCGATAAGCTGCTCGGCAAACTGCTCAGCATAAGCAGGGCAATGAGCGGCAAGCCGAGCGCGAGCACCGTTTTCGCGGCGAAATAGATTGCTGCGGCCGAGGGGCTGCGCCAGCCGGCGTTCATGAAACGGGTGCGCAGGGCGGACTTGTCCCAGCCCTCGGTGGGTAGCGAAAGCTTCGCCACATGTGCCGAGGCCTTGGCGATCGTCTCCATCCATTGCGGCCGGCCGTCCGCTGTCGTGCCGCCGCCTTGTCCGGCGCCCGTGGTGGGCTCAATTCGCCCGGCCATGCCTGGCGCGATCGCATCGAGGCGCCGCTGCAGGACATTCGGCCGCGTGATGAGCATGGCGCCGAATGCTGCGCCAAAGACGATGACGAAGGTCGCGCCCAACAACACGATCTGCATGGTGTTCATGATTTCCTCGCAAACTTGCGGTTCATTGCAGTCGGTGCTCAGACGTGAATCCGGATGATCTTGCGCATCCAGACAATGCCCAGCAACATGCTGACGAGCGATGCGCAGATCATCTTGACGCCTGCCGAATCTTCGATCAGCCCCATAAAAAAGACCGGATTGATCAACATGATCACGCCGGCAAGCGCGAACGGCAGCACGCCGAGAATCCACGCCGACAGACGCCCTTCGGCCGACAGCACCTTGACCTTGCTGAGCAGCTTCATCCGCTCGCGGATGATCTGGCTGATGTTGTCGAGGATCTCGGAGAGGTTGCCGCCGGCCTCGCGCTGGATCAGCACTGCAATCACGAAGTAACGCAGGTCCATGACCGGCACGCGCGTCACCATGTTCTTCAGTGCGTCGTTCATCGACACGCCGTAGCTGATCTCGTCGAAGGTAATGCGAAATTCACCGCCGAGCGGCTGGGCCATTTCTTCGGCCACCATGCCGAGCGAACTCGGAAACGAGTGACCGGCGCGCAGCGCGCGGCTGATCAGGTCTGCGGCCTCGGGCAACTGCTGCTCGAGTGTCGAGATGCGCTTCGCGCGGCTGCGTTGCACCAGCCCGAGCGGCAGCAGCGCAAACAGAACGGCGAGCGCGAGCGTAAGCAGCATCGGCAGGCCGAAAAACAGCGCGATGAACGTGGCTATGCCCGGCAGCGCCAGCGTATAGGTGAAAAACCGCGCCACTGACCAGTTACGCCCCGATTGCACCAGCAACCGGTCGATCGAATGGATGCGCGGCACTTTTAGCAGCCACTGGGTCAGCAGCGGCGAATCGCTCAGCATCCGCGCTTTCAGGATCGACATCGATCCAATGCTGCTCGTGGCACCCGCCGACATCGCGCGAATGCGCTGATCGAGCCGCTTGACGCCGGCCCCGTGATGGCTGTTCCACCACACGTAGCCCGCTTCGATCACCAGCACCACCGCGAAAAACAGCAACACCGCAAAGCCTAGAAATAACCTGTTCATGACGTGCTCCCGAATCCCGGTTCAGACTTCATAGCGTTTCTGCGGATCGTAGATGTCGTCCGGCACCGTCACGCCGAAGGCTTGCAACCGTTCACTGAATTGCGGCCGCACACCCGTCGCGCAGAAATAGCCGTTGACGCGCCCCTCGCTATCGAGCCCCGTGCGCTTGAAGGTGAAAATCTCCTGCATGTTGATCATGTCGCCTTCCATGCCGGTGATTTCCTGAATGCTCATCAGCTTGCGACGGCCGTCGGTGAGCCGCGATGCCTGCACGATCACGGTGATCGCCGAAGCCACCTGCTGGCGCATCGCCTTGGCCGGCAGCGCGAGGCCCGCCATGCTGACCATGTTTTCGAGCCGCACCAGCGCATCGCGCGGCGTGTTCGCATGGATCGTCGCCATCGAGCCTTCGTGGCCGGTATTCATGGCGTGCAGCATGTCGAGCGCCTCGCCGCCGCGCACTTCGCCGAGGATGATGCGGTCCGGGCGCATCCGCAGTGCGTTCTTCACGAGCGAACGCTGGCTGATTTCACCCTTGCCTTCGATGTTCGGTGGTCGCGTTTCGAGGCGTAGCACGTGTTCCTGGCGCAGCTGGAGTTCGGCGGCGTCTTCGATCGTCACGATCCGTTCGTCGGACGGAATGAAGCCCGACAACAGATTCAGCATCGTCGTCTTACCGCTGCCGGTGCCGCCTGAGATCAGCACGTTGATCTTTGCCTTGATGAGCGCTTCGAGCAGGTGTGCCATCGGCGAAGTGAATGTCTGGTATTCGATCAGGTCCGAAACCTTCAGCGGATTGACCGCGAAACGCCGGATCGACAGCAGCGGGCCGTCGATGGCCGACGGCGGAATGATCGCGTTGACGCGCGAGCCGTCGGCGAGGCGCGCATCGACCATCGGCGTGGATTCGTCGATGCGCCGTCCCACCCGCGAGACGATCTTCTCGATCACCTTCATCAGATGCGCGTTGTCGTAAAACTGCACATCCGTCGCCTCGAGTTTGCCGCGCCGCTCCACATAGACGTGGTACGCGGTGTTCACGAGAATGTCCGAGATGGTCGGATCTTTCAGAAGCGGTTCGAGGGGGCCGAGGCCCAGCATCTCGTCCTTGACGTCCTGCACGAGCGTGCGTCGTTCGACGTCGTTCATCAGGATGTTGCCTTCTTCAATGAGCTTGTTGACCAGCTGCGTCAACTCGCGTCCGACCTGTTCCGGTGACAGATGCTGTAGCTTGTCGAGCTCGACGCGCTCGATGATGGCCTCGTGGATCTCCATCTTGAGCTGCAGATAGGCGCGGCGTGCCATGCCACCTTGCGAAGCCGGATCGGTCGCGCCGTTCGTTTGTTGCACCGCGGGCCGCTCGACGACGGCGGCATCTGCCATCGCGAAGCTCGGCGCGATCTGCGCCTCGGCGGCTTGCTTGAAAAGGTGTTCGCGCAGTGACATGGCGGTGCTCCGGTTCTAATCTTAGGTGGGGCGTTCGAGCCGTTTCGGCTGAATCGAGGCGGCTTCAGGCCGGACTCGGCTGAGCCCGCGGTTTCGAGCGGAACAGCTTCGTGAGCATGGTGTTACCCGACGCTTTCGGCGCCGGTGCGAGGGTCTCGGCGAGTTCGGCGAGACTCTTCGAAATCGGACTGTTCTTGTGCTGCTTGATCACCGGCACGCCCTGATTTATCGCATCGAGTACCGGACGGGCATCGTTAGGCAGTGCGTTGTAAACCTTGACGCCAATTACCCCTTCCACGGTCTTCAGGTCGATCCGGCCGCGCTTCTCATGCCGGTTGAGGAGAACCCGCACGCGCTCGCCGGGATAGCCGAGCGACTGGAGCAGTCCCAGCAACTTCTGCCCGGCTCGAATGTGCGGCACGCTCGATTGCAGCACTGGGAAGATCAGATCGCTGTGGTCAAGCGCGAAGATCGAGACGGGGTTCACGCTCTGGCCGACATCGAAGAGTACGAAGTCGTACTGACGGCGCACCAGCTTTACGATCTGCTCGAGATGCGGCACCTTGATATCGACGGCCTTCACCGGGTCGCCCGCGCCGGCCAGTACATCGAAGTTGGGGTACGCATGGGTCAGGCAGGCATCGAAAAACGACGCGTCCAGACGGTCGATCTGCGCGCAGACTTCGGCGATGGTCGCCGGCGGGTTCTTGTCGCAGACCAGATGGGCCGCGTCGCCGAACTGCTGGTTCAGATCAACCAGCAGCACGCGCTTGTCGCGCAGCGTCGCGAGGGCATAGCCGAGGTTGACGGCAACGAAGGTCGCGCCGCTGCCGCCCTTGGACGAGACGAACGACAGTACCTTGCCATCGCGATGATCGGCCTCGGCACGGCGTCCGGCGACGCGCTTGATATCGGCAATGAAACTGTCGCGATCGATTGGCCACAGCGCGACGTTGCGCACGCCAGCGCGCATCGCCTGCATCAGGACCTCGTGCGAGGGCTCAGGCGTGATCAGCGTGCAGACCAGTTCGCGATGGCGGCTCGACAGCTTTTCGAGCGCATCGATGTCGTCCTGCGTGAGGTGGTAGCCGTCGAAGATCAACAGATCGGTGGTTTGCAGCGCGTCCTTGTCGGCGCACACCTGCTGCAGGCCGTTCGCAAGCGTCTTGAGCTGATGCCCGATGCCGCTCGCGGCAATCACGGCGGTGATCTGCTGGCTACGCCCTGGGTCCGATGAAACTAACAGGATATTGATCATTTCTTGTGCTCCACTTCACTTGTCCACTGCCAGCCGTGCTACACCGCAGCGATGATTACGGCGACCCGGTGGTCGAACCCGAGGAACCGAGGCCGACACCAAACGGTGAGCTCACAACCACTGGTTGCGAGAACGACTTGTCGTAGCGGAACATCGAGGCCGCCGCCGCACCGCCGTCGACGCCGGTGACCGGATCGGCATTGGTGCCGGCCTGCGGATTGAGCACCTGCGAGGCGCTGATCTGCTGGACGGTCTCGCCGAAGTGCGCGTCCCACTGTGGCGTCGAGGTCAGGCAGCCGGCGAGCGACAGGCTGATGCCTGCACAGACGCTGGCGCGAATCAATGTTTTGAGCGTTTTCATGTTCGGCCCCAGTTCAAGGTGAAGTTCGTGAGCGCTGCCGGAGCGCTCAAGGCGCTTTCGCGGTAGCGACCGGCATCATCACGCCGTGATCGGGCGTGGCGTCAGGAAGCGCCGTAGCAACCGGAGTGGCCACCGCGACCGGAGTCGTCACAGCAGGCGGAGCGGCGGGAACAATCGGAGCAACCGGAGCAGCCACTGCGACCGGAGTCGTCACAGCAGGCGGAGCGGCGGGAACAATCGGAGCAACCGGAGCAGCCAC
>NZ_JAMFSB010000123.1 GCF_026225065.1 Paraburkholderia sp. | reverse complement strand
TCCCCGATAGCTCAGTTGGTAGAGCGCCGGACTGTTAATCCGTAGGTCCCTGGTTCGAGCCCAGGTCGGGGAGCCAAGATTTTCAAAGGCCCGTTAGCCAAAACGGGCTTTTTTATGTAAAGGTTGTACTGCTGTTCCTCGATAGCTCAGTCGGTAGAGCGCCGGACTGTTAATCCGTAGGTCCCTGGTTCGAGCCCAGGTCGAGGAGCCAAAAGATTCGAAGGCCCGCATTTGCGGGCCTTTTGTTTTTGGGCGGCGCGCACCACACTAGTCGGCGCCGGCACTTGTTGCCGCCCACAACATTGCTCCCTTCGCGTTCGCCCCTCCCCTTCTTCAGCAGTTCCCAGACGCATTTACCCACGTCACGGTTGCCGTTATACGATGGCGCTTTCGCTCCGCGATCATTCCCGATCACTCCGGTATCCCAATGAAATCCACCTTGTTGCGCGTCACGTTCGCTCTCGTTGCCACGGCTCTGCTCACCCCGCTCGCGCACAGCGAGGAAGTGGGCAGCGTCAACACCAATTTCCATGTGACCGGTTCCGACCGGGTGGTGGTCGAAGCCTACGATGACCCGATCGTGCAGGGCATCACCTGCTATGTATCGCGAGCCCGTACCGGCGGTATCAAGGGCACGCTCGGCATCGCGGAAGATCCGACCGAGGCGTCGATCGCCTGTCGCCAGGTAGGCGCGATCAAGTTCGCCGGCCCGGTCAAGCAGCAATCCGATGTGTTTTCGGTGAGCATGTCGCTGATCTTCAAGGCGCTGCACGTGGTGCGGATCGTCGACGCGAAGCGCAATTCGCTGGTCTATCTGACCTACAGCGATCGCGTTGCCAGCGGCAGCGCGAAGAACAGCGTCAGCGCAGTGGCAGTACCGGCCGGCACCACGATTCCGCTCAAGTGAAAGCTGCTTGTACGGTGACGGCCTGCTCGCGCTAAACTGGCAGGCCAAGCTGGATTTCCATCATGACCGTGACCCGTTTCCGCGATTCCGCCCGCTATTGGCGTACGCCGCTTTTGCCCGGCGCGGATCTGCTTACGGCTGAATATCACGACCACGAGTTCTCGCCGCACTGGCACGACGCGTACACCATCCCGGTGATCGTCGCCGGCGCCGAATGCTACCGGTATCTGGGCGCGGACTACGTCGCCGAGGCGGGCAGCGTGCCGATCATCAACCCCGGTGAACTGCACACTGGTGCACGGGCGATGGAGGAAGGCTGGCGCTACCGCGTGCTGTACGCGCCGGTGGATTTCATCCAGCAACTCGCGGACGACGTCGCCGGCCAGCCTCAGCCGTTGCCGTGGTTCGAACCCGGCGTGATCCGCGATGTGGAGGTCGCGCAACGGCTCGCGCACGCTCACCGCCTGCTCGAAGCACAAGCCGATCCGCTCGCGGCCGAAGCCGCGATACTCGATGCCCTGTCGATGCTGCTCGTGCGCTATTCGGGCAACCAGACGAAGCCGGCGCGACTTGCCGTCGACGACACCCGCGTCGCGACCATGAAAGAGCGCCTCACCGGCGATCTCGCCGCGCCACTTCAGCTAGGCGAACTGGCCAGCGCCGTAGGCCTGTCGCCGTTCCACGCTGCGCGCCTCTTCGCCCAGAGCACCGGCCTGCCGCCGCATGCGTGGCGCAACCAGGTCCGACTACAACGCGCGCTGGCGCCGCTGCGCGCGGGCGTCTCCGTCACCGAAGTCGCCGCGGCTAGCGGGTTCACCGATCAGAGTCATTTCACCCGGCATTTCCGTCGCGTGTTTGGGGTGCCACCGGGACGCTGGCGGGCTACCTGAGCGCAAGCTGCGCGGAAACTGCGGTCGCGAGACCGCAGCACGTGATACCACAGCACCGCTGCAAAACACCATAGCAAGAACGTACAAGCCTCCCTCACCCCGCCGCGGCTATCCTCGGCAGACCAAGGAGGCAAGATTGACCCATACCCGACGCACTGAATTCACCGCTGGCGCGCGCGACATCATCCCGATGATGGTTGGCGCTGCGCCGTTCGGCGTGATCTTCGGCACTCTCGTTACATCCGGCCCGCTGCACCTGTGGCACGGGCAACTGATGTCCCTCGTCGTGTTCGCCGGCTCGGCGCAATTTATTGCGCTGGGCCTGATTGCAGGCCATACGAGCTTCGCCGTAGTGCTGGCCACCACCCTCGTCGTCAACCTGCGCCACGTGCTGTACAGCGCCACGCTCGCGCCCTATGTCTCGAACCTGCCGCTGCGCTGGCGCCTCGCCTTGGGCGGTGTGCTCACCGACGAAGTCTTCGCGGTCGCCTGGGCGCACTACCGGCATCATCCGCCCGGCTCGGTGAGCCCGTACTACTTCCTCGGCGCGGGTCTCGCCATGTATCTCAACTGGCAGATCTGGACGCTCGCCGGCCTTTTGTTCGGCGCAGCGTTCCCCGGTCTGCAGTCGCTCGGGCTCGATTTTGCGATGGTCGCCACTTTCATCGCGATCGTCGTGCCGCAACTCGTCGCGCTACGCTATTTCGCCGCGGCCGCCACGGCAGGTGCGTTGGCGTTCTTCTGGCAGGCTTGGCCGTACAAGCTGGGCCTGCTCGGCGCGGTGTTCGCCGGGGTCGTGGTCGGCGTGCTGCTGTCGTTCCCTGGCAGCCAGCGGCGCACGGCGGAGGCGGCACAATGAACTACGCCCTCCTGATTCTCGGCATGGCGCTGATCACGTGGACGATCCGAGCGACCGTTTTCGTCCTCGGCGACCGGCTGGTGTTCCCGCCGCTCGTGCGTACCGCCCTCGGCTTCGTGCCGGTGACGGTGCTCACCGCCATCATCGTGCCCATGGCCGTCTCGCCCCACGGCGGCGGAGCCGAACTCACGTGGCACAATCCGCAGCTAATCGGCGCACTCGCCGCCGTGGCGGTCAGTGCGCTGACCCGTCGGCCGCTGCTCACCATTGCGGTCGGACTCGCGGTCTTTTTTGTCTGGCAAGGCGTCGTCCTCAAGTAGAGCGCGCCACCTGGTTGCACCGCCGGCCTTGTGCAGCGCCGCAACCGGCGCTGCATCAGACGGCCAGCACGCGTCAGCCCCACGCTCTGCCCCTCAAGTTTTACTCTATTCCGCCGTTATGCAGTCGAGGTCCGCTCGCCGGGAAGTTCTCCCGCTGGTTATGCGGCAACAAGCAAGATCAACCGCGTCGTGCATCGACGTCGCCCTGTCACGGGGGCAGTTCGCAGAAGGCGACACTTTTGCGATGCAACGCGGGAGGACCAAACGGGATACGACATGGGTCAAATCACCCTTTCACTCAAAGACGAAACCGTCGCAAACCTGCGCAAGGACTTTGACGCGTTTCTGCGCGTCTCGCTCAAGCTCGATCCGCAGTTCGCCACGCCGTCGTTTGAGGATTTTCTGCGCGCCAAGCTGCTCGACAACATGGTGCCGCTCACCGAACACGCGGTGAAGCGGATGTTGCAGGGCGGCCAGTACGCATGGGCCAAACGCACGCTGGACAAGGAATTCCCGGATGTCGTCGCGATCCTGATGCAGCAGGCATCGGAGTTCGGTTTTGGCTTCGCCTCGCGCTCCGAATGGACCCCCGAGGAACTGGCCAAGCAGTGCCACGACTGGGCGGCGGCGATCGTCAAGGAATCGGATGGCGATGCGTCGCTGGTGGATCCGCTCGCAGCGCAGATCAAGAGCGCGGCGCAGGATATCCAGACTCTCGAAGAGACCATGCAGACGCCGGCATGGAGGCTGGTCGAGTCGCTGCGGCAGCGGGTCTATGAAGCCAAAGTGGCGTGTGAGACGAGCATCGGCAGCACCTCGCGCGAAAAGCTCGGCGAGCTGCGCGGCCTGTTGCGGCTGGGCATTTCGCACGGCTCGTTCCAGAAACAGGAAGCGCAGCAGATCATGGAATATTTGCGCCTGCTGAAGCCGGAAATCTTCGTCGAAGAGCCGTACGATATTTTCTCGCGGCTCGCGGCGTGGCTACGCGCCTTCTTTACGCCGCCGCCCCGCCCGCAGCCACAGCAACAACAGCCGCGCCAACAGTCACGCTAAACGGAGTGGGGTGACGGAACACCCCGCCCGCACTCAGTCCCACATCTTTTTCAGCTTCGCAGCAATTTCGAGCTTCGCTTGCGCCGCCGCGGCCAGTCCCGCCACGCTCGGCGCAACCGGCTCGGGCACGCGCGGCCAGGCATGGACGTCGAAGAGCGGCAGCAGGTGCGCCGGGATGAACCGCGTGCGCGAGGCCCACACGTGCCGATCGCCCAGATGCGTCTGATTATGCACGTAGAAGCGCTGCGGCACGACGATGTGAAGATCCTCCTTCGCACGCGTCATCGCCACGTACAGCAGGCGCCGCTCCTCGTCGATCTCCGCCTCGCTGCCAGTGCCAAGATCCGACGGAATGCAACCGTCCACCCCGTTCAGCACGAACACATTGCGCCACTCCTGCCCTTTCGCCGAATGGATGGTCGACAGGATCAGATAGTCCTCGTCGAGCATGGGTACGCCGGATTCGTCACTGGTGGCGTCAGGCGGGTCGAGCGTCAACTCGGTCAGGAAGCGCTCGCGCGAAGCATAGGTGGCAGCGATGCTCTCCATTTGCAGCAGATCCGCATGACGGATGGCCGCGTCTTCGTGATTGCGCTCGAGGTGAGGTTCGTACCAGCGCCGTACCCGTTCGAACTCAGCCGGCCACGACGAACCTGAGCCGCATACGCTCGACATGAGCGCGACGAATGGCTGCCAGTCTTCCAGTGTGCGCGGCGGCGGTGCGAAGGCTGCCAGCGCATTGGCCGTCGCGCCGGAAACGCTGTGCGTCGCATCGCCTGATGTCCTGGCGTTGCCGACGGTCCCAGCCCCCTCGGCCCTCACGGGGCCGGCAAGCTTTCTCGCCCCTTCGGCCACCGCATCCAGCACGCGCGCGGCAGTCGCCGGCCCGACGCCCGGCAACAGCTGCGTGACCCGAAACCCCGCCACCCGATCACGCGGATTTTCCGCCCAGCGCAACACGGCAAGCACGTCTTTCACGTGCACCGAGTCGAGAAACTTGAGGCCGCCGAATTTCACAAACGGAATGTTGCGCCGGGTCAGTTCGATCTCCAGCGCGGCGCTGTGGTGCGCAGCTCGAAACAACACCGCTTGCGCCTTCAGCTTCATGCCGGCCTCGCGCGCCTCGAGCACCTGTTCGACTACGTAACGCGCCTGATCGGCTTCGTCCGCCACACTGACCAGGCGCGGGCGCTGGGCGGATGCCTTGTCGGTCCACAGGTTTTTGGTGAAGCGCTCGCTGGCGAGTTCGATCACCGCGTTCGACGCCGCCAGAATCGGCAGCGTGGAGCGGTAGTTACGTTCGAGCGTGACCTGTCTTGCGGGCGGATTGAAGTGGCCCGGAAAATCGAGGATGTTGCGCACCGTCGCGCCGCGAAACGAGTAGATCGACTGGGCGTCGTCACCCACCACGGTCAGGCCACGGCCGTCGGGTTTCAACGCGAGCAGGATGGACGCCTGAAGGCGATTGGTGTCCTGATACTCGTCCACCAGCACGTGATCGAAGCGGCCCGCGAGGTCAGCGGCGATCGCCGGTTGCTCGGCCATCAGGGACCAGTAGAGCAGCAGATCGTCGTAGTCGAGCACGCTCTGTTTCTGCTTGGCGTCGACGTAGGTGGCAAACAGCATCCGCAGATCCGCCTCCCACTCGCGGCACCACGGAAACGCGTCGTTCAGCACGTCCGCCAGCGCCGCGCCGGTGTTGACGACGCGCGAGTAGATCGCAATGCACGTGCCCTTCGATGGAAAACGCCGTTCCTTCGCCGACAACCCGAGTTCGTGCCGCACGAGGTTCATCAGGTCGGCGGAATCCTCGCGGTCGTTGATCGTGAACGTAGGCGCGAGGCCGATCAGTTCGGCATATTCGCGCAGCAAGCGGGCGCCGATACCGTGAAACGTGCCCGACCAGGTCAGACCCTGCGCCACCGCGGCCCGCGCGCCCAACGCCTGCCCCGCGATGCGCGTCACCCGCCGGGTCATTTCGACTGCGGCCCGGCGTGAAAATGTCAGCAGGAGGATGCGGCGCGGATCGACGCCCTTGACGACCAGATTGGCGACGCGGTGCGCCAAGGTATTGGTTTTGCCCGACCCCGCGCCGGCGATGACCAGCAAGGCGCCGGTCGGCTGCGTGACATTGCCGGTGTCGTATTCGACGGCTTCGCGCTGCGCGTCATTGAGCTTGGCCAGCCAGGCTGCGGTATCGGACGGCGCGGGTTCGGCAACGGAGAGCACGGTGTCTGGGCGGTAGGTAGAGGGTTACAGGGGCGTGGGCTGCAAAACAGCGCGGCGCCGCATACTGTATATCCATACAACCGACAACGACAAGCGCCCTTTTTTCGGCGCGATGCGCCTTTAGGTACCTCTTTAGGTCCCTCATTACAGACTGTCATAGCGTTTTCGCCGGGTGCTGTATATCGACGCCAGCGGGCCCTTTCCACACAATGTCACTGCCCTCCAACTCATCCAGCCCCCATGAAAACCTACCCCGCTTTCCGGGCCGCCGCCTGCCACGTCGCGCCGTACTACTTCGATACCCCACGCACAATCGACAAGGCGTGCGCCCTGATCGCCGAAGCTGCCGGCAACGGGGCCGAACTGATCGCGTTTCCCGAAGCCTTCGTCTCTTCGTTCCCGGTCTGGTCTGGCGTCTACGCACCAGTCGACGTGCACGACTTCTTTTTCAAACTCGCATCGAGCGCAATCGAGGTTCCTGGGCCGGAGGTCGCCCGCTTGCAGGAAGCTGCGAGGCGCCACGGGGTGATCGTCTCGATCGGCATCAACGAGGGCACGCGCATCAGTCCTGCGTGCGTCTGGGATACCAACCTCCTGATCGGAGACGACGGACGCATATTGAACCGCCATCGCAAGCTGGTGCCGACCTATTGGGAAAAGCTCACATGGGCGAATGGGGATGGCAGCGGATTGCGGGTCGTCGAGACCAAGGCCGGACGAATAGGCGCGCTGGTCTGTGGCGAGAACACCAATTCTCTCGCTCGCTTCGCGCTGCTGGCCCAAGGCGAGAATGTGCATATTTCATCATTTTCGCCGCGGTGGCCGACCCATCCGCCGGGCGAGGCATCTTACGATCTCGAGGCAGCCATACGGTTGCGAGCAGGGGCTCATGCGTTCGAGGGCAAGGTTTTCAACATCGTCGCCTCTGGATTCCTGCCGCCCGAGGCGATCGACCTGATCGCCCGCGACAATGCGCGTGCACGGCAACTGCTCGAGGAGTCGCCCAAGAGCGTGTCGATGATCTTCGGACCGAATGGCACAGTCATCAGCGATACGCTGCGGGATGAAGAAGGCATTGTCTACGCCGATATCGATCTCAAGCAGTGCGTCATACCCAAACAGTTTCAGGACGTCGTCGGTTACTACAACCGCTTCGATGTGTTCCAGTTGAAAGTGAACCGCCGCGCGCTCACCCCGGCCGAATTCAGCGATGGCGTGGCCGGCGTCGAATACGACGATCTGTCCGGCCTAGGGTCAACTTCCCCGGAAGAGGCATGGCCGGTCGAGTCGGTCGACGGTGCGAAAAGACCATGAAACTGATCGATCTTTACAGCGATACGCAGACCGCGCCCACCGAAGGCATGCGAGCCGCCATGGCTACAGCGAAGGTGGGCGACGAGCAGATGGACGAAGATCCCACGACGCGCGAGTTGTGTATCCGGGTCGCAGAGCTTCTGGGTTTCGAGGCGGCGGTTTTCATGCCGTCGGGAACGATGTGCAACCTAGTCGCGACGCTTGTGCATGCCCGTCCCGGCGACGAACTCATTGCCGACGCGCAGTCGCACATCTGTACCACCGAGGGCGCAGGCGCCGCGGCGATCGCAGGGGTAGCGATTAATCCGATCCCGACTCGCGACGGCATCTTCACTGCGGATGAATGCAGGGCTGCGATCCGGGAGCCATCCCGAACGGCCCCTCGCTCTGCGATGGTCAGCATTGAGCAGACCACCAACTTCAGCGGCGGTGCAGTGTGGCCTATCGACGTGCTCCACGGCGTTCGCGATGCCGCGCTCGACGCTGGTTTGCGCACGCATATCGACGGGGCGCGACTCTTCAACGCAAGTGCCGCCGCCGGCGTGCCATTGAAGGCCTATACCGCCGGGTGGGATAGCGCGTGGGTCGACTTCAGCAAGGGAATGGGATGTCCGTTCGGCGCGGTTTTGTGCGGAGACACCCGTTTCATCCGCGACGCATGGACATGGAAGTACCGGCTCGGCGGTGCGATGCGGCAGTCCGGAATCATGGCCGCGGCCGCGCTCTATGCGCTCGATCATCACGTGACACGCATTGCCGACGATCACGCCAACGCAGCGCTGTTCGTCAGGTTGCTGGCCAGCGAACCCTACTTCGCGTTCGAAGCGCCAAGCCCGATCACAAATCTGATTCTGTTCAAAGTGCAAGGCTTGCCTGTCAATACGGTCACCTTCGTCGAGCGTGCGTTGCAGCGTGGTGTGCGTCTTCGTGCGCTATCCGACGGGCGTCTGCGTGCCACGACACATCTCGACGTGACGCGCGATCAGATCGTCGCAGCGGCAGGCATGCTGAATGACCTTGCACGCGAACTTGCAGCTCACGCTTCATAGCTGATTGAATACGCCCACCATGATCACATCGCAACCCAGCCTCTTCCTCGTCGATGTTTTTACGCAAGATACCTTTCGGGGCAATCCCGTGGCCGTGATCGTCCCCGGGACCCGACTGCCACCCGAGCTCATGTTGCGAATCGCGCGCTGGACCGGTATGCCGGAAACGGTCTTCGTCTTGCCGCAGGAGCCACGCAGTCCTACGGATAACGGGCCCGATTACAACGTGAGAATCTGGTCGCCGTTGTGCGAGTTGCCGTTCGCCGGCCATCCGTCGATCGGTACCGCACATGTGTTGCTGGAGGAAGGGGCCATTGAGCCCACCCATGGACGATTCGTGCAGCAATGCCCCGCTGGGCGTATCGACATGCGCGTCACCTCGATCGGTGCACAGCGGAGGATCTCATTTCGCACGCCGGTGCCGACAGTAGAACGCCTGGATGACGCGGGCCACGCAGCCGTTCTCGACTCGCTCGGATGCACAGGAGCGCCAGCGCAGGTTGCGCTTGTCGACGCTGGTGCACGATGGCTCGTCGTCGAGCTGGCCAGTGCATCGGATGTCAACGTGCTGACGCCAGACATGGAACGGGTGCAAGCGTTAAGCGCGCGGTACCGGGTCTCGGGCGTCACCGTGCTGGGATACGAACAAGGCGGCGACGCGAACTTCGAGGTGCGGTCGTTCGCGCCCGCTATCGGCGTGCCGGAAGACGCCGTATGCGGGGGTGGGAACGCTTGCGCTGCGGCGTGGGTCGCCTACCGGAACGACTGGCGAGCGGGCTGCGCCGACGGCATCATTAGCCAGGGACGGCACGTCGGTCGCGCGGGTCGCGTCTTCTGGGAGGGTCCGGATCAGGATCGACGCATCGAAATTGGCGGCTTTGCCGTGACGATATCGGCGGGCAACTTCCGTTTTCCTTGAGGTAACTTCCGATACTTCCGATACGCGCGAAATTACTGCAGTTCGCGTACCATCTGACCCAATCGGGCCAGCGCATCACTACGGCGGCTCGTCATGCGAAACCCGCAATTCACACGCACATGATCACTGAATGCGCCCGTGGGGGAAAACAGCGTGCCTGGCGCAATGGCGATACCGTCATCGAGGGCGCGACGATAAAGCGCCATGGCCGAGACCTCGCCCGGTAGCCGAATCCATAGCAGATAGCCGCCGCTCGGCATGCTGACCTCGGTGCCTGGACCAAACGTACTCTGCACCTGAGCCATGGTCTCGGCCACCTGTAGACGACACTGGTTTCTTAGCTGACGCAAATGATGCTGATAGCCCCCAGCGGCAAGATAGTCACCAATCGCTTCCTGGATTAACAGGGGCTGCCCGACGCTCATCGTTCGTTTCACCGCTACGAGCCGCTCGTGATGCCGTCCGCCGGACACCCAGCCAACTCTCAAGCCCGGCGCAAGCGTCTTGGTCAACGAACTGCACAGCAATACGTTCCCGTATCGATCATATGATTTGGCGGCACGCTGCGTTGCCTGGAAGTGGAGATCGCTGAAGGTTGCATCTTCGATGAGCGGAATCTCCAAGCGTTCGAGCGCTTCGACCAGTTCGCGTTTCATCTCGTCATCCATGCTCGCGCCGTTTGGATTACTAACGTTCGTCGACATCAGACACGCGCCGATTCGCCGCCGCCCTGCCAGCCGTTCAACCTCTGCCAAGGCTCGCGCGGGATCGGAATGGAACGGCAGCGGGATGGCTAGCATGCCGAGCTGCGCAATCGTCGACAAGAACCCGTAATACGCCGGCGATTCCACGACGATGACATCTCCCGCCTGAGCAACGGCCTGAAGGCACAGGCCAAATGCCTCAATACAGCCGTTCGTCACCAGGATGTCGTCCACGGCAAGACTGCAATTCCATGTTCGTGCATGAGAGGCCAGGCTCTCGCGCAGATGTTTCGATCCTGAGGAAAACGAAACTTCCGTCAGCAACTCACCATGCCTGCGGGCAGCCGAAGCAATGCTGCGCGATAACGCGCCAACAGGAAACAGTTCCTTCTCGCACAGCGCCGTGCCGAAGGAGACGAAATGCGCGGTGTCGTCGATACGGTTTAACGCAGCGTGGGAGACCTCCGCATCGACGATCATGGCAGGCGCCCGAGGCAACACATCGCGTCTGGAAGCGCCGGCGCGCACATAAAAGCCTTTTTGTGGACGACTTTCGATGGCTTGCCGGTCTTCAAGTGCCCGGTAGGCCGCGAGTACTGTCGTCACGCTAACGGCACAACGCCGGCTCATCTCGCGAACGGATGGAAGACGCTGGCCCGCGGCCCAAAGTCCGTGCTCAATTTCGTCCATCAGGCGAGAGGCGAGCGAAACGTGCAGGAAGGTGGGTGAAGTGGGCATGGAGGGTGAAGGGGGTTGGCGATCGGGGAGGTAGGGTCACCGAATCAAGGGGGCGTTTGAACGGGGTAATCATAGCGCGTTGGAGTGTCGCATCTGGGCGCGAGATATACCCTTGGACTCCAACGACGAATGAACCCTCTTGGCCAAACGCCGCGATACTGAACTTCCGTAGTCGACCCTGAGCTGTCCATCGGCTCGCCGTCGCCCTAGCGCCATGCTCTCTGCTGCTGAAGCCAGCGCGAATAGCCCGCGTGGTTGATGTCATACACAACGCCAATCCCGCCTCCCCGTCCGCTGGCGCTCCGCGACGTCGTTGCCAAATGACCCGGCCCGGACATGATTGGAAAAGCGAGATGACCCAGCTCTGTCCATTCAAAGATATTCGAACGTCACTTGATCCGGGAAAATCGGCGAAGGAGGTAAAACGTGCGTGAGCGAACAATACGCATACGACCTCTTCGGTAAGATTTGTCTGCGCTTTCCTCAAGGCAACCCACGGCGCCCCAAGCTACGTGTCCGCAAATCTCCACTCAGCACGCGCTACGAAGTGCATAGCTTCCTTTGGGAGTCGATTGTCTGCGCTCATTGGCATCTTGAAAGAAAAACGCATCAAAATCGTAAGCTTCGCAGATAACTTTCGAGGTCCCGAGATAGCCTCCCGAGCACCATATCTGTCTGGCTGATCTAGGGGTCAGGGGGTCAGGGGGTGGGGGGGTCAGGGGATTTTGCTGCATACAGTCGTCACATGTGGTCGATGTAACTTTCATAAGGCATACGCACCATGGCACGCCTGATTCTGATGTTCATCGCCTCGTGGGCGCTGTCGCTTCTCATTAGCGGTTGTGTGGCGACGCCGAACGGCCTTGACCCGCATGGGGACACTCTTCTCTTCAAGACGTTCGGTCAGTTCGATTCGGCAATTGGCAAAATGGAGCTCGTCAAGGGACTCGGCCTTCCCTATTCCGTGCAAAACAATCTTAGCCACGTTGACTTTTCCAAGCCGGTCATCTTCCTGCCGCAGGACGTTGTCAGCGTGTCGCTCAGGGACACGTACCGCGTTGGCACATCGACAATTACCGTCATCTCTGCTCCAACACAGGAGTGTCAGTACAGCTACATCCTTCTTAACATCAACCCTGACAAGACGTACTTTGGCCGGCGGATCCAGCCGTGCGACCATGATGTTCACTTTACCAGCGACGGTAGTGGTGTGACGGTTGTCGAACAGAGCGTGCCGGACCCCCGCTGGTGGTGGATGTCTAACACTCGCGTTGCTGGTCCGATACTTCAATCGTCACTGCTGGCTAACCGCCCTGCCCAAGGCCTCTCGCCGTCCAGCAGCGCCAGCGTTGCAAGCGCGTCGTCCGGCGGTAACAACCCTTCGTCCGCGCAGGACAATCAGAGTGGGCTGTCTTCGGCCCCGTCGCACACGACGCGGTCTAAACCGCGCCCGGTAAAGCCACCAAAAGCCACACCCTCGGTGCAGGCTGGCGCGTCCGGACCCAGCAGTACTGCCCCGCAGCAGGCACCGGCCAAACGTCTCCAGTATGTCAGCAAGGTCGCGATGAGCTTCTCGATGACAGCACGCGATGCACATGAAGCCACACATATCTGTCTTGCGGACGGCTCGACATGCGCGCAGTGAATGTCTCTGGGCAAAACGAGCGCCCTGCCAGTCTGACGGAAAGCGGCAATATCGCGGAGCGTGCTCCTCGATACATGTACATCATCACTTTCCTGACCATCGTCTACCTGATTGTTGAACTGAGCTTCAACGCACGGCTGCTCGATGTAACCGGGAGCGACGCGCCGCGCAACGTGGTACATGCAACCGAGTACTGGGGTCGAGGTATATCAGGCGTCGCGGCAACGCTCGCCGTTTGGGGTATCTGGTTGATGCCGTTTGCCAAACGCCGGGGCTGGCCGCTCAGCAAGACGTTGCCACTCATGGTTCTGGTTGCCGCTTTCTGTGGCATTGGAATGTGGCAACTTCAGAGCAGCATCATCGATCACTTCGTCAATCAATCGACGGGCGACGACCGCAGAATTGCGGCGAAGCTCAGGATAATCGAGCGTAGCGCTATCCGGCGCAGAGTGGAAATCAGCGGCGTCCCCCTCACCGGAGATGTCATCAACAGCCCGGAAGGAAAATCCTTTCTCTCGCTGTTGCCCTTCATGGCCAACTCTATCGATGGTGTCGAGCAAAAAATCGACGTCGGACTGGGAGATGCCATCCGCTCACAGGTGCCGGACCAGATCGGAGATCCGGCAACGTTCTACAAAACGACCTTCTCGAAGAGCGTGCGGGCTATCGAGGCCATGTATAACCGCTACGTCGACGCATGCAATGCGTACGCCGACGCCACCGATCCGTCGATCGCCTGGGCGACTTATAAACAGAAGCTTCAGGAGACCGGATACACGCCCGACAACACAACGGTCGCCGGACATGCTGCCGCGTTCCAGCTCGCCCGCGCTATGGGTGCGCAGGTATCGGAGAATTGGTCTCCGGATGACATGAACACGTTCTCTGCTTCCTATCTACGTAACGCAAGACCCATCGCCCAAACAAAGTATGCCAGCGCGACGACGGCAGCTTTTGGGCAATCCATACCGCAAGGGTTGAGCTTCGACCAGTTCGAGCGCTTGCCTGTTGTTCAGAAGCGGTGGCATGAGATCCTTGATCTTCCCACGACAACTATGCTGAGCTACAAGCTCACCGATGCACCGTTTCTGCAAGCTGTCTACGATCCAGTCGTAGCCGCCGTCGCCGAACAGCAGGTCAAGAACCTGAATGCGCCGGGAAGAGACTACGGTGATGGGGGAGAAAAAGAGACGGAAGGTCGGGACGCAATCGCGGCATTGATTGTTCCGCCGATAGCGCTTGCTTTCTCCATAGCTGGCGCCCTGCTGCACATTTTCAAATCGATGAACTACGTCGGCCACCTTTGCGTGTATCAATGGAACAGCCGTCGCGCTGGAAATCAACGATCAAAGACCTTACGGCACGGCGTTTTTACTCCCGCCATTGCGTGCTTCGTGGTTTGTCTCGCTCTGACCGCATTCCTCTTCCCAAATGAAGTGACCAACTCGCCTCTGTATGGATTTTTCAATGATCACGTCACTCAGAAGTATGGGACCGTGGCTGAATGGACGTGCCGATGGGTCATTCAAGCCCAGCCGTTCTTCTGGCCAGTCAACGAGTTCATCCGGACGCACCTCCTGCACAGCTTTACTTTTGGATAGTGGGCCCTCCGTAAATGGGCGCAGATGACGTTTCGTCGCTGTCATCAACAGGAACATTCAAAATTATCGAATTGGACTACTTAGTAAATATTAGCGGGCCAACTTCGTTCGTACATGGTTTGAAGCAAGCTTGAGTACAGTTCCTTGCCTGTAGAACATCGCCTTTCGGCGTTTGGGATCTCGCGCGAATTACGTTCGTGTTTTGAATTCGGCGCTCATCGGCAGGCACGAGAGCGCGCGATATGCCTTGGGAATGCAGGTCTTTTGCAGTGAAACGGGTTCAGCTCTGTAAGACTATCGATACCGAGATCGAAAATGTCCAATGTCAGGCTTATCTACGCAATGTTCCTCGTGCTGCTGGCAGCTTGTAGCACGCAGGGCGCTCGCAACACCGTTATTGATGCCAGCGATCTGCACTGGGCAAACGTCAACGGAAAAGATTGCCAGATCTACGCCCTGTGGCCTAACGCGGGGAAGTCGGTCGACTGGAGTGGCACATGTTCGCACGGCTTCGCAGCAGGACAAGGCACCGCAGCATGGCACGAAATGGATGGAACGGAACTGGTTGTAAGCGGGACAGCGGTGAATGGACTCTTCCAGGGCGCGATGGTGCTGGACGAGAGATCGCTCAACATGCACGTCCACGAGCAAGTTACTGTGACCGATGAAGTCGCTAATGGCTTCGGAACCTATGAAAGCGATACCAGCGGGATTCCCATCATCCGCTATAGCGGAAATTTCGCCGGCAATGTATTCAGTGGTGTCGGTCGCGCGTACGTATACCAAAGCGACGGAATAAAAGTTCAGGATGGAATATGGACGAACGGCCAGTTTGCGAGTGGCAAGGCAAGCATCATCGGCTCACAGAGTCCGGCGCCCCCCCCCGCCCCCCCCCCCGGGTTGTGGCCCGCCGGCCCGGGGCCCAGGGGGGGGCGCCCCC
>NZ_JAMFSB010000122.1 GCF_026225065.1 Paraburkholderia sp. | reverse complement strand
GCGTGAATGGGTCGTCGGCATCCGGCCGGAGCATATGACGCCGGGATTCCCGGACGCGCCGCACGTGAGCATCGCGGTCGATTCATGCGAACTGCTCGGCGCGGACAACCTCGTGCATGGCCGCTGGGGCAAACACGACGTGACCGTGCGCCTGCCGCATACCCACCGGCCGGCTAACGGCGAAGCGCTGCCGGTAGCGCTACCCGCGCTACACCTGCATTTCTTCGACCCGGCAAGCGGCAAGCGGGCAAACTGACGTTTGGGGGTCCGACTCCCTGTCCCGGCGCCGCTGCGGCCTCGTAAGCGGCGCCACAAGACGATGTGTAGAATGAGCCAAATGACATAAAGCGATGCCACGTCGGACGATGTGCCTGGACGCGGCCCGTTGACCCATTAGAGTCAAGGAGACACGCGATGTGGTTCGTCGGCAAAAGCGAGTTGCTGTCGCTGATCCAGCTGAATTGCCTCGACGAGGTAATGCCTGCGTTCAGCGATCACAGACATCTACGCAAGAACACCACCGTTTATCGTCCGGAGGACCGCAGCGACTGCGTCTATCTGCTGAAGAAAGGCAGCGTCCGGCTTTACCGGCTCACCGAGGATGGCCAGGAAATCACGCTGTCGTTCATCAAGGCGGGCATGATTTTCGGCGATGGCGATGTCCTCAACGAGCCCAGTTATTCGCATTACGCGCAAACGCTCGCGCCCAGCATGATCTGCTATATCCGCAAGCCGGATTTCAAGGAACTGCTGCGACGCTACGACGTGATCAACCAGTTCGTGCTCAAGAGCCATTATCAGCGCTGGCAGGAAGCACAGCAGCTGATCGAAAACCTCTCGCTCCACGACGTGCGCAAACGCCTCACCAATATCCTCACCATGTTCGCCGCGCAGATCGGCTGCGATTTCACGTATCACGACGAACCGGGCGCGATCCTGATCGACCTGACGATTGCCCAGGACAAGCTGGCGGATTTCATCGGCACGTCGCGTGAATCGGTGAACCGGCACTTTAGCGATCTGAAAGCGGCGGGTCTCGTCGACACGCACGAACGCAAGATCGTGTTGACACCCGCGTTCGTCGCTCGATATCTGGCGCCGTCGGCGGCGAGTCAGGTGCTGGCGCGCGCCCGATCGCTCGCAGCCGAAAGCCTCAAAGCGCCGCTAGCGCGCGCCTGACCTCGGCGACGCCGCTCTGCGGGCTCGACAGCACGGGCACTTTTGTCGACCCGAGCGACGGCACGAGGCGCGCCATCGATACCTGCGCGAGCACGACCACATCCACTTCGTCCATCAGGGCAACGATGGTGCGCTTCAGGATGTCGTCGTGACGCGCGGCGTCGCCGGCGAGCAGCGCGTCGAACGCGCCGTCGGCGATGCGTTCCACTACCGTCACGTCGCGCTGGCTTTCAGCGGCCTTCTTTTTGATCAATCGCACAGTGGGTTCCAACGTCGTCGATACCGTCGCGACCACGCCGACGCGAGGCCCAATGCGGCTTGCCTCGTCGGCCATGACCTCATCCACCTTGATGATCGGTGTGCGGATCATCCCGCGCAGCAAGTCGGTGGCTTCGCCGACTGACGAGCACGCGTTGAGAATCAGGTCGGCGCCCATCGACTGCGCGTTCTGCATGTAGCTATAGATACGGCTCGTCACCTCCGGCGTCAGATGACCGGCGCTACGCACGTCGTTTAACAGGCTGTCGTCCACGATATTGATCACGCGCGCATCGGCGAGCTGTTCCTTGAACTGATCCTTGAGCGGCTGCACCGTCACGGGCCCGGTGTGAATCACGACAATCGTGGTCATTGCACTAACTCCCTATCAAAACAAACCTGAGACAAACAAAACGTCGAGCGGACCGTTGCAAGCAAGCCCGTCATGCGGTGGCAGCAGCCATCACGCGTTCCTGGGTGGCTTCGGCACGCGTCAGTTCGCCATTGAGCCGCCCTTCGCGCACCACCAGCACGCGGTCGCTGACGGCCAGCACTTCCAGCAGATCCGACGAAATCACGATGATCCCGATCCCCTGCGCCGCGAGCCGCGCCAGCAACGCATGCACTTCGGCCTTCGCGCCGATGTCGATGCCGCGCGTCGGTTCATCCACGATCAGCACGCGCGGATTGCGTGCCACCCATTTCGCCAGCACGACCTTCTGTTGATTGCCGCCGCTCAGGTTGATCACCTTCTGCTCGATGGACGGCGTCTTGACGCTCAATGTGCGGACAAACTGTTTGCAGATTTCATCTTCCTTCGCACGCCGCAGAAACTGGAACGGTGAATACGCTTCGAGATGCGTGAGACTGAAGTTTTCGCGCACGCTCATCTCCAGCACCAGACCTTGCGCCTTACGGTCTTCGGTGACGAAGCCAATGCCGTGCGCAATCGCCTGGTGCGGCTGGCGGATCGTCACCGCTTTGCCGTCGACGAAAATTTCGCCCGTGCAGGGCCGGATGCCGAAAATCATCTCCATGATTTCGGTGCGGCCGGAGCCCACCAGCCCCGCAATCCCCAATATCTCACCACGATGCAGCCTGAAGCTGATGTCGCGAATGTGCACGTCGGCGGCGCGTGGATGCCGCATCGCCAGATCGCGCACTTCGAGTACGACCTCGCTAGTCGCGTGGGAAACGGGCGGCGCGTACAGTTCGCTCAACTCGCGGTCCACCATCTTGCGCACCAGCGATTCACGCGTCACGTCGGCAATGGGCTGCGTATCGACGGTCGAGCCATCGCGCAACACAGTGACGCGATCGGCCAGTTCAAGCACCTCTTCCAGACGATGCGAGATATAGATGATGCCGATATCCTTTTGCCGCAAACGCTTGATCAACTCCAGCAGCACACGCGTTTCGTGATGGCTGAGCGAGGCCGTCGGCTCATCCATCACGATCACCGCCGACTGATATGAAAGCGCCTTCGCGATCTCGATCATCTGCTTCTGGCCTACGCTCAGTTCGCTGACGCGCGTGGTTGGATCGATCTTCATGTCGATCGTCGCGAGTACCGCGCGCGCGTCCTGGTTCATGCGAGCAACGTCCAGAAAGCCGAAGCGGTTGAGCGGTTCCCTCGCGAGATAGATGTTCTCCGCGATCGTCAGATTTTCGACGACCGAGAGTTCCTGGTAAATGATGTTGATGCCGATCGCGCGTGCATGATTGCCATCGCGCAACGCGAT
>NZ_JAMFSB010000121.1 GCF_026225065.1 Paraburkholderia sp. | reverse complement strand
GCGGCTTGAGTCGTGAGTGGCTCTCAAGCCGGAAGACGCGGCCAAGCGGTCTCTTATCGAGACCTTGTTGCGAAGTTTCGGCTTTCACTGGCTGCTACGTACCCGTCATCTTCTCGGGAGGACGTGTTGGCCCATCTTCTCAATCGGGGAATCGCCGCTCCGGTCGGTTCTGATCGGACCGTGTTGGAAGGAGCCTCACGGTATCGACGACGGTATCATCTTCACAAATCGCCTTGAGGTACCCCATCTTCATGGTAGTTTAAACAGAGGGGGCATTGACTTTCCATTGCGATCCGCAGAAAGCACGCTAAGTGCTGGCAGGATTTTTCGGTATCACTGACGGTATCGTCATCAAATGAACTGGCGGAACCGCCGTCTCCACGGGGCTCTGGCCTGGTGATTGACGACTGAGTGGAATATTGCGCTGAAAAAAGATCGCTGGCAAAGACCGTCGTCCGCGGGAGCGCAGGAAGGTAGCGTGTCGCGCCCGGTGGTATTTCTGGTGGTATGTTTTTCGGCGCGAGAGTTCGGATGCTTGATGGTGAAGGATGACGCGACCGTATTCGAGTCCGGTCCCGCACCAGGAAACCTTCCGCCTGACTCCTGCAAATTCCTCGCCCCCTTGATGCCCCACTCTTCGAAGGTTTTTCCTGTCGCGAAGCTATCGCAGGAGCGCACTCCGGCATGAAAGAATCGCGGGCATGGCCGCGAGTGAATCGATCAGACCATCGCATTCCAGGGCCGCCGGTCCGTCCGGTCCGGCATAGCCATAGGTCACAATGAACACCGGTAGACCGGCCGCCCGCGCGGCAATGACGTCAACAGGAGAATCACCGACCAATACGCTGTTTTCAGGCGCCACGTCGAGCAACCGGCACGCGTGCCACAGCGGTTCCGGATCGGGCTTCATTCTGGCGACCGAGTCCCCGGCAACCAGCACATCGAGGTAGCAGGCGAGCCCGGTCATGAGCAGGAGCCGCGCGGCCAGTTCCTTCGGCTTGTTGGTGACGCAGGCAAGCCGGTATCCAAGCCGCTGCAGCTCGCCAAGACCAGCGGCCACGTGAGGGAAAACGTGGCCGAGGCGTCCATTGGTCCGCACATAGTGGCGATGGAACACGTCCAGCGCATGGTCTGCGTCGACTCGCCGATCCAGCCCGGCCGCTTCCAGCGAGCGTCGAACCAGGTTGGGCACGCCCTTGCCGATAAAGCCGCTGGCGGTCGCGAACGGCAACGGTGCCGTACCGAATTCGCGGAGCATCTGGCTGACCGCCTCGACGATGTCCGGCGCGGTGTCGACCATCGTGCCGTCCAGATCGACCAGCACGGCGCTGGCGCGCATGCCTGTCACGAAAGACTTCTGTTGCACACTCATGCCAACTCGGTCAGCGCGTGGCGATGCCACTGACGCAAGGTGGCCAGATCGACCCAGCCGGCTTGTTCATTCGGCACAGACGAAGGAACCGGCGCGTGCGGCTCGCCCAGGTGAGGCAGCACGGCCAACGCGCCGCCGAAGTCATCCTGCGACGTGTACGCGGTCGGCGTTACGACGGTCGGGACACCGGCCGCGCGTGCCGCGCGCAGCCCATTCTCGGAGTCCTCGAAGGCAACGCAGTCCGGGCCTTTCAACCCGAGCTGCCGCAGCACGTCGAGGTAGACGTCGGGCGCGGGCTTCTTCGCGCGGGTCGTGCCTGCATCGCAAATGGCGGCGAAGCGGGTGCGCCAGGCCGGCCCGAACGGCGCGCGCAGCAGGGCGTCGAGGTTTGCTGGCGTGGTGGTGGTTGCGATTGCCAAGGGAAGGGCGGCTGCCTGCGCCTCGGCAATCAGACGCGCAATGCCCGGCCGCAAGGGCAACCCGCCATCCCGCACGCGCGCCGCGTAATGACGGGTCTTGATTGCATGCACGGCGTCGATCACCTCGCTCACGCGCATGCCGTCCGCTTCCTCCGGATCGGCGACGTGCCAGTAGTGCAGTAAGCGCTCCTTACCGCCCGCCACCTTGAGAAGACGCGTATAGAGCGCCTCGTCCCAGAACCAGCCGAGACCGACTTCGGCGAATGCGGCATTGAAGGCCTGCAGATGGACAGTCTCGGTATCGGCAAGTGTGCCGTCGACGTCGAAGATCAAGGCGTGCATGGTCCGTTCCTCTCCTTGGTTCATGTAGCCACGATAGCGAAGACGGATGCCGATTTGAATTCAGAGATTCTTTGGACTCCGGTAAGACATCCTTTAGTTTGCTACGGCGAGCACACGCCGTGCGGCTGCAGTGCCAGCTCGGTGATCTGTTATTGGGTCAAGGCGAAGACGAACGATTGCGAATAAGCAGCACGTACCGCCTCGCCGTTTTCCCTGTACGGTTGACAGACTCCGGCATGGATGGCGGCGAGCGCTGCGTCGTCGAGCCGGGGATAGCCGCTGCTCTTTTGCAGTTGAGCGGTTTCGATCTGGCCGCTCAGACCTACGACGAACCGGATGATTGCGGTGCCGCTTTCATTGCGGCGCTTCGATACGTCGGGATAGTCCGGCCTAGGGATATCGCAGTCGACGTGCGATACGGTCTTTGGCGTGCCCAATGCAGGCACCGTGCGCTCGGTGGCGCTCGCGGATGAATTCGTTGCTGGAGTCGCGAGCAGGGGCGCAGCAGCAACGGGCGGAGCCGCGGCACCAGGCGCTGGCGCAGTTTCTCCAGATGGCGCCTGTACGCCCGGCACACTCGGCACATGCACTGCCGTGCTGCGCGGCTGCTTGAGACGAGGCTGAGGCAGCGGTTTGCTACGTACCGGTCGATGCAAGGTTTGCGGTGCTGCAACTACGGCGGCCGGAGCAGGCACCGCAGGCACGACAGATGCAACAGCCTCCGGCTCATCTCTCAACAGCCTCGCAACGATGGTCCGCGCTTCGACGGTTCGCTCGACCGTCCTGTCCCGCGTCGCTAACGCCCACACGAGCAGGCCAGCATGAGCGGCAATCACGAGGCCCAGTACCACGACGATTCGCAGGCGCCGTGCCGCATCGATCACGGTATCTCCAGCCGTCGCCATCGCAAGCTCCAGCATGACGGTCGAGGCCTCGCATTGGCCACCTCCGCGATTATTTTCCACCCCTGCAGCGCGTTTTAGTACTGCCGCTGGCCCCACCGTATCAATTCGGGAAAATCTCCCGTCCGATGTCCGTTGTCAAACGGTCCTCCAATGGACTACTTTGCTTGAAGGACGCGAGTTTTCGCGGCGCAGCGTTTTCACTACGGAGTACAACAATGCTGGAGACACGGTTTCGTATCACAACACCCGGGCGTTTTCTCTCTTTCGCTGTCATCCCCGCTGTTACCACCTCAGTTACGACCGCGGTGACGACGTTAGCCGCCGCCGTCACCGCGATTGCGTTCGCCGCGAGCACGGCCTGGGCTGCCGCTCCCACGGCCTACGTGACGAGCGAGAAGGCCGGTGTCGGCGTGATCGATCTGGACCAGATGTCGCTGACAAAGACGTTTCCGGTCGGCGCAGACGGCCCGCGTGGCCTGAGTCTGAACAGGGACGGCAGCCGGCTTCTGGTAGCCAACAAGAATACCGGCGACATGGCGGTGATCGACACGGCTTCGGGTGAAGTCGTGCAGCGTGTGAAGATCGGCAAAAACCCCGAATATGTGCGCGTGCACAACGGCTACGCCTATGTCACCTACGAGCCCGGCGAAGAGGGCGGTCCGCCCCCGGCGAACGGAGCCAGTGCGGACAATGGCAAACCGGGTGCCGCTGACGATGACGCCAGCAAGCCGCCTGCGGAAATCGCGATTGTCGATATGAAGACGTGGCACGTGATTCGTTCGGTGACGAGCGGCCATGAAACCGAAGGCATCGAATTTTCACGCGACGGCAAGTCGATGCTCGTCACCAATGAAGGCGACGATACGATCTCGGTCTATCAGGCTCGCACGGGCGCCTCGCTCAGAACCGTGAAGCTCGCGGCAGGCGGCCGTCCACGCGGCATTCGCCTGTCGCCGGACGGCAAGGTCTATATCGTCACGCTCGAGTCGCTCAGCAAGTTCGTAGTGGTCGATTCGCACACGTTCGAGGTCCTCAAGACCGTCGATACGAAGCTCGGGCCGTACGGGGTTGCGTTCGGACCGAACGGCAAGCGGCTCTTCGTCGCCGCGGCGCGCGACAAGACGGTCCAGGTGTTCGACGGGCACAGCTACGAGCATATCGCCGACGTCCCGGTCGGACAGCGTTGCTGGCACTTCAGCTTCACGCCGGACGGCACGAAGCTGCTGGTGGCATGCGGGCGCTCCGATTCAGTCTACGTGCTCGATGCGCAGAACTATCAGCCGATCAAGCAGATCGGCGAATTGCCGCTGGCCTGGGGCATCGTCACCTATCCGCCTAGCGACGGATCGATTGAATCGCACTAGTCCCAGGCGTAGCGCAGGCCGACGTAGAAACCACGCGGCGCGCCCGGTCCGACGAATTGTTCGTTGATCGGGTTCGCGCCGTCGAACGTATGATTCGGGCCGTTGAAGAAATTCTCGCCGAGTACGCCGAAGCTTTCGTACTGCTTGTTGAGCAGATTCGATAGGGTTGCGAAGACCTGCAACTGTTTCGTCACCTGGTATGAACTGTCCAGATCGATCAGGAAGTAGCCGGAAATCTTGCCGTTCACATCCTGATTGTTTTCGTCGCCCTGTGCGTAGATGCCGCCGCGCCAAGTCAGGTTGGTGCCGATGTTCCACTTCGAAAACGGCGTGTAGTCGAGTCGCAGTTTGACGGTGGTCGCCGAGATGCCTGGGATATGGTCGCCCGGCTTGACGGTAATGTTGCCATTGGCGTCGGCGCTCGAGTTGCTCGGGCTGCTTTCGGTCCATGTCGAGCGGTAGGTGGCATCGACGTAGCTGTAACTGGCGGTCACCCCGACCGGGCCGATCTGGCTGCGCCCGGCCAGTTCGACGCCCTGGCGGCGGGTCTGGCCGACGTTCTGGAAAAAGCCCTGAGTGCTCGTCGCGCTGCTGATGAACTCGATATCGTTGTCGAGATTCGTGCTGTACGCCGCGGCGCTCCAGTTGGTAGCGTTGCCGATGCGCCCGCGTGCGCCGATCTCGAAGGTCTTCGAGATCACAGGCTGCAGCGCCGGGTCCGCGACGAAATCGTTCGGCAGCGAGCAGGGGGCGGCCGGATCGGCACAGGTCAGCTCGATGGCAGTCGGCGTGCGCATCCCTTCGTTATAGGTCGCATAGGCCGTGAAGTTATTGGTCGGATTCCAGTTGACGCCGACGGCCGGATTGAAGCGCGAAAACGTATCGTGGCCATCGAGCTGGGGTTGCAAGCCGCTGTCGTCGCCGATGTTGGCCTCCGCCCAGTTGTAGCGGCCCGCTAGCGTCAACGACCACTGCTTGGTGATGGTCAGGGTGTCGGTGAAATAGACACCATAGTTGCCGTCATGGGTTCGGGCATCGGTCTGCTGGGAGAAGCCGCCCACGCCGATCGTCGCACGCGTAGGCGTGAAAAACGCATCCTGCTCCGATTCCGTGTAGTGGGAGTTGGCGAGGTCGGCGGCCACGCCCGCGACGAACTGGTTTTGCATGCCGCCGAGCTGCCCGAGTAACGTCAGTTGCAGGCTGGCGCCGTAGCTGTCGGTGGAAACGGTCGATTTCGCGTTGGTGGCCTGGAGCGTATCGACGGTTCCATCCGGATTCAGCGAGCCGAAATCCGTGTTGTTGTTGCTGCTGATGTTGGTGTTGAGGAACTGCCGGTAGTAGACGTTGCCGCTCAGCTCGACATGGTCGTTGAAGAAGTGATCGCCGGAAAGCGTGGCATAGCCGACGCTGTTCTCATTCTGGTCCGGGTAGGTGTAAGGTTGCTTCGGATTGCTGAGGAACGAACGCGGAATGGTCTGCGTGCCTTGCAAGTCGTTGTCCGCGCCTCCTGCGGAGAACGACAGCGTGGTGTCGGCGTCGGTGTAGCGCAGCTTGCCGAAGGCCTGCCGCAGCCGGCTCGGATTCCGCTCGGCCCAGCCGTCGTCGTTCTGGGCGTCGGCAGTCACGTAGTAATCCAGATTGTCCCCAATCGTGCCGCCCTGTTCGATCTGGGCAGTCTTGCGGCCCCACGAGCCGGCCGTCACCTCGGCCTCGCCGCCGGGGCTGGTCTTGCCGTTTTTCGTCGTGATCGAAATCGCACCGCCGAGCGTGTTGAGCCCGTAGGTCGGATTGGAACCCGGAATCAGCTGGATCGTATCGACCGCCTGCTGCGGAAACAGGTCCCAGTTCACGACGTCGCCGAACGGTTCGTTCACGCGTACGCCGTCGACGAACACGGACAAGCCCTGTGGTGTGCCGAGCAGCGGCGATGCGGTAAAGCCGCGATAGTTGATGTTGATCTGATAGGGGTTGCCCTGGGCATCGGAGATATCGACGCTCGGCAGGTTCTTCGCGAAGTAATCGATCAGCGTGCTGCGGTGCTGCTTTTCGATGTCCTTCGAGCGCACCGTCTGCACGTTGGCCGGCACTTGCGACAAGGGAGTGCCGATGCCGAGCAGCGGTGTGGTGCCGACCACGACGACCGGCGCGAGCTGCACCGTGGGTGTCTCCGGACTCGCGCCGGCGGGCGCTGGGGACGATGCCGCCACGGGCGGCGCCGCCGTTTCGGCCTGAGCCCATGCCGTGACGGAGAGGCTCGCCAGGGCGCCGCTAAAGCAGAGGGTGAAACCGGCACGCCGCCTGAAACGGGGTAAATCCGATAGGCGGGGCGAGCGGCGGGTGCGGGATGGCACGTTCATCGTTTTGTCTCCGGCCGGATTGACGCTATCTTCGATAACGCAGCCGCGTGGCGGCATGCGTAGCGCTTTCTTTCTGTGTGTAAAGCTTCGCATACGCCGCCGCGCGAAGCACGGGAGCTTTTCCCGATATCGGGGGGAAGTGTTCCCAAACGCGCTGCAACAAACTGCTGTGTGCGAGCGGCCTGAGTAGAATGCAAACGTGACGGATGCAAAGGTGATGGCAAGCGACCCCTCGAACCCTTCTTCAGCGCGACCCGCTTCACCGCATTCGACGGTGCGGCGCGACCTTGCGTGGGTGCTCGCGCTGACTGTGCTCGCCGCCGTATTGAGCGTGACATTCGATTTCAGCGAGCACGCCTATCGCTGGACGCGGGGTCTCGAGCGCTTCCAGCTCGACGAATTGCCGGGCACGCTGTGCGTGCTCTCCATCTGCCTTGCCTGGTTCGCATGGCGCCGCTATCGCGAGACACGCCGCGAGCTGAGCCGCCGCTGCGTGCTGGAAGCGCAGGCCGAACGCCTGCTCGCCGACAACCGGCGTCTCGCCAATCAGGCCTTGCAGGCGCAGGAACTCGAGCGCCGCCATCTGGCGCGTGAACTGCACGATGAACTGGGCCAGTACCTGAACGCGATCTCGCTCGACGCCGCGCGCATCCGCGATCTGTCCAGCGGGCGCGAGCCGGAGGTGCATCGCGTATCGCTCGGTCTCATGCAGAGTGCGAGCCACGTCTATCGGCAGATTGGCGGCATGGTCCGGCGTTTGCGGCCCATCGGCCTCGACGAGTTCGGCCTGCCGAGCGCGCTCGAGCACTGTGTCGACGGCTGGCGCGAGCGGCTGCCGGATGCGTCGTTCTCGCTGGCGATCGAAGGGGATTTCGCGGGTCTGAGCGATGCGCTGACCATCACGCTTTACCGGCTCGTGCAGGAAGGGCTGACCAATGTCTCGAAGTTTGCCCGCACCTCACGCGTGGAAGTGTTCCTGGTGCGTGCGCCGCGCGAGGCTCAGGAGCCGCAGGACCGGCAGGACGCCCGCCTCATCGATGAAATTGTCGTCACGATGGCCGACGACGGTCCCGGCACCGATCTCGAGAAGCCTCGCGGCGGACTCGGCCTGATCGGCATGCGCGAGCGCGTCGAGGCGCTAGGTGGCGAATTTCACGTGGCGAGCAAGCCGGAAGGCGGATTCCTGTTTTGCGCGCGGGTGCCCGCTCATGCGGGGCTTGCCGAACCCGTGAACTGAAGCCCGAGGCGGTTCGCCATCTGTGCGAGCTGCACGCCGTTGTCGGCGCCGAATTTCTGCCGGATCACGGACTGGTGATTGGCCACCGTCTTCTGGCTGAGTCCCAGTTTCTCGGCGATGCTCGGCAGCGTGTAACCCTGCACCAGCAGACGCAGCACCTCGAACTCGCGCGCCGACAACTGCCGTCCGGGCGGGCCATCGCTGAAGGCGTTGCGCAGCGCGAGCGCCTGCGAGATATCGGGGCTTAGATAGCCCGCGCGCCGGGCAATGGTGCGCACGGCTTCCACCAGTACGTCGGGCGCGCTGGCCTTGGTGACGTAGCCGAGGGCGCCGGCGTCGAGCGCGCGGCGCACGAAGATCGTATCCTCATGCACGCTGAAGATCAGCACGCGCGCATCGGGCTCACGCGCGAGCATGCGCCGCATCGCTTCGATGCCGCTTGCGCCCGGCAACGAAACGTCCATCACCACCACATCGGGCCGCAGCGTGCAAAAACGCTGATAGGCCTGCGCGGCGTCGGCCGCCTCGCCGCACACATGCACGTCGGCATTCAGTTCGAGCAGGCGCCGGTAGCCTTCCCGTACCACCGCATGGTCGTCGACGAGCAGGACGGAGATGTCTCCCGCAGCCATGGTCAGCCTCCTGTGTGGCCGTTGCCGTTGCCGTGGCCGCTTATCTCGCCACTTGTCCCGCCGCTCGCCGCAGCAGACGCGAGCCGCCGCGAGTTGGCGTCGTTGCGAAACAGGATCGGCTGCTCGTGCGGCAGGTCGGCGGCGGCCGCGCGCCGTGCCACGTTCACGACTTTCACCACGGTGTCATGCGATGGCGATTTGTCGCAGACCGGATCGGCATTGGCCGGGTCGCCTGTCAGCATATAGGCCTGGCAACGACAGCCGCCCAGGTCGTGTTCCTTTTCGTCGCAACTGCGGCAGGGCTCCTTCATCCAGGCGAGGCCACGAAAGCGGTTGAACGCGTCGCTCTCGTACCAGATCTCGCGCAGCGGGGTGTCTTTGACGTTCGGCAGCACGAGGCCGGGCAGACTGCGTGCGGCGTGACAGGGCAGCGCCGCGCCGTCCGGGGCGACACCAAGAAACACGGCGCCCCAGCCGTTCATGCAACGCTTCGGGCGACGTTCGAAATAGTCCGGCACGACAAAGAAGATCTTGCAGCGCTCACCATGCGTGCGGCGGTAACGCTCTACAACCGCTTCGGCTTCGTCGAGCTGTTCACGCGTCGGCATCAACTGCGCTTCGTTTTGATGCGCCCAGCCGTAGTACTGCGTGTTGGCGAGCTCCAGGTACTCGGCGCCCATCGCCAGCGCCATGTCGATGATCTTGTCGACGTGCGGCAGGTTGTAGCGATGCAGCACGCAATTGAGCACCATCGGAAAGCCGTGCTGTTTGATCGATGCGGCCACGCGTTGTTTCAGTTCGAAGGTGCGGGTGCTGCTGAGGAAGTCGTTCAGCTGCTGGGTCGAATCCTGGAACGACAACTGGATATGGTCGAGGCCGGCGGCCTGCAGGTCATCGAGACGCTTATCGGTGAGGCCGACACCGGAGGTGATCAGATTCGTATAAAAACCGAGCTTGCGAGCCTCGGCGACCAGCACTTCGAGATCGTCGCGCACGAGCGGCTCGCCGCCTGAAAACCCGAGTTGCGCGGCGCCGAGCGCGCGCGCCTCGCGCAACACGTTGAGCCACTGTTCCGTGCTGAGCTCGCGGCTGTGATCCGTGTAGTCGATCGGGTTGTAGCAGAACGCGCAGTGCAGCGGGCAGCGATAAGTCAACTCCGCGAGCAGCCAGAGCGGCAGCGGGATCCCGTCGGGGACCCCTTGAGGCTGGGCAGCGGCGGCAGGTTGTGAAAGGTCCGTCATGGCGCTACTCCAGCCAGCCGCGCGACTGCGCGTCGGCAACGAACGCACGCACTTCGGGACCGAGCCCGGTGGTGTTGAACGCCTGCTCCAGGTCGGCAATCAGTGTGTTGATATCGCGTGTGCCGTCGCAACGCTTGAGAATCTCTCCCGCGCTCTGATTGAGCTTCACCATGCCTTCGGGATAGAGCAGCACGTGAGCGTTCTGAGCCGGCTCCCATTGCAGGCGAAAGAGCTTGCTGATCGTCGGACAATCGGCGGTTGGCGTGGCGCCGCCGGCGCGTGTCAGGTCGTTCATTGCGGGAAAGCCTTTTCGATCGAATCGAGCATGGTCCACAGGATGTCGAGCTTGAATTGCAGGATTTCGAGCGCGCGTTCCTGCTGCTCGCGCCGCGTGAAATGATCGAGCGTGACTTCGAGCCCGTGCTGCACGTCGCGCTGCGCAAGCTAAATGCGCGAGCGGAAATACGCAAGACCTGAAGGCTCGATCCATGGATAGTGTTCCGGCCAGCTCGCGAGCCGGTCACGATGCACCTGGGGTGCGAACATTTCGGTGAGCGACGAGCAGACCGATTCCTGCCACGGCGCGCGGCGCGCGAAATTCACATAGGCGTCGACCGCGAAGCGCACCCCGGGCGTCACCTGCTTCAACGACCACAGGTCGTCACGCGACAGGCCGACTGCGTCGCCAAGACGCGCCCATGTTTCGATGCCGCCTTCCTCGTCGCCATAGCCGTCGTGATCGAGAATGCGCAGCACCCAGCGGCGGCGCGTTTCGCGATCCGGGCAATTCGACAGCACGGCCGCATCCTTTAGCGGAATATTGATCTGGTAGTAGAAGCGATTGGCGACCCAGCCGCGAATCTGCTCGCGCGAGCAGCCGCCGCTATTCATCTTCACGTTGAATGGATGATGGATGTGATACGCCGTGCCTTTCGCGCGCAACTGTGCTTCGAATTCCTCGCGGGTCCAGGCGGGCTGGCCGCCATCTCCACTTGTCTCTGCATCCTGCCGCGGCGCCGTGCCCAAGATGTCTTTTGCGTTCATGCCCTCTCCGTTTTGTACTTTACAGCTGCGTTTCCAGACTGCAGCCTGACTTCACAGCCTCACGTCATATCTCGAACGTCATTCCGTCGTATGCCACTTCGATTCCGTGTTCAGTCAGGATGCGGCGCTCGGGCCCGTCCTCGACGAGAATCGGATTGGTGTTGTTGATGTGAATCAGCACCTTGCGGACATGGCGTGCCTCGAGTGAGTCCAGCACTTCGATCATGCCGCCCGGGCCGGACTGCTCCAGATGGCCCATATCCGCAGCGGTCTTCTTCGAGAGGCCGAGGCGGATCATTTCGTCGCCGGTCCACAGCGTGCCGTCGACGAGCAACAGATCCGCCTCACGCATCGCGGCGAGCACATGCGCTTCGATCGCTCCGAGTCCGGGCGCGTAGAACACGCGCTTGCCGGTTTGCCGGTTCGTGAAGACCAGTCCGATGTTGTCGCCGCGCTCGGGTGCATGCCGATGCGGCGAGTAGGGCGGCGCCTTGCTCGACAGCGGCAACGCGTCGATCTGCACACCGTTAAGCGCGGCTACGGCTAGCGGCGCGCCGTCGAGCGCGATGCGGCGATGCTCTACGCCGCAATAGTGCGAGAGAATCGGTGCGACTGGAAAACCGCTGCACAGGTCCTGCCATACCGCATCGGTCGCGTAGAGCGGCAGTGGCGTGTCGCGTTCGCGCAGCATCAGCAGGCCGGTGACGTGGTCGATCTGTGCGTCGATTACCAGCACCGCGGCAATCCCGCTATCGCGCGCGCGGCGGGCCGGCTGCAGATCGGGGTTGGCGGCGATCTGCGCGAGCAGATCGGGTGACGCGTTGACGAGCAGCCAGTCCTCGCCGTTCGCGCTCACCGCGATCGACGATTGCGTGCGGCGCGTCGCCTTTAGCGTGCCGCGCCGCACGCCGTCGCAATTGCGGCAATTGCAGTTCCATTGCGGGAAGCCGCCGCCCGCCGATGAGCCGAGTACCTTGATCTTCATGGTGCGCGCCGCATCATGGCAGCATCCTCGCGAGCAGATTGTCGCGATCGATCCACTGGTGCTTGAGCGCGCCCGCGACGTGCAGCGCAATCAGTACGATCAGCGTATAGCCGATCGCCTTATGAAGACCGAAGAAGAGTTCGCGCAAGCCTGCATCGTCCCAGCCCCACTGCGGCAACGCGAGGCCCCAGAAGCGTGTCCCAAAGCGGTTGAACGACGAACCGAGATACCCGCACAGCGGCATCGCGACCATTGCGACATATAAAAGGCCCTGCGTAGTGCGCGCGGCGGCGCGTTGCCACGGTCGCATCGGCGGCAGGGGCGGCCGGTGGAGGGCCACACGCGCCATGATGCGGAGAAGCACCAGCAGGAAAACCGTCAGTCCGACCGACTTGTGAAGGTTGAGCAACGTCGCCTTGAGAGGCCAACCCTTTGGCAGTCCGACCATATAGAGTCCGAGCGCGAGCAGGCCGATGATGCCAAGTGCAATCAGCCAATGCAGCGCGATCATCGAGCCGGCATAGCGCGGCGCGGATGCGTCGGCGCCCGGCTGTGCGGGGCGAGAATGCGCCATCGTCATATCTGTCTCCTTCGTTATCCGGTGTTTCTGTCGAACACTGTCTGACTGCGTGTATTGCGGGGCGTGCTTGCGGCGGCTAGCTCACGACCAGTATTTCGCCTCGTCCGTCGACCGCGAGATCGCCCGCATAGCGGGTCGGCAAACCCGCTGTGCGCCACTGCGAAAAGGGTGCGATCTCATCGGCGAGACTGCGCACGAGGAGCGCCCAGAACACATCGAATCCGCGACCGCCTTCGGTGAACGTCGGCGGCAAGTGCGTGGGCCGTTGGCTGAGCAGAAGGGTGCCGCGCCTCATACCGTATGCATAATGCGCGCCCGGTTGACCGGCGATGCCGACGGTGCCGGCCACAAGCCGTGATGCGGCAAAATCTCCCGCGTTGCCGCCGACCAGCACGAGTCCGCGGCGCATGCGATCGGCGAGCCGCGCGCCCGCATTGCCGTGAATCGTCAGCGTGCCGCCGGTCATGCCTTCCATGTCGCCGGCGAGGGCGCCGGCGGCGAAGTCGCCGCTATGCCCGGTCACCGTCAGGCGGCCGCCGCGCATTTCGCAGGCGGTAAAGTGACCCGCGTCGCCCTCGATGTGCAATACGCCGCCCGCCATCTGGAAACCGCTGTAATCCCCGGTAGAACCGTGCACGAGGAGGTGGCCGTCCAGCATGCGCGCGCCAACGCGGTCGAGCCATGGCGCCGCGTTTTCGATCACCAGGGTGGCGCCGGTGTGCGGCGCATCAGATTCAGCGCTGGCTTCACTGCGCGACACGTCGAACACATCGCCCACATTACACCTGTCATTGCCCGCCGGCAGGACAATGCGCTCGATTTCTGCCGTGCTCATTGCCGCAAGCGGCGCCGGCAGCAAGGCAGACGCGTCGACGCGGAAACCGGGTGGCGTTGTCACGCGCAGCGTGATGCGAGGACTCATGCGCGGCTCCCGTCGAAGCCCGCTGTGGCGCCCGCCGCGAGACTGTGCAGATGGAAGTGGTAAGGCCCCAGCTTGCCGCCGTAGTTGCCGGCGGAAATCCGCAGCAGGCCCGCTGCCCTTCCGAGCCCGACGGCCGCGCCGATACCCGCGCTCATCGCCGCACCGACATCCGCGTCGGTGAGCCCGTCGATCACGATTTCGAGCACACATCCGACTTCTGCGCTCAGTTCGCTGCGCGCGGAGAGACCCGTGAGGGTCGGACAGAACGCGTCGTTGGTGGAGGCGCTCGCTCCCCGATATTTCGAGCCGACCTTCGATCCCGACCGGACCACGCCGCCCGGGAACGGCATGACTACGTTCGGCAGCCGGCGCATCGCTGCGACCGCAGCTTCGGCGGCGGCGAGTGCGGCGTCGATATCGCGCGCCAGCAGGATCAGGTTGCCGCCGCCCACGGCCTTGACGGTAAGCGCCGTCTCTGCGCAGACGAACTCGCCGTCCATCACCGGCACGCGCCAATAACGCGTGTCGCCGAGCATCTTGGAGATCTGCCAGCCGTCGCCGAAAAAACGCAGTCCGCTGCCGAGCGACGCCCGATCGGAAAGCGGTGCGCGGCTCGTCTCAGGATCGATACCGCCATACACGGCAGTGGTCGGACACGTGAGCACGCATTGTCCGACGCGCCGTTCGATCTGTTTGGCCAATTCCTTCGATGACACCGCAAATAGCAGCACCGTGACCCCAGGGCGGCCATCGGGCGTTTCCGCGGCTGCCAGCGTTCGCTCGATACCGGCCTCGCAGCCGCAGCCGATCACCGAGGTCGCGAACCCGGTCAGGGAGATGGCGGCGTTCATGGCCCACGTCAGCGTATGGGCGGTGATGACGAGCCGCGTCGCCTTCATCGGAAACGCTTCCGCGAAAGTGGCGTCGATCGTGGTGCCGTTGATCTGCAGGGTCGCCGGCTCGCTCATGGTGTGTGGATCATTTGGTCAGCCATTCGCGAGACATTCGACGGGCAGCAGCCTGCCGCCGCGACAGCAGCTGCAAACCTCGTCGTCGCTGATGGCGGCGTGCGCGAAGTTGCTCGCGAGGTTAGCGCCGCTGTAGGCGCGCAGCGTCTTCTCGATGCCACGGTCGAACTCAGGCGAGACGAAATGGATGCCGCCCGTCGGCGTGGCGACAAGCGTGCCGTCGCGAGCGACGAGTTCTCCGTCCTTGAACACATAGGCCGGCGACGTGAACATCCGCTCGCGATCCGGATCGTCGCGGTAGACGGCGATGTCCGCTGCGGCTCCGGCGGCGAGATGGCCGCGGTCGCGCAGGCCGAGCAGGCGTGCCGGCCCCGCGCGCGTGATGATGGCGATTTCGTACAGCGAGAACTCGCGCTTCAGTTGCGCTAACGCGCTCGCCACCTGGGCGTCGGCATTGAGCTTGGCGAGCTGCTCGTCGCGAAACGATTTATCCATCAGGAGACGGATCAGATGCGGATAGCTCGTAAACGGGCCGCCGTTTGGATGATCGGTGGTCATCGCGACGCGCCACGGGTCGTCGACCAGCAGGAAGATCTCGAGGCCGATAATCCACTGCAATGCATTCACATAGCTCTGCTCACGATAGCGGAACGGCACCACGCCACAGCCCGCGTCGCATTCGATGTCGCCGACCACCCACTTGTGCGGCCGCCCGAGCGGTGTGTTGCGGAACTGCATCATCGTGTCACCCGAGGCCGTAACGGTCTGTCCGAAGATGATCTGACCGACGTCGATCGACACGTTCGGCCGCGCGTTTACCGCCTCCGCGATCTGCCGCGCGCCCGACGAAAATTTTTGCGGCCCCTCCGTGCCATAGCTATGAAACTGGATATGCGTGAGATGGATCGGCAGACCGTCGGCGGCATCCATGGTGGCGATGGTCGAATCGATGTTGCCGGGCACGCCCAGATTGCTGGCGTGGACATGCAGCGGGTGCGGTACGCGCAGCTCGGTCAACGCGCGCGACAGTGTGTGCAGGACTTCGCGCGGGGTGATGCCGTAATGCACGTGCGGCTCATCGACGTTCAGCGAGCGCTGGTTGAACTTGAACGCGGAGATGCCGCCAGGATTGACGACCTTCACGCCGAGCGCCTTGCTCGCGTGGATCGTCCAGCCGATGTAGTCGCGCAGACGCTCGAAATCGTCGCGTGCGGCGAGCATCTGCAGGAACAGTTCGTCGTTGCCGAGCATGACGTACGCGCCGTGATCGATGATCGGCGTGTCGCCCATCTCAAGGTGCGTGTGACGCGCGTTGGACGGCATCATGGCCGGTTCGAAGGCGGCCGTATAGCCCATTTCGGCGTAGCGGTAACCGGTCGCGAGCGTCCCGGGCGTGCAGACTCCGCACGACGGCAGCCTCAGGTAGCGGCCATTTGCGTCTTGCACCGCTTCGTAGGCGGGTTCGCGCACGGGATTGTCACGGTGATCCTCGGGGAGCAGCAGGCGCGCGAGATTGGTCTTGCCGCCGCCGATATGCGAGTGCATGTCGATGCCGCCTGCCATCACGATCATGCCGGTGGCGTCGTATTCGTGGTCGGCCGGCGTCGTGGCCGGCACGTCGACGATGCGGCCGTCGCGGATCGCCAGATCGCGGCGCTCACCGTCGACGCCGTTGGCCGGGTCGAAGATCCTGCCACCCTTGAGCCGCACGAGACTCATGGTTGCACCTGCGCGGCGGGCTCGCCACCGAGCTGCGCCGCGAGGCGCGCCGCGATCGTTGCGACCGAGGGCAGTCCGACGCCGCGTGCTGAGGCGAGCGGCATCACGACCGGGCCGTCGACGCGAAACAGATGACCCGCGCTATCGATCCCGGGCGTAGCGACAGGAATAAAGACGGTAGCGGCGCCGCGCGCTTTCGCGGCTTCGGCCAAAGCCGGATGGCCAAGCACGATAACAGGTACCGCTTGATCGAGCGCTTGCGGCCAGACCGGCGGCGCGAAGCTGGCAACCCACAGCAGCGCATCGATCTCACCGTCGGCGAGCAGCCGGTCGGTGCGGTATCGGTACGGATCGTAGTCGAGCGGCGCCGTGCCGGCGGTTCGCGAGGGCGTCGAGACACGCGTGCGCAGCGGCAGACCCGAGAGCCACGCGACAGTCTGGTTGACCGTCAAGGCGCCGTCATCGCCGCCGAGCGCGAGACAGCCCGCGCGTACGGTGCGGTTGGTTGCCTTGATGATCCGGTTCAAGGCTTCGATTAGCAGGGCCGCGTGCGGACCGGGCAGCGCGGCGGGCTCGTAGACCAGCACGGTGTAATGCGCGGCGGCGATGCGTGCCTGCAGGCGGGCGAGTGCTGCTGCCGTGCCTGTGCCGTTATCGTGCAGCGCGCTAGCCTCGCGTCCTTCGCAAAGTGCTGACCAGAGCGCGAGCGTGTCAAAAGGATCGGTGTCCGGAAGAATCGCTTCGACTCGCGTATTCGCCATGCCGGCCGCAGCGGGATCGGGCGGGCAGCCGACGAACACCAGCTCGCGTTGCTGTTCTGTGCCAGCCAGCGCGCGCGTGAAGAAGCGCGGATAACGCTGCGACGGCTGGCAGTTGAAAAACACCAGCAGGTCTGTACGCGAACGCACCTCGGAAAGCGTGGTGAAGAACGATCCGCGATCCTGCAACGCGAGCGTGGCCGCGCTCATCGCATCGCCATGCCAATGATCGAGGATCGCGCCGCAGCCTGCGGCCAGCGTGTACAACGCGCGGGCTCCGGCCACATCGGTGGTCAGCGCGCCGAATAACGGGCGGCGTGCCGACGACAGGATGCGCGCCGCGCCAGCCAGCGCGGTATCGAGATCCGCGTCATGGCCGTCGACGCTGTTGCGGCACTGTGCATCCGCGCTGCCGTAGCAGGCGAGCGCCTGGGCGAGCCGCGGGCATTCGGTATCCGGCACGGCGAGCGTGGCGTCGTCGTGCGATTCGACCACGAGGTCGTCGCACAGCAGTGGGCAGAACGGGCAGGTCCAGTCGCGCGTCAGCGACGAGGCAGGAACGTGGGCCGTGGCCGATGGGGTCGTGGACGATGGGTCGATGGACGAGAGGTGCATGGCCGCACCTGTAGCAAGCTCCATGCCGATTTAAGCCCGAACGCAGTAGCGGGGTGCGTCACGCATCGCGCGCCGCTTATGTGGCCTTGCGCTTAAAAGGATCGATACGGTCGCGACAGGCGCGCTGACCTGCACGCAATGTATCGGTGGAGCAGCCTGCCTGCCGCGCTGCTCCGCACAGGTTGTGTGTCAATCTGGAGCAGAGTGTCACGAACGGCACCATTAGCTTGCCGTTTGTTTACATCCACGGCTTCTCCGGCGATTGGCATGAAAGTTGTATAGCACGCCTATGTTGATTCGATGAACGGCGTGCCTATCCGGCGATCGTGCAGCGCGGACGCCACGAGCCATGCCGAAGCGCCGGTTCGGGCCGCCGCCGCCATGTCGTCGCGATGGCGAATGCCGCCCGCGCCGATCACAGCGGTATGCGTGGGAGCATGGGCACGGATGCGTTCGAACGTGGCGAGGTCGGGGCCGTCGTAGCTGCCCACCTGATCGAGCGTCATCGCGATCACCCTGCGAGGCCACCATGCGCAGGTGTGCCCGGCCGAGGTGAGCGATGAAGTAGCGGTGATCAGTTGGCCGGCGCGGTGGTCGAGCGAAAGGATGGGCGAAAGCCCGGCGGTTTCGGCGGCGCGTAGTGCGGCGATGTCGTGCAGCGACTCGGTGCCGAACACCGGCACGAGAGTCGCAAGACTGTGCGGAGGAGACTGGCTATCGCTGTTGAGGCTGTTGCGCCGGGTGGCTTCTTCGATACGTACGAACAGCGAATGCATTGACGCATAGTCGGCATAGCCCGCGTCGAGCCAGATGTCAGTGCCGGGCAGGGCGGCACGTAGTGCAGCGAGCGTCTCGACGTGAGCGCCTTGCTGAAGGATCGCGCCGAGGTCGGCGATATAGAGCGTCCGTGCGCCGCTTGCAGCAAGCAGCGCGCGGGCGATGTGAAGCGGCTCGCTAGTGGCGGCAAGCGGCGAGCGGATCGGCTGATAGGCTGTCCGTTCGCCGCGCACCGCGCGTACCACGTGGCCGTCGAGCAGATCGAGAACCGGTATCACCTGCATGGGGGGCGCTTTCCTTTGACCAAGATCTTTGTCTTCGAGTATCTCACCGGCGGTGGCATCGACCCGGCACATACCGGCGCGGGAAGTCTCGCCGACCTGAGCGCGCTGATCGTCGAAGGCCGGGTGATGCGTGACGCACTGGTGAGCGACCTGCGTGAACTCGATGGAGTGGACGTGAGCTTCGCGAGTTCCCGTTTTGAAACCGTCGATTCGTCGCTCGTTCATTGTAGGGCCGCGCAAGGGGAGTCGATGACCGCCTTCGTCGCGCGGGTAGCTCGCGAGCACGACTACGCGTGGATCATCGCGCCGGAGTGCGACGGCTTGCTGCTGCATCTGTACGACGCGGTGGGTGCAGCGCGTTGGCTCGGCTGTTCGAAAGAATCGATCCGCATGGCGTCGAGCAAGAGCGCGACTGCGGCGTGCCTCACGGCGCATGACATCGCCACGACGCCGGCTGTCGAGCCTGGACAGCTCGCCGAACAGGTCTCCGGGCAAGCGGGCGGCCGTTGGGTCGTGAAACCGGACGACGGCGCGGGCGGTCTCGATACCTTCGTATTCGACAATTTTGCCGATGCCTGTGCTGAATACGACGCGCGCGCGGCCGCTGCGCGCAATCCGGTGCTGCAGGCATGGGTCGACGGCGAGCCGCTCAGCCTTTCGCTGATTTGCCACGGCGAGAGCGTTGAACTCGTCAGCATCAACCGGCAGCAAATCAGCTTGAGCGAAGGCGATGCGGCGGGGCAGCAACCGCACATCGTGGGATTCGATGGCGTGACGGTCAACCAGATCGACCTGGCCGGCGACCAGGGCCGCATGCTCGGCACGCTCGCGCAACGCGTGACGCAGGCGCTGCCAGGTCTGCGCGGCTTTGTCGGCATCGACGTGGTGTGGCATCCGTCGCGCGGGCCGGTTGTGATCGAGGTCAATCCGCGTCTGACGGTGGCGTATGCCGGACTGTCCGAGGCGCTCGGCGGCAACCTCGCGCGCCGCCTGCTTGCCACCCATGGCTTGCGTATCGTGCAATCCGGCCCCGCGCCGCGCAACTGTGGCACGCAGTCGGCCTGCGGGGCGCAGCCATGAGCGCCGGGCTCGTGGCCCATGCAAGCGTCGCCGCAGCGAATAGCGCAACGGTGTTCGGCTGGGATGTCGGCGGCGCGCACGTGAAGGTGTCGATGGCCGATGCCGCAGGCGCGGTGCTCGATGTCGCGCAATGGGCTTGTCCGCTATGGCAGGGCCTCGGCCATCTCGAGCGAACCATCGACCTCGTCTTCGAGCGCTGGCCAGAGGCCGGGAGTGACGCCGCGCTGCACGCGGTGACGATGACCGGCGAGATGGTCGACCTGTTCGAGGACCGCGCGCATGGCGTGCGGGCCATCGCTGCTGCGCTGGCGCAGCGGCTCGGGCCGCGCCTGCGTTTCTACGCTGGCGACGCCGGCTGGCTCACGCCGCAAGCCTGTGCGGACGGTTGGCGCAGCATCGCCTCGGCGAACTGGCTGGCCACCGCGCGCTGGATCGCGTCACGCGTACCCGATGCGCTGCTGATCGACATTGGCAGTACCACCACCGACATCATTCCGATCGCAGGCGGTTGTGTCGTCGCGCGTGCCGCGACGGATGCCGGGCGGCTCGCCACTGGCGAACTCGTGTACCAGGGCGTGGTGCGCACGCCGTTGTGCGGTATCGCGCGGCGCATCGAGTTCGGTGGAGAGGCCGTCAACGTGATGAACGAATGGTTTGCGACCACGGCGGACATCTACCGCCTCACGGGTGAACTGGCGTCGCACTACGACCTGTATCCGAGCGCCGACCAGGGACCGAAGACGGAAGCCGCAAGCCGCACGCGGCTCGCGCGGATGATTGGCCGGGACGCCCATGAAGCGGGTCCCGACGAATGGCGCAGGTTCGCGCTGCGCTGGCGCGAACTGCAGTTGCGCGAGATCGGCGTCAATCTGGCCCGCGTGACGGCGGCTCACCCTGAGCTCGTCGCCGCACCGCTGGTCGGCGCAGGGTGTGGACGCTTTCTCGCGGCGGCGCTGGCGTGCATGGAAGCAGGTGAAGCGACACGCGGCTACATCGATTTCGGCACGCTCGCGGGCGTGCCGGCGAACCGGTCGGACTGGGCCGCCACGTGTGCGCCGAGTGTGGCGATAGCGTTGCTTGCGGCGACTCGCTACGCGGAAGCCGGCGATGTCAGCCGCAGCGCGGCAGCGCGGGCGGCTTGAGCGGTTGAAGGGAAACGAGCGGAAACGCGCGGAAACGAGGACAACGATCATGTGGGTGGTCAAGATCGGGGGCAGCCTGAGTCACGATCCGATGCTTCGCCAGTGGCTCGTCGAGCTATGTGAAGTGGGGGGCGGGCGCGTCGTCATCGTGCCTGGTGGTGGCGATTTCGCGGACAAGGTGCGGCAATACCAGAGCGAGTGGCGCTTCGACGATCTCGCCGCACACAACATGTGTCTGCTTGCCATGACGCAATACGCGATTCTCATGCAAGGGATCTTGCCTGAACTCGTGCTCGCTTCGAGCGAGGCGAAGGTCCGCCGCGCGCTGCGCGACGGCCGTGTGGCCGTGTGGGTGCCGACCTCGCTGATGCGCGACACGCCGGACGCGATGAGCAATTGGGACACCACCTCCGACAGCCTCGCCGCGTGGCTCTCGACCATGCTCAACGCCGAGCGGTTGATCGTGGTGAAGTCATGCGCGATCTCGGAGAGCGATCGGCTCGAGACGCTGGCCGCGACGGGCGTGGTCGACCGGAGTTTCGTCGACTATGTGACAGAAGCCAATTACGTGGTCGAGATGTTCAACAAGGACAATGTCGCGTTGATGCGCGACCGGCTGCTGAACATGCCGGTAACCTAGCAGTCCTTCGCGTTGCGGCGTTGCGGCGTTGCGGCCTTGCCTTTGGCGGGATCCGCGGCAAAAGGTAAAGGCTTGCGCGCAAGCGCATTACAGACGTGCGGCGCCGGAGGCTTTGGCGTCTGCCGCGGCGAGCGCGCCGCTTATCTCCCCTGCGGGACGGTGCAGTGCGTTGGCCCATTGCGCGACGCGTTGCGGATCGAGTCGCGAGCGCCGTCCATCGACGCATAATGCCGTGCGAAAACCCGCTACGTCCGGCGCGAGCGCCCGGATCTGCTCGAACTGCGCCCAGCCGAGCGAGCCGGCGATGCCGCTCATGGCACCACGCTCCCGCGTGAGCCGCAGCCATTGCGCGAGCGAATCGCTATCCACGTGATCGAACAGCGTGCTGCCGTCCTTGCCGGCGGTGTCGAACATCACGCCCACAAAGCCGAGCGTGGCCGCATAGGCAACCAGTTCGCTATCCATGCCGCCGTCGCATAGCAACACCGGCACGACCGCAGCCGGCAGATTGGCCAGCAGTTCGAGACAACGTCGTGCAGACGGACCGGGCGCCACCCCCACTTTCACATAATCGATGCCCGCATCGCTGACTTCGATGACGCGGGTGGCGATTTCGTCGAGCGCGTCCGCCGGCACGTCGCCGATCGTTGCGCTAATCGGCTTGACCGGGTAACTGGCGCGCAACTGGCGGACGATACGCGTGATGTCGCCGATCGACAGTCCGCCGAGCGCGCCCGCGTTCGGCTCCTTCAGGTCGATCAGTTCGGCGCCGGCACGGGCGGCGTCCAATGCCTCGTCGTCCGAGCGGACGCTCGCGAGCAATGCGGTCATCGATATTCTCCGAAAAGACGGGACAGACTAGTGCGCTGTGAGTTCGGCGGCTGAACCGCCGGAAGATGCGAGGCTCTCGCGATGCCGCGCGATCGCGGCGGTGAGCCACCCCCAGGCGGTGAGTTCGACCTCGCCCGCGGTTTTGTCGATGGCGATCTGCAGGTAGGCCATTTCGCGGTCCACCTTGTCTGCCGGCAGCATGAACAGCCGGCTCACGAGAATCGCGCCTTCCACCACCGCGGCCTGGGCGCGGTTGAAACCGGTGAATGGCGCATGGTTTTCGCGGTGCACGCATTTCATGCGCAGCACCGGGCGCTCCTTGTCATCGCGCAGTTCGTCGAGTTCGAGTTCAGCGTGTGCCAGCGAGGCGGCGAGCCTGATGCTCGCCACACGGCTGGCGGCGACGGTGGGCCAGTCGCTCGCGCAATGCGTGACGCAGCCGGCGAAGATACGGACGTCCGTGGTGAAGTTCAGCACTGCAGCGCGCGACGCGACGATATTGTCGAGTGTGACCGACGGGCGAAAAGGCGAGAGGATCACGAAGTCGTCCTCGTAACGGGCCCCCATCGGCGCGATATGAGGACGGCCATCGCACGCTGCCGTGGTGACGATCGTTTCGTGGATCATGGATGGGAACGCGTGTCCTGGCAGCGCCGAAAAGCCGGCCGGTTAGCTAGGGATTAACACAAATCCGCCGAAGGGCCGCGTGTTGCGGCCCGAGCGGGCTTAACGCGTAGCGATATACATCGTGATTTCATAACCAAGACGCATATCGGTGTAGCTCGGAGTCGTCCATTGCATACGTGTTTCCTCCTGGTGTTGGTACAGCGTTGCGCCGTCGGCCCGGCGTGATGCCGGACTTCATTGGCGTTGGTTACTACGCAAGCTCCATGCCGGGTTTTCGATGACGGGGCATAAGCGACGTATTGGCGCGCCGCAATGCAGCGTTTGCCGAATTACGCCGGTGCGACCACCGTGCGCACGGCACGATGCGCTCGCGCCGCGCACTGTTCCGGTAATGCAGCAAAGTGTTCCATGACGGGCAGAACGGTTCTGTCCTCCTGTCACACGGTGCTCGCGATTCCCGTGCAGATCATTCTCCATCGATTGCCAGTGCGCGTGTTGAAAAATCGCTTCGCATTCTGCAATCGATAACGGATCGGTTAAGTCTGCCAAATTAAATCGTGAATTCTCAGAGGCTGCGTTCCTGCATACAGTGCAAACAAGCGCTTCGTTGTTCCGGCAGCGCACCTGTTCACCTTCGAGGATATGTCATGAACGATTTCAGTCAACCGGTCATTGATTCCATACACAAGCCGCGTGATGCGCAGAAGCCTCGCGAACGGTACGCCGCGGGCGTCATGAAGTATCGCGAGATGGGCTACTGGCAGCCCGATTACACGCCGAAAGACACCGACATCATCGCGCTCTTTCGCATCACGCCGCAGCCTGGCGTCGATCCGGAGGAAGCGGCGGCGGCCGTGGCCGGCGAATCGTCTACGGCAACCTGGACCGTGGTGTGGACCGACCGCCTGACTGCGTGCGACATGTACCGCGCGAAAGCCTACCGCGTCGATCCCGTGCCGGGCGCGAGCGCCGGCGAGCCGCAGTATTTCGCGTACATCGCCTATGAACTGGATCTGTTCGAAGAGGGTTCGGTCGCCAACCTGACCGCCTCGATCATCGGCAATGTGTTCGGCTTCAAACCGCTCAAGGCGTTGCGTCTCGAAGACATGCGCATACCTGTTGCTTATCTGAAGACCTTCCAGGGGCCGCCGACGGGCATCGTCGTCGAGCGCGAGCGGCTCGACAAGTACGGCCGGCCGCTGCTTGGCGCAACCGTCAAGCCGAAGCTCGGTTTGTCGGGCAAGAATTATGGCCGCGTCGTATATGAAGGGTTGCGCGGCGGCCTCGATTTTCTGAAGGACGACGAGAACATCAACTCGCAAGCCTTCATGCACTGGCGCGACCGTTTTCTGTTTTCGATGGAGGCAGTGAATCGCGCGCAAGCGGAAACGGGTGAAGTCAAAGGCCACTACCTGAACGTGACGGCCGGCACGATGGAAGACATGTATGAGCGCGCCGAATTCGCAAAGGAACTGGGTTCCTGCATCGTGATGATCGATCTCGTGATCGGCTGGACCGCGATTCAATCGATGGCGCGCTGGGCGCGCAGGAACGACATGATTCTGCATCTGCATCGTGCGGGTCACAGTACCTATACGCGGCAGCGCAATCACGGCATCTCGTTTCGCGTGATCGCGAAGTGGCTGCGCATGGCGGGCGTCGATCACGCGCATGCGGGCACTGCGGTCGGCAAGCTCGAAGGCGATCCGCTGTCGGTACAGGGCTATTACAACGTGTGCCGCGAGGCGCACAACGAGGTCGATCTGTCACGCGGGATTTTCTTCGACCAGCCGTGGGCCGGCTTGCGCAAGGTGATGCCGGTGGCCTCGGGCGGCATTCATGCTGGGCAGATGCATCAACTGCTCGACCTGTTCGGCGACGACGCGATCCTGCAGTTCGGCGGCGGCACGATCGGCCATCCGGCCGGTATCCAGGCGGGCGCGGTAGCGAATCGCGTTGCGCTCGAAACGATGGTGAAGGCCCGCAACGAGGGCCGCGACATCGTGCACGAAGGGCCGGAGATTCTCGAAGCCGCGGCGCGCTGGTGCACGCCGCTCAAGCAGGCGCTCGATACGTGGCGGGATGTGACGTTCAACTACGCGTCGACCGACACGCCGGATTTCGCCTCCACGCCGACTGCGGCCTGAGCGGCTCGCGTCTGAAGCAGGTATTCAAGGGTTCTCAATGCAGCTCCGATAGCAGTGCAACCGCACTGCGCGGAAGACTGTTGGCGCTGTTTCCGATCGGTGCATTCATCAACGAGGTACGTCATGCGTATTACACAGGGCACGTTTTCCTTCTTGCCGGAACTGACCGACGAGGAGATCAGCTTGCAGATCGACTACGCGCTGCGCCAGGGCTGGGCCTGTTCGGTCGAATACACCGACGACCCGCATCCGCGCAACACCTATTGGGAAATGTGGGGCATGCCGATGTTCGATCTGCACGACGCGGCCGGCGTGTTGCAGGAAGTGAAGGCGTGCCGCGCGGCGCGGCCGCAGCACTACATCAAGATCAACGCGTTCGATTCGGTGCGCGGCTTCGAGACGATGCGTCTGTCGTTTATCGTCAACCGTCCGGACGACGAACCGGGCTTTCGCCTCACGCGCCAGGACGGTGTGGGACGTGTGCAACGTTACGGGCTGTCCGGCTACGCGGGCGACCGGCCCTCAGGTGAGCGATATGTATCGGGGCGCTAGAAGATGAACTGCGCACAAGTGCCCAATGTCGATCTCGCCGCGCTCTATCGCGACTCCGGCATCGGCGATGTGCTGGCCGAGCTCGATCGCGATCTGGTCGGGCTCGTCCCGGTGAAGACCCGTATTCGCGAGGTCGCGGCCCATCTGCTCGTCGAGCGGGCCCGCGCGTCGCTCGGTCTCGCAGGCGGCGCGCCGACCCTGCATATGTGTTTCTCCGGCAATCCCGGCACCGGCAAGACCACGGTCGCGCTGCGCATGGCCGAAGTGCTGCACCGGCTGGGCTACATTCGCCGCAATCATCTGGTTTCAGTGACGCGCGACGACCTGGTCGGCCAGTACATCGGCCATACCGCGCCGAAAACACGCGAGGTGTTGAAGCGCGCGATGGGCGGCGTGCTCTTCATCGACGAAGCGTATTACCTGTATCGCCCGGAAAACGAACGCGACTACGGTCAGGAGGCGATCGAGATCCTGCTGCAAACCATGGAAAACCAGCGTGACGATCTCGTGGTGATTCTCGCCGGTTACGCGGCGCGCATGGAAGTGTTCTTCGAGAGCAATCCGGGTTTTCGTTCGCGGATTGCGCATCACATCACGTTTCCCGACTACGACGACGCGGAACTGCTCGACATCGCCGAGCGGATGCTCGCGACGATGCATTACCGGTTCGACGCCGACTCGCGGCGCGCTTTCGCGGACTATCTCGCGCTGCGCACCCGCCAGCCGAATTTTGCTAACGCGCGCTCGGTGCGCAATGCGCTCGATCGCTCGCGGCTGCGCCAGGCCAATCGCCTGTTCGCCACGGCGATGCGGGGCGGCGCGGCCATCGACGCCGCCGCGCTCACCCTGATTGCGGCCGCCGACATTCGCGGGAGCCGCGTGTTCGCCGAACCGCTCGCGGCAAGCGACGAGGCGCCTGTGTCCTCTCATGCAACGCGCGCCGTGCCGGCGCCGCCAGGCTAAACGAAAACCATCCCTCAGGAGATCGCCATGCAAGACGGACGTACGACCCTCTCGAAGTTCCTGATCGACACGCTCGACCGCCAGCCTCGCGCGCAGAACGCGGGCCTTTCAGCGCTCCTGATCGACGTGGCCGCTGCGATCAAGTCGATCTCCGCGATGCTCACCAAAGGCGCGCTCGGCGGTCACTACGGTTCCGCGCATAGCATCAACACGCACGGCGAGGAGCAGAAGAAGCTCGATGTTTCGACCAACGAGATCTTCGTGCAGCAGTGCGAGTGGGACGGACTGCTCGCGGCGATGGCGTCCGAGGAAATGGAGGCGGTCTACCCGATTCCGCCGGGCTATCCTCGTGGCGACTTTCTGCTCGCCTTCGATCCGCTCGACGGTTCGTCGAATATCGACATCAATGGCGTGGTGGGATCGATCTTTTCGGTGCTGCGCAATGGCAATCAGGCCGATTCGCAGGCGCCGGTCGGTGAGTCAGCGTTTCTGCAACCGGGCCGCGAGCAGGTCGCGGCGGGCTACGCCGTCTACGGACCTTCGACGATGCTCGTGCTCTCGGTCGGCAACGGCACGCATGGTTTCACGCTGGAGCGTGACATCGGCAACTTCGTGCTCACTCATTCGAACATTCGCATTCCAGAAGACACGGTTGAATTCGCAATCAACGCGTCGAACGAACGGTTCTGGGAACCGCCGGTGCGCCGCTATGTACAGGAGTGCAAGGACGGCCGCAGCGGTTGCCGCGCAAGCGACTTCAATATGCGCTGGATCGCGTCGATGGTCGCCGAGGTGCATCGCATCCTGATGCGCGGCGGCGTGTTCATGTACCCGCGCGACTCGAAGATACCGGCCATGGAAGGGCGCTTGCGGCTATTGTACGAAGCCAACCCAATGAGCTTTCTGATCGAACAGGCCGGCGGCCTTTCGATCACCGGGCGCGAACGTATTCTCGACGTCGTGCCACGTGCGCTACATGGACGGGTGCCGGTGATCCTCGGCTCGAAGAACGAGGTGGAACGCATTGAGCGCTATCACGGTGAATACGACCGCGGCGAGGATCAACCCTTTACGTCGCCGCTCTTTAGCCGGCGTTCGCTGTTTCTGCCGGGTTTCACGGCTTAGATCATCCGGAGACAAACGCATGTCAGTCAAGCACCCAATCATCGCGGTGACCGGTTCGAGCGGCGCGGGCACCACGACTGTGATGAAGAGTTTTACCCATATTTTCCGGCGCGAAAAGATCAAGGCGCAGATCGTCGAAGGCGACGCCTTTCATCGTTATGACCGCAACGGCATGCGCGAAGCGATGAAGCAGCACGAGCGAGATGGCGCACTGAACTTCAGCCATTTCGGACCGCAAGCGAATCTGCTCGAAGAACTCGAGGCACTGTTTGCCCATTATGGAGAAAGCGGCACCGGGAAGTTGCGCCACTATGTGCACGACGAACCCGAAACGCGGCTCTACAAGCAGGATGCCGGAACCTTCACGCCGTGGGAGGAGGTGACGCCGGACACCGATCTGATGTTCTATGAAGGCCTGCACGGCGCCGCGGTGACGGACAGCATCGACATCGCGCGGCATGCGGATCTGCTGATCGGCGTCGTGCCGATCATCAATCTCGAATGGATCCAGAAACTGCATCGTGACCAGACCATGCGCGGCTACTCGCATGAGGCCGTGGTCGATACGATCCTGCGGCGCATGCCGGACTACGTCAACTATATCTGCCCGCAGTTCTCACGCACGCATGTGAACTTCCAGCGCGTGCCGACCGTGGACACGTCGAATCCGTTCACCGCCCGCGAAATTCCGCTGCCGGACGAGAGCTTCGTCGTGATCCGTTTCGCGCGGCCGAAGGGGATCGACTTCCAGTATCTGCTGACGATGCTGCACGACTCGTTCATGTCGCGGCCGAATGTGATCGTCGTGCCGGGCGGCAAGATGGGCCTCGCGATGCAGCTGATTTTCACGCCGATGATTCTGCAACTGACCGACCGGCGCTCGCGCGCCTGAGGCGCCGAGCCACACCGTGGTTGATTTCGTGCAAGGAGAGCTTCGATGAGTGCCGTCGCAAATTCCGTTGCAACACCAACACCAGCAACACCCACAATCCCGGCGACCCGGCTGATGGCCGACGCGCTGCGCGTGCTCGCGATCGATGCGGTCGAAGCCGCTAAATCGGGTCATCCGGGCATGCCGCTCGGCATGGCCGAGATTGCCGTCGCGCTGTGGGACCGCCATCTAAAACACAATCCGCGCAATCCTGCGTGGCCCGATCGCGACCGCTTCGTGCTGTCGAACGGGCATGGCTCGATGCTGTTGTACGGACTGCTGCATCTCACCGGCTACGACCTGCCGATCGACGAACTCAGGCGCTTCAGGCAATTGCACAGCAAGACGCCGGGGCATCCGGAGGTGGGCGTCACACCCGGCGTCGAAACGACCACGGGACCACTCGGGCAGGGACTGGCCAACGCGGTCGGCATGGCGCTCGCCGAGGCGCTGCTCGCGCGTGAATTCAACCGGACCGGCCACTCGATCGTGGATCACCGCACTTACGTGTTTGCCGGAGACGGTTGCCTGATGGAAGGCATCTCGCACGAGGCGGCGTCGCTTGCCGGCACCTTGAAGCTCGACAAGCTCACGGTGCTGTACGACGACAACGGCATTTCGATCGACGGCCACGTCGCGCAGTGGTTCAGCGACGACACGCCGGCGCGTTTTGCCGCCTACGGCTGGCACGTCGTGCGCGACGTGGATGGACACGACGTCGACGCGGTCGATCAGGCACTGCGTGCTGCGCGCGCAGCGGCCCGCCCGACGCTGATCTGCTGCAAGACGGTGATCGGCAAAGGGTCGCCATCGAAAGCGGGCACGCACGATGTACACGGCGCGCCGCTCGGCGCCGATGAAGCCGTGAACACGCGCCGCGCGCTCGGCTGGGAGCATCCGCCTTTTGCGCTGCCGGCCGAGGCCCGTGCGCTCTGGGACGCCGGCGAGCGTGGCGCGGCTGCTGAAGCCGACTGGACGAAGCGGTTCGAAGCCTATCGTAAGCACTATCCGCATGAAGCCGCCGAGTTCGAGCG
>NZ_JAMFSB010000008.1 GCF_026225065.1 Paraburkholderia sp. | reverse complement strand
TTGCAACCTTCCCGCGCGACCTGTTCGCGGGAACTGTCGTCTTCCTTGTCGCGATGCCGCTATGTCTTGGCATCGCCAACGCCTCCGGCGTCGAACCGTTTGCCGGCTTGCTGTCGGGGATTATCGGCGGGCTGGTCGTTGCACTGCTGAGCGGCTCGCACCTGAGCGTGAGCGGGCCGGCGGCGGGACTGGTGGTCATCGTCGTCGATGGCATTGCCAGGCTCGGCAGTTTTTCGACCTTCCTGATGGCCGTGATGCTCGCCGGCGCGATCCAGTTCGGTTTCGGCATGCTGAAAGCCGGACGCTTCGCAGCCTACGTGCCGTCGTCGGTCATCAAAGGAATGCTTGCGGCCATTGGCTTGTTGCTGATCATCAAGCAGGTGCCGCTTGCTGCCGGCTTTGCCAACGGCAGCGCTCACGTTGCCGCGCAATCCTCCGGCACGCTCGATACGCCGTTCGGCGCGATGTCCCTCGTGGCGTGCGCTGTCGCCGTGCTCTCAATCGCGATATTGGCCGGCTGGGAAACGAAAGCGATGCGCCGCTTTGCGCTGGTACGCGCGTTGCCGGCGCCACTCGCGGTGGTCATCCTCGGCATTGCGATTACGCTGGTGCTCGACTTCGCCGCGCCGGGCTTTGCGCCGCCGGCGGAACATCGCGTATTGCTGCCGTCGCTGGCCTCGTTTGCCGCGTTGAACGCGGCGTTCGACTGGCCTGACTTCGAGCGGCTCGTCAATCCCGATGTCTGGCGGCTCGCGATGACACTTGCCATCGTCGCAAGTCTGGAGACGTTGCTGAGCCTCGAAGCCGTCGAGCAGATCGATCCGAAGAAGCGCACCGCACATCCGGATCGGGAACTGAAGGCGCAGGGCATCGGCAATATGATGGCGGGCGCGATCGGCGCGTTGCCGATCACCTCGGTCATTGTGCGCAGTTCCGCCAATGTCCACGCAGGCGCGCAGAGCCGCTGGTCGGCCGTCATCCACGGTGTGTTCCTGCTCGCGAGCGTGTTCGCGCTGACGGCCGTGATCAACCTGATTCCGCTCGCGTGCCTCGCCGCGATCCTGATTTTCACGGGACTGAAGCTGGCGAAACCTTCGTTATTCGCGGCCGTTGCCAAGCAGGGATTCGAACGCTTCGCGCCGTTCATCGTGACGATCTTGGGCGTGCTCACGACCGACCTGCTGATCGGCATCCTGCTGGGAATTGCTTGCAGTATCGGGCTTGCGATTCATGCGAATCTGCAGCGGCCTATCACTGTCGCGCAGCACGACGATCACTTCCTGCTGTCGTTTCGCAAGGACGTGTCGTTTCTTGGGAAGGTATCTCTCAAGCATCACTTGCGGCAGATTCCGGACAACGCGACGCTCATTGTGGACGCGAGCCGCGCTGATTTCGTCGATCCCGACGTGCGCGAACTCATCGATAAATTCGTCGCAGATGCCCCCGAGCGCGGTATCCATGTGGAATGCCGGCAGCTTGAGCGCACGGCGCGCGAACGGCCGAGCTTGCAACAGCGCATGGCGTTTTTCAAACGGGCGTCCGTCAAATAAAGCTGCAATGAAAAACGGCCCTCGCTTGTGGCGAGAGCCGTTTTTAACCGATGAAGCGCGGGATACGCGCTTCGCTCAATCGAATCAAATTGAGGAAAGCTGCGGATTCAGCTTCTCAACTTTCGAGTGAAGCTTGTTCAACGCCGCGAGATACGCTTTCGCCGATGCCGCCACAATATCCGGATCCGTGCCCACGCCGTTCACAATCCGTCCGCTCTTCGACAGACGCACGGTCACTTCACCCTGCGCCTGCGTGCCGGTGGTAATCGCGTTCACCGAATACAACACCAGCTCAGCGCCGCTCGTCACCTTCGATTCGATCGCGTGCAGCGTCGCGTCGACCGGGCCATTGCCACGCGATTCACCCTGCACTTCGATACCATCGACGGCAAACACCACGCGTGCGTGCGGCTGCTCACCCGTTTCCGAGTGCTGCGCCAGCGACACGAAGCGGAACGTTTCCTTCGCCTGCATTTCCGCGGATTCTTCGGAGACGATCGCCATGATGTCTTCGTCGAAGATCTCGGATTTACGATCGGCGAGTTCCTTGAAGCGCACGAACGCGGCGTTCACATCCGTTTCCGATTCCAGCGACACGCCGAGATCTTCCAGGCGCTGTTTGAACGCGTTACGACCCGACAACTTGCCGAGCACGATCTTGTTGGTCGCCCAGCCCACGTCCTCGGCGCGCATTATTTCGTAGGTATCACGCGCTTTGAGCACGCCATCCTGGTGAATGCCCGACGCGTGCGCAAACGCGTTCGCGCCAACGACAGCCTTGTTCGGCTGCACGACAAAACCGGTGATCTGCGAGACGAGCTTCGAGGTCGGCACGATATGCGTCGTATCGATACCGAGTTCCAGCCCGTAGTAATCCTTGCGCGTCTTCATCGCCATCACGACTTCTTCCAGTGCCGTGTTGCCTGCGCGCTCGCCCAGACCGTTGATCGTGCATTCGATCTGACGCGCCCCGCCAATATGCACGCCGGCCAGCGAATTCGCGACCGCCATGCCAAGGTCATCGTGGCAATGCACGGACCACACCGCCTTGTCCGAATTCGGCACGCGTTCGCGGATGGTCTTGATCAGGTTGCCGTAGCCTTCCGGCACGGCGTAGCCGACCGTATCGGGAATATTGATGATGGTGGCGCCTTCATCGATCACCGCTTCCAGCACGCGGCACAGGAAGTCGAGATCCGAGCGGCTGCCGTCTTCCGGCGAGAATTCGACGTCATCGGTGAACTTGCGCGCGAACCGCGTGGCGAGACGCGCCTGTTCATAGACCTGATCGGCGCTCATGCGCAGC
>NZ_JAMFSB010000120.1 GCF_026225065.1 Paraburkholderia sp. | reverse complement strand
TGCTGCTGGCGGTGTTCGCGGTGACGCTGATCGCCGGTTACGACATCGCTTTGCCGCAACGCTGGCAGGACGGCGCATCGCGTGCATCGCAAGGGCGCTCCGGTGGCAAGTTCGCGGCGGTGGCGGCGATGGGCGCGCTGTCCGCGCTGGTCGTCGGCGCTTGCATGACCGCGCCGCTGTTCGCGATCCTGGCGTTTATCGCCCACACAGGCAACGCGGTGCTCGGCGGGATCGCGCTGTTCTCGATGGGCATCGGCCTGGGCGTTCCGTTGCTGATCATCGGCTTGGGCGCAGGTACCTTGCTGCCGCGTGCGGGTGTGTGGATGGACGGAGTAAAAGTCTTCTTCGGAGTGGTGCTACTCGCCGCTGCGCTGTGGATTGTCTGGCCAGTGTTGGGTGCGACCGCGCAAATGTTGTTGAGCGCGCTGTGGCTGCTGGTTGCCGCTGCCTCGTTGGGATTGTTCTCGCCGGCGGTTGGCGCCAGTTCGGTTTGGCGCAGGCTCGGCCGGGGCCTGGGCGTCGCGCTGACCGTCTGGGCCGTAGTGCTGCTAGTCGGTCTCGCGGCCGGATCATCGGATCCGATTAAGCCGCTCGCAATACTGGCTGCGCGCGGCGGACCAAGCGAAGTGGCCGGCGCCCCGTCAGGCGCAGCGAACGCCGCTACTGCGGCAGACAGTCTAACGTTTGCCCCGGTACGTTCGTCGACCCAGCTTGACCAGGCTGTAAAAGCCGCCGCCCAACCGGCGATGCTGGACTTCTATGCGGACTGGTGCGTGAGCTGCAAGGAAATGGAGAAATTCACCTTCAGCGACCCGCGCGTGCATGCCCGGCTGCAGCAACTCAATCTGCTGCGCGCGGACGTGACCGCCAACAACCCGGATGACCAGACATTGCTGAAGCGCTTCAAGCTGTTTGGGCCTCCGGGCATCATCTTCTTTGACCCAAGCGGAGCGGAGGTATTGCGCGTCGTCGGCTACGAGTCGGCTGACACGTTCCTGCACAGCCTCGACCGCTTGGCCACGCCGCCGCAATCGTAGTCGCCGAAGCCCGAAGCCCGCCTTCGCAAACGGCAAGCGGGACTTTTTCAGCCATTAAAAAAGCGGAGACCCTTTCCCGGCGTCTCCGCTTTCATCAAACGTCAAACTTCAAACCGCCTGAACGTCGTCTGCGTCGGACATCATCCACCGCGAGGCGCCCAACCTCGCGCAACAACCCGCATCACTTCTGCGCGTGCAAAATCCGCGCGGCATCCAGCGCGAAATACGTCAGCACGCCATCCGCACCGGCCCGCTTGAACGCCAGCAGCGATTCCATCATTGCCTTGTCGTGATCGAGCCAGCCGTTTTGCGCGGCCGCCTTGAGCATCGCGTATTCCCCGCTCACCTGATACACATAAGTCGGAAAGCGGAACTCGTCCTTCACGCGGCGGACGATATCGAGGTACGGCATACCGGGCTTCACCATCACCATGTCCGCGCCTTCTTCGATGTCCGCGCGCACTTCGCGCAGCGCTTCATCCGAATTCGACGGGTCCATCTGATAGGTCATCTTGTTGCTCTTGCCGAGGTTCGTCGCGGAACCGACGGCATCGCGGAACGGGCCGTAGAACGCCGACGCGAACTTGGCCGAGTAGGCCATGATCCGCGTATGGATGTGATCCTCGCTCTCCAGCATTTCGCGGATTGCGCCGATGCGCCCGTCCATCATGTCCGACGGCGCCACGATATCCACGCCCGCTTCCGCTTGTGCGCGGGCCTGCTCGACGAGGATCTCGACGGTCACGTCGTTGATCACATAGCCCGCTTCGTCGATCACGCCGTCCTGGCCGTGGCTCGTGTAGGGATCGAGCGCAACGTCGGTAAGAACGCCTAGTTCCGGGAAATGCTTTTTCAGTTCACGGACGGCACGCGGAATCAGCCCGGCAGCGTTGGTCGCCTCGCGGCCGTCCGGCGTCTTCAACGACGGCTCGATCGCCGGAAACAGCGATAGCACCGGCACGCCAAGCGCGACGCACTGTTCGGCGACGCCCATCAGCAGATCGACCGACACGCGTTCCACGCCCGGCATCGACGCCACGGCTTGGCGCACGTTGGTGCCTTCGACGATGAACACGGGGTAGATCAGGTCGTTGGTGGTGAGGATGTTTTCGCGCATGAGACGGCGCGAGAAGTCGTCACGGCGCATGCGGCGCGGACGGTGATGCGGATAGAAGCTCATATGAATGTCTTGGATTGCGTGGAGATGGCAAAGCAACAGCGCGTGCCCGAGCCTGCTGAAAACTCTTTTCGAGACAATGGTATATCATACCGATCGAGCAAGGCGCGATGCGCTGACCTCCCCGCTTCTCCTCCCTGAGCGGGTGCCTGTCGTTTTTCGATTAGGCTGTTTGGCCCGCCGTCAGTTGCGGCGGGTTTTTTTATGGGCGAACGAAAAAGGGCCCAGACCAGGCCTGTCCTTAGCCTGGCAGCGGCAGCTATTCAGAGGCGGCCACGTCTTCCGTGCTACCCGCATCCTCAGGGACGAGCCAGCTTTCAATCAGCTCATGAGCCTCGTCCAGACCGACCCGCTTGAGCGCCGAGAACAACTGGGCGGTCAATTCTCCCCGAAAGCCAGCGGCCGTATATTCGGCCAGCCCCTTGTGAGTGGCCCGTAGCGCGTTGATGCTCTCTTGCCGCGTCAATTTGTCGCACTTTGTCAGCAAGGTGTGGATCGGCTTACCGGTCGGCGCAAACCACTCGATCATCACCCGGTCCAGATCGGTCAACGGGCGGCGCGAATCCATCATCAGGATCATGCCGCGCAGTTGCGAGCGCTGCTGCAGATAGCTCGACAGCAACGCCTCCCAATGCGCCTTGGCGGCGCCAGGCACTTCCGCATAACCGTAGCCGGGCAAATCCACCAGGTGGGCCACCGGCTCCGCCGCAGGCCCTACCGAGAAGTAGTTGATATGCTGCGTACGGCCCGGGGTCTTACTGGCAAAAGCGAGACGTTTCTGGTTGCACAGCAGATTAATCGCCGTCGACTTCCCCGCATTCGAGCGTCCCGCAAATGCGATTTCGGGTTGCGGGGTGGCCGGCAGATCACGCAAGTGATTGACGGTCGTGAAGAAGCGGGACTGGTGGAGCAGGAAGGACATGGGGGAACCAGAATATGAGACGCCGGGGAACCCGGGGTGGGGACGGGTCAAGCCCGACTGGCGTCTAAGCGATTAGCGAGTTATTGTACAATATGATGGTTTACTGAATTTACTGAAGACCTGAGGAGGGGGCCAGCGCGCGTGCCTCTGCGGTAAATCGGTCGCCGTCGTTTTGCAGAACCTCTAATTCCCACAAGACGAAACAGGGTGTGCGAATGAATCGACTGTGCAAAGCACTGATAGTATTCCAAGTAGCGGCAGGTCTTTCAGGTTTAGCAGTTCAGGCGCGAGCAGCAGATCCGGCAAAACCGGACGTCAATCGGGGACAGGCAATTGCGACGCAGGTTTGTGCGTCGTGTCACGGCGCCGACGGTAATAGCACCGGCGGGGCTTATCCCAAGCTGGCCGGCCAGCACCCCGAATATCTCGTCAAGCAGTTGATGGATTTCAAAATCCAGCCCGGCGCCAAGCAGCCTGCGCGTAATAATGCGATTATGGCCGGCATGGCCGCAGCGCTGTCCAACCAGGATATGGTTAACGTCGCCGCGTATTTTGCGGCGCAGACGCCGAAGCCCGGTTACGCACACGACAAGAACACTGTCCCGCTAGGCGAGAAGATTTATCGCGCGGGCATCGTCGAACGCGCTGTTCCGGCGTGTGCAAGTTGCCACGGTCCTACAGGCCAGGGCATTCCGGTGCAGTATCCGCGTCTGTCGGGGCAGTGGGCGGAATATACGGTGACGCAGTTGAACGCGTTCACGCAGGGTCCGGGCGCGCGCAACAACAGCGACCCGATGCATACTATTGCCTCGCGGCTGTCGGATAGCGATATCAAGGCTGTGGCTGATTACATCGCGGGCTTGCATTAGGAAGTCCGCACGCAAGTGCAACCGGCCCAGCGAGGCCGGTGAAAAAACAAGAAAAGGGTGATGGCGTCGCTCGCTTCATGCGTCAGCGGCGGCCGTTCACCCTTTTTTGCTGTTCTGTCGGAGTGTGAATGAGCGTCACCACGTCGGGTATTGAAATAACGTCGGGCCATCGGCCCATGCGTCGCGTCATCGAGTTGATGAGTTCGATGCGATTCGCCATCGCGCTGCTGGTGGTTCTGGCGATCGCGAGCATCATCGGCACCGTCCTCACCCAGGACGACCCGTATCCCAACTACGTCAATCAGTTCGGCCCGTTCTGGGCGGATATCTTCCGCTCGCTGAGCCTGTACACCGTGTACAGCGCCTGGTGGTTCATGCTGATCCTCGGCTTTCTGATGGTTTCGGTTTCGCTTTGCGTGATCCGCAATGCGCCGAAGATGATCGCCGACATGAAGAGCTGGAAGGACAAGGTCCGCGAATCGAGCCTGCGCGCGTTTCACCACAAGGGCGAGTTCGCCGTCGAGGGCTCACGCGAACAGGCCACCGCCACGTTGGCGAAGCTGTCGGGCCGGCTTGGCTACAAGTTCGTGACGCGGGAATCGGATGGCGCGACGCTGATCGCCGCCAAGCGCGGCGCGCTCACCAAGCTCGGCTATATTTCGGCTCACATCGCGATCGTCGTCATTTGTCTGGGCGGCCTGCTCGACAGCAATCTGCCGATCAAGCTGCAGATGTGGATGTTCAACAAGACGCCCATCAGCAGCAACACGGTGATCAGCGACATTCCGCCCGAACACCGTCTGTCCCAGTCCAATCCGACGTTCCGCGGCTACGCGTGGGTACCGGAAGGCGAGCACGTCTCCACGGCGATCCTTAACCAGCCGAACGGGTCGTTGATCCAGGACTTGCCGTTTTCGATCCAGTTGAACAAGTTCATCGTCGATTACTACTCGACTGGCATGCCGAAGCTGTTCGCGAGCGATATCGTCGTGATCGATCATAAGACTGGTCAGAAAATTCCGGCACGCGTCGAAGTGAACAAGCCGTTCGAGTACGACGGCGTTTCGATCTACCAGTCGAGCTTCCAGGATGGCGGCTCGCAGATGCAGATGACCGCCTTCCCGATGTCGGGCACTAGCGCCAAAACGGCTCCGTTCGGCGGCACGATCGGCAATTCGGTGCCGTTGGGCAGCGCGGTGCCCGGGGCGGACGGCCAGACCATCGAATTCGCCGATTTCCGCGCCATCAACGTGGAAAACATCTCGAACGGCAGCGGTGCCAATGATGCGCGCGGCGTCGCGCATCAGACGCTGAAGGAAGCCTTCGACGAGCGACTCGGCTCGGGCGCCAAGACCTCGAAGCCGCTGGACCTGCATAACGTCGGCCCGTCGGTGCAGTACAAGGTGCGCGGCAAGGACGGACAGGCGCGCGAGTACAACAACTACATGCTGCCGGTCGATGTGGGCGGCGAGAAGATGTTTCTCGCCGGCATGCGCATCAATCCGGACGACCCGTTCCGCTATCTGCGCATTCCCGCGGACCAGGGCGGCACAGTCAATGAATGGATGAACCTGCGCGCCGCGCTCGAGAATCCGGCCACGCGTGCCGCCGCGGCGCACCGTTTCGCACTGCGCTCGGTGCCGGCATCGAACCCTGATCTGCAGCAACACCTTGAAGAAAGCGCGCTGCGCGTCCTGACCCTCTTTGCAGGCGGCGACAACAGTGTCGGCGTGATGCAGGGCGGACAGAACATTGGTGGCTTCCAGGCAATTGCCGCGTTTATCGACCATTCGGTGCCCAAAGGCGAGCAGGAAAAAGCGGCCTCGCTGCTGCTGCGCATGCTCGAAGGCTCGACCTGGGATGTATGGCAACTGGCCCGTGAACAGGCCGGCGAGCCCGCCGCAACGCCCTCGGCAGACACGAGCCTCTTTATCCAGAGCTCGATCAACGCGATATCTGACAGCTTTTTGTATGGATCGCCGGTCTATTTACATCTCGACTCGTTTAAGCAGGTGCAAGCTTCGGTATTTCAGTTGACGCGCGCGCCCGGCAAAAAAGTCGTGTATCTTGGCAGCCTGCTCCTCGTATTGGGCATCTTCTCGATGTTCTACGTCCGCGAACGGCGCCTGTGGTTCTGGATCAAAGATACCGCTCACGGTACGAACGTCGTGATGGCGATGTCGAGCGCGCGCAAGACGCTCGACTTCGACAAGGAGTTCGCCCAGACGCGCGACGCTGTCGGCGCTGTACTGGGTGCCCAACCCAGTGACGCTGCCGAGAATGGCGGCACCTCCGGCACATCGTCCGCAGGTTCACAAGATACGACCCGGTAAGATCATGGACTTGACTCAGGTTTCCTCATCTCCCTCGCGTGGTAACGCGTCGCCCAAGAACGCGGCAGCCAGTTCGGCGCAGCTTCCGGCGCTGCTCGACGAGCGCTCCTTCTTGAAGCGCCTTGGCGTTTTCGACTGGCTGTTTGCGGTGGCGATGGTCGCGGGTGCGGGTTTCGCGCTGTGGCGCTATCACCCGTTCATGAATTACTACGACAAGCTGATCCTGGTGTGCGCGGTGCCGGTGTTCGTAACGCTCGGCTGGCGCTGGAAGCCGGCGCGACTCTTGATCGCCGGTATCGCGGTGCTGTCGCTCTTCGCGATCCAGACCTACCAGGGCGATCTAACGCGTGCCGATAGCGCGTTCTTCCTCAAATATTTCCTGTCGAGCCAATCCGCGATTCTGTGGATGAGCGCGCTGTTTGTGCTGGCCACGCTGTTTTACTGGATCGGCCTGATTTCGCGTTCGCCCACGGGCGCTGCGATCGGTTCGAAGATGACGTGGGCCGCGGTGCTGATGGGCTTCGTCGGCCTGATGGTGCGCTGGTATGAGTCGTATCTGATCGGCTCGGACGTCGGGCACATCCCCATCTCGAACCTGTACGAAGTGTTCGTGCTGTTCAGCCTGATCACTGCGCTTTTCTACCTGTATTACGAGCAGCACTACAACACCCGCGCGCTCGGCGCGTTCGTGTTGCTGGTGATCAGCGCCGCGGTCGGCTTCCTGATGTGGTACTCGATTTCCCGCGATGCGCAGCAGATCCAGCCGCTCGTGCCGGCGCTGCAAAGCTGGTGGATGAAGATTCACGTGCCGGCGAACTTCATCGGTTATGGCAGCTTCGCGCTGTCAGCGATGGTCGGCGTTGCGTACCTGGTCAAGGAAAACGGCATGCTGGTGGACCGCCTGCCGCCGCTCGACGTGCTCGACGACCTGATGTACAAGTCGATCGCGGTCGGTTTTGCGTTCTTCACGATCGCCACGATCCTCGGTGCGCTTTGGGCCGCGCAGGCTTGGGGTGGCTACTGGAGCTGGGATCCGAAGGAAACCTGGGCGCTGATCGTCTGGCTGAACTACGCTGCGTGGCTGCACATGCGGCTCATGAAGGGCCTGCGCGGCGCGGTCGCGGCATGGTGGGCGCTTACGGGCCTGCTGGTCACGACGTTTGCGTTCCTCGGCGTCAACATGTTCCTGTCCGGGCTGCATAGCTACGGCAAGCTGTAAGATCTGCTGTTCCGGACCGACCAAGAACCGCCGTGTGCTTCGCACCGGCGGTTTTTTCTTTGTGCATGGAATTTTGGTGCATCCAGAGTGTTCGCCAGAACAGTACCTATGGATGAGTAGTCGGACCATCATCAACATAGCCCGCCGGGCCAGCAGGAGCAGCACCATGTGGATAAAGCGAAGCGACAGGATTGCACTGCAGGGCGACGATATTGCCCCGAGTGAAATCACGCCGAAGCGCGTGTACGAGCACCAGCGCGAGAACCGTCGACGCGTGTTGCGGGCGGCGGGCGCGGTGGCGATGGGCAGTTTGCTCGGCGTGAGCGGCGAGGCGCTCGCCGTGTACTCGTCGCCGGATGCGAAAGGACCGAAGCTGGCGGCGAAAACCAATCCGAAATTCGTCGCGGTGGATAAGGTTTCGCCTTACAAGGACATTACCACCTACAACAACTTCTACGAATTCGGAACCGACAAGAGCGACCCTGCGCAGAATGCCGGCACGTTGCGTCCGCATCCGTGGCGGGTGAGTGTCGAAGGCGAAGTGAAGAACGCCAAGGTGTTCGACATCGACGATCTCCTGAAGATGGCGCCGCTCGAGGAGCGGGTGTATCGGCATCGCTGCGTGGAAGGTTGGTCGATGGTGATGCCGTGGATTGGGTTTCCGCTTGCAGAACTCATCAAGCGGGCCCAGCCGAACGGCAATGCCAAATACGTGCAGTTCATTACGCTGGCTGACCCGTCGCAGATGCCCGGCCTGTCCACGCCGATTCTGGACTGGCCGTATTCGGAAGGCCTGCGGATGGACGAAGCGATGAACCCGTTGACCTTGCTGACGGTGGGCATATACGGCGAAGTGTTGCCCAATCAGAACGGTGCGCCGCTGCGGATCATCGTGCCGTGGAAATACGGCTTCAAGAGCGGCAAGTCGCTTGTGAAAATCCGCTTCGTCGACAAGCAGCCTGCCACCAGCTGGAATACCTACGCGCCGAACGAATACGGCTTTTACTCGAACGTGAATCCGAACGTCGACCATCCGCGCTGGAGCCAGGCGACCGAGCGGCGGATTGGAGAAGATGGTTTCTTCACACCGAAGAGAAAGACGCTGATGTTCAACGGCTACGGCGATCAGGTCGCGTCGCTGTATCAGGGCATGGACCTGAAGAAGAACTTCTAGGCGGGAATCGCGATGGCCTCTGAAACACCAACCGTGTCTGAACGTACCCCGCGGCGGCAGCCGCCCGCGGCGCAGCGTTCCGCCGCAGCGGGCGGCCGCTGGGTGGTGCCTGCGAAGATCGCCGTATTCGTGGCGGCATGGTATCCGCTCGCGCGCATCGTGTTCTTCGGCTTGACGGACCGGCTCGGCGCCAACCCGATCGAGTTCATCACCCGCTCAACCGGTCTGTGGACGCTGGTATTCCTGTGCATCACACTTGCTGTGACGCCGCTGCGCCGCCTGACCGGAGTAGGGGCATTGCTGCGTTTCCGGCGCATGCTGGGTCTGTACACGTTCTTCTACGCCACGCTGCATTTCACGACCTATGTCTGGTTCGACAAATGGTTCGACGTGGCGGCGATTCTGAAGGATATTGGCAAGCGGCCATTCATCATGGTCGGCTTCGCGGCGTTTCTGCTGCTTCTCGTGCTGGCCGTGACCTCGCCGCGAGCGATGGTGAGAAAGCTTGGCCGCCGCTGGCAGACGCTGCACCGCGCGATCTATGCGATCGGGGTACTTGCGATCCTGCATTTCTGGTGGATGAAATCCGGCAAGCACGATCTGCTGCTGCCGAAGATCTATGGCGCGGTTATGGTTGCGTTGCTGGGATGGCGGCTGCTTGCGTGGCTGCGCGCGCGTGGGGCGGTGTCAACTGGGAAGAGGTGACCGCGTTTCGCTGACGGCGCTTGTGGTCTCAGCCACCGTCCAATAAAAAGGCGATGCCGCAGTGGCATCGCCTTCTTGTTTTCAGCTTGTGAAGCGTCCGCTTCGCGTGTTCAATCCGGCAGGACGGTTTCGCCGGCAAACAGCTGCTTTACTTCTTCGCGCGCGCGGACCACATACGCTTTCTCACCGTCGACCATGACTTCGGCCGCCCGCGGACGCGTGTTGTAGTTCGAGCTCATCACGAAACCATACGCACCTGCCGAGCGCAAGGCGAGCAGATCGCCCGGCTCGATTGCGAGCAGGCGCTCGCGGCCCAACCAGTCGCCACTCTCGCAAACTGGGCCGACCACGTCGTACACATGCGCCGGAGTGTCGCGTTTCACCACCGGCTCAATACCGTGGTACGCCTCGTACATCGCCGGGCGCGCGAGATCGTTCATCGCCGCGTCGACGATGGCAAAGTTCTTTTCCGCGCCGGGCTTCAGAAACTCGACACGCGTGAGCAGCACACCGGCATTGCCCACCAACGAACGCCCCGGCTCGAAATACACTTCGCGATGCCCATGACCGCGCGCTTCGATGTGATCGAGTACCGTACGCACGAACTCGCCGATATCGGGCGGGGTTTCGTCGTCATAGGTGATACCGAGACCGCCCCCCACATCAATGTGACGGATCGACAAACCATCTGCTTCGATCTGTTTGACTAGCTCCAGCAGCTTGTCCACCGCGTCAAGATACGGCGCGATTTCGGTAATCTGCGAGCCGATATGGCAGTCGATCCCCACTACCTCGAGATGCGTCATCGCTGCTGCGGCGCGATAGGTGGCGCGCGCCTCGTCGAACGCCACGCCGAACTTGTTCGACTTCAGCCCGGTGGAAATATACGGATGCGTTTTTGCGTCGACGTCGGGATTCACGCGCAGCGAAACGGGCGCGGTCTTTCCCACTGAAGCGGCAACTGCATTGAGGCGGTCGAGCTCCGGAATCGACTCGACGTTGAAGCATTTGACGCCCGCCTCGAGCGCTTCGCGCATTTCGTCAGCACGCTTGCCGACGCCCGAAAACACCACGTTTTCCGCTTTGCCGCCGGCCGCAAGCACACGTGCGAGTTCGCCGCCCGAGACGATATCGAAGCTCGCGCCGAGTCTTGCAAACACGTTCAGCACAGCGAGATTGCTGTTTGCCTTGGCAGCGACGTGCACGGTGGCGCGGCGGCCAGCACATGCGCCGGCATAGGCCTGCCATGCATCGGTCAACGCCGCACGCGAATAGACGTACAGCGGTGTGCCGAACTGCTCGGCAAGGGAAACGGCGGACACGCCTTCGGTGTGCAATACGCCGTCTACATAGGCAAAAGCGGATCGAGTCATGCGAAAGTCTTATTGAACGGGGGTGCTATCGGAGGCCGGCAGTTGCGGTGCCGACGCGGCCGAATCGGGTACGGTGCGCAGTTCGGTTTCCGGCGACAGCGTCAACGGTGTGCCCGATGTGTCGGGTACGGTACCGGAGGCTGCCTGCGAATCGGGTTTCACTGCGTCAGTCGACGGCGCCTGGGTTTCGTCAGCGGGTTTGGCGGGTAGCGGCGGTACGGTCGGCATGTAGAGCGGCCCGCGCTGCCCGCAGCCGCCAAGAGCGCAACCTGCGACAATGACCAAAGCGGCTACAATCGCGCCGGGCGCCGTTGCGCCGGGCTGACCTAGGTCGGGCGCCGCAGCGCGTGGCTGCCTTACACCGGGCACCATTGAGCGCAACCGGGAAACGACTCGCATGACTGTCCCTGAAAAAATGATCGTTGGAGTTTAGCATGTCCGATAGCGAATACCTGACCCGTGCCGAGGCCGCGCTTGCAGCCATCGAACGCACACTCGACGATACCGAAGCCGATATCGAATTCGAGCGCAGCGGCAACGTTTTGACGCTCGAATTCGAGAATCGCACGAAGATCATCGTGAATCTGCAGCCGCCGATGCACGAAATCTGGATCGCCGCGAAGTCGGGCGGTTTTCATTTCCGTTACGCCGACGGCGCATGGCGCGACACCCGCAACGGCACTGAGTTTTTCGCCGCGCTGTCCGATTACGCGACCCAACAGGCCGGCGAGCCGGTCCGGTTCGAAGCGTAAGCGAGGTGCTTTGCAGGCGTCTTGCCTTACGCTTCGACGCCGCACTGAGCACTGAGCAGTAAGCGTACGCCGACGAACCCGACTGCAACTGCGGTTAGTGCCCGCGGAACAGGTTCATGATGTTCTGCTTTTCCTCATCACCGACCTGTTGCGGGGCCGCCGCCTCCGCCGCTGCCGCGCCGGACGCCGCATCGCTCGAGTTCGCGTCCAGATCGGCCTGACTCACCCCGACAGTCGCCACGAAACCATTGCCTGGCGTGAAGTTGTCGAAATACGGTTCGTCGCCTAGCGTGACGATGCCGCCAGGCATCGGCATCTTGTATTCCGGCACGCCCTTCAGTGCCTTGGCCATGTAGTCGATCCAGACCGGTAGCGCGAGGCCGCCGCCCGTTTCCTTGTCGCCGAGGCTGCGTGGATTGTCGTAGCCGATCCATGCGATGGCGGTAAGCGTGTGCTGATACCCGGCGAACCACGCATCGCGCGAGTCGTTGGTCGTCCCGGTTTTGCCACCGAGATCGGTGCGCTTGAGGACGTTGCTCTTCGCTCCGGTACCGCGTTGCGCGACGCTTTGCAGCAGGCTGTTCATCACATAAGCATTGCGCACGTCGATCGCGTGCGGCGCGCTCTGCCCCGCGACGAGCGGCTTGGCTTGCGCAACGCTCGCGCCACGCTGGTCGGTCACTTCCGCGATCAGATACGGGTTGATCCGATACCCACCATTGGCGAACACCGAAAACCCTCCGGCCATCTGCAGCGGTGTGACGAGCCCGGCACCGAGCGCCATCGGCAGATAGGCAGGATGACGGTCCGCATCGAAGCCGAAACGCGTAATGTACTGCTGCGCGTATTTAGGCCCGATCTGGTTGAGGATGCGGATCGACACGAGGTTCTTCGACTTCTGCAGCGCGGTGCGCATCGTCATTGGACCGTCGAAGCCGCCGCCGTAGTTCTTGGGCTCCCACGCCTGGCCGCCGGTTTCCGCGGCAGTGAAGAACAGCGGCGCATCGTTGATCACGGTGGCCGGCCCAAGACCTTTTTCAAGCGACGCCGAATAGATAAACGGCTTGAAACTCGAGCCCGGTTGCCGCCACGCCTGGGTGACGTGGTTGAACTTGTTCTTGTTGAAGTCGAAGCCGCCGACCAACGCGCGGATCGCACCATCCTGTGGCACCACCGACACGAAAGCCCCCTCCACCTGCGGCAACTGCGTGATCGACCAGCCACCGTCGTCTCCCTTGACGATCCGGATGATGGCGCCGGGACGGATACGCTGATTCGCCTGTGCGCGCGGCCCGAGTGCGAGCGACGCGAAGCGCAGGCCGTCGCCCTGCAGTGTCGCGACGTTGCCGTCGGCGAGCGTCGCCTCGACGTGCTTCGGACTTGCGGAGGTGACCACCGCCGCGACGAACTCGCCGTCGTCCAGATGTTCGAGCAGTGCGTCGTCGATGGCCTGTTGGCGCTCGTCCTCGTCAGCAGGCAGATCAATGAACGCTTCTGGACCGCGGTAGCCATGACGTCGTTCGTAGTCCATCAGACCTTTGCGCAACGCATGGTAAGCCACATCCTGGTCGGCGGAGTCGATCGTGGTCACGACATTCAACCCACGGGTGTAGGCCTCTTCGTGGTATTGGGCGTACATTATCTGACGCACCATCTCCGCCACATATTCTGCGTGCACGCTGAATTCCTTGACCGCGCTCTTGACGGCGAGCGGCTGTTTGCTCGCCTCGTCGTACTGCTGCTGCGTGATGTAGTGCAACTCCAGCATGCGCTGCAGGATGTACTCCTGACGAATCCTGGCACGCTTCGGATTGACGACCGGGTTATAGGCCGAAGGAGCCTTGGGCAGACCCGCGAGCATTGCTGATTCGGCGAGCGTGAGGTCTTTCATGTCCTTGCCGAAATACACCCGCGCTGCGCTGGCGAAGCCATACGCGTGCTGACCGAGATAGATCTGATTCATATACACCTCGAGAATCTGATCTTTCGTCAGCTTCGACTCGATCTTGTACGCGAGCAACATCTCGTAGATCTTGCGCGTGTAGGTCTTTTCGCTCGAGAGAAAGAAGTTGCGGGCGACCTGCATGGTGATCGTGCTGGCGCCCTGCGTAGCGTGGCCGTTGTTCAGCGCGACGAAGCCCGCCCGCGCAATACCCATCAGGTCCACGCCGCCGTGATCGTAGAAGCGTGCGTCTTCAATGGCGAGCACCGCCTTCTTGAGATTGTCGGGGACATCCTGAATGTGCACGATGTCGCGCCGCTCTTCACCGAATTCACCGATCAGTACATGGTCTGCCGTGTAGATGCGCAGCGGAACCTTCGGACGATAGTCAGTAAGCGCGTCGATCGAAGGCAGGTTCGGCGTGGCAACCACCAGCGCATAACCGGTCACGAGTCCGGCGCATGCGATGCCGGCGAATATCAGACCTACCAGCCCCAGGACGAGCTTCAGCCACAGCGGACGTTTGCGCTTCTGTCGAGCGGGTGGCGAGGGCGGCGGGGATGTAGGGGAAGACGATTGCATATGAATACCAAAAAACAGTCCCGCGATTATAGCCGCCTGGCTCGTTAGCTTTCGACATGCTTACATTGGACATGCCGCGCAGGTGATGACCTTACTGTAGACGCTTTGAGGTCGCCCAGGGAGCCGTGAGCTTCACGTTAGCCATTCGGCTGAATATCGCGCATCGCCACTGCTGCGCACAATTGCCTCCGGTACTCGCGCTCGAATGTTTCGACGCGTGTGCCACGTATTTGGCATGTGTCTTAAGGGAGGCGGGATGACATTTAAAAGTTCGTTGCAGTTGAAGGTGCGGCGTTTTGCTGCGGGGATTGACGTAAGTCCGCAGGCGGTGAGGTTGGTGGTGTTAAGCCAGCGTTTGCCCGTGGGCGGTCTGCTGCGCGTCGAATATCTCGCGGCCGTACCGCTTGCTGCCGGTGCGATGGCGGGTGTCGAGATCGTGGATCGGAGCGCTGTGACGCGTGCGTTGCGCGATGTGTTCGCGGAGCTGCCGCGTGCCTGTGCTTCGCGCGCGCTACGCTGTGCGATGGCGTTGCCGGCCTCGGCAACGCTGATGTCGAGTTTGCCGCTCGCGCGCTTGAGCGCTGCGGGCGACGTCGAGGCAGCAGACGGACCTTCGCTCGCGGCGCTGGAGTCAGCCGTGTGGAACGAAGCAGAGCGTATTGCGGGAATCGAGCGTCATGCGCTGGCGGTCGACTGGTTCATTGAACGCTCGCCGCGTGGCGCCGGTGCGGTAACGATCGCGACAGCCGCGCGCCAGCATCTGGAGGCACGCATCGAGTGTGCCGCAGCGGCGGGTGTCACGCTGACGGCGATCGACGGCGAACCGCACGCGGCTTTGCGCGCACTGGTGCACGCGGCCGCTATGGAGCTGGAGCAACAAGAACCTTATGCAGCGATCTGGATCGGTGCGGAGGGTGTGTACGGTTGGCGTATTGTCGACGACGCGGTTGTCGGTGAGATGCACTATCCCTCGCCTGAGCATTCCGATCTGGCCGATGCGTTGCGCGATCTTGCGGACGGCGTTGCCCTCGGCTACGCGTTCCTCGGGGGTGACGTGGAACTACTCGATGGAGTGGGTTTTTCCGAAGCAGACCTCGGCGATGTACTGGGCTGCACGATGGTGCCGTTCGAATGTATAGCGTTGGGCGACTGCGCGCGCCCGTTGTCCGCGAAGTTACTGCACGAGTCGAACTGCGCGGTGGCATTCGGCCTCGCATTGCGCGGAGTGATGGAATGATGTGGATGAACTCGCGCACAGGGCCAGCCGGACATCCGGTGTGGATAGGCGGCTTCAATCTGCTGCCTTACCGGCAACGCAACGCGCGCTGCGCGCGGCGACGCTGTCTGCTCGAATGGTTGGGCGCGGCGCTCGTCGGCTGCGCGGCCGTGCTGGTGGCGGGCGGCTGGCAGACGTTCGAACGCGCGCGGCTGGATGCGCAACGTGCAGCCATCGAGAGCGAGTTGGTCGGCCTTGCCATGCCGCTTGCGGAGCACGCACGGCTCCAGCGCGACGCCGATGAGCGGAGCAAGCGGGCCGCGCGTGCGATCGCGCTATCCGAGCCATTAGTACGTCTACTTGATCTGCTCGATACGTTGAGCCATGTGTCCGCGGATGACGTCGTCCTGCAGCAGCTTCGACAACGTATGCACGAGACGGAATTGCTTGCGATATCGAAGGACCCTTTGGCGTCCACGGTCTGGCTTGAAGAATTGAGCAGCGTGCGCGGCGTGAAGAGTTCCGAGGTCGCCGACCTGCATCCTTTGCCTCGTACTGGACGCGATGCGGCAGCAGGCAGCGGTGGCGCGGTCGAGTTTGCCGCGCGATTGCGTTGGGATGAGCCCGTTAAAAACGCGGGGCATCCAGCAGCGCCCGCGAACGGAGGATCACACGAGGCCGATCAGAAGCGAGGTGTGCGATGAGTACGTTGTTTGCAGATCGTACCGGCGTTTTGAATCAGACTACGCAAGCCTCGAACTGGATGACTCAGATCCGTTTGCCGCTTGAAGCGTGGAGCGCGCGTCGACGCCATGTGGCGGGGGCTCTTATCGCGGCAACGGTGTTTGGTGCCGGCGCGAATGCCTGGATCACGGCCGATCTGGTTGGTGTTCAGGCAAGCCGTACGACCCTGTCCGAAGCGCAACAGCGCGTCGCCCAGGCAAAACGGTCCGTTGCCCAGTTGCCCGAACAACACCGAAGCGCTGCGCTT
>NZ_JAMFSB010000119.1 GCF_026225065.1 Paraburkholderia sp. | reverse complement strand
GTCAAACTCGGCCTGCTGCACGAAGCGCTGTCGAAGGAAGCGTTTTCGGACGCGGCCCTTCTCGCTCAGACGATCAAGGCACTGCCGCTGAAGCTCATACGCCCGCGGCCGATTGAAGAAGCCATCAGCAGTGCGGGCGGTGTACCGTTTGAGGCGCTGGATTCGCGCCTGATGATCGGGGATGTGCCGGGGGCGTTCTGCGCCGGTGAAATGCTCGACTGGGAAGCGCCGACCGGCGGGTACCTATTGACCGCGTGCTTCGCGAGCGGCCTGGTCGCGGGACGCGGGGCGCTGGCTTATCTGGCGGACGCCGGACGCTGAGCAGCGGCGCCCTTCGCCATTCCCCGGCTCACTCGTGGACTGTCAGGCCCCTACCGCACCTTCAACCGCCACAGCGTCGTCACCTCTTGCACGCGTGCGGCGTGCAGCGGATCGGTCTCGTCCGACGACTTCGGATGCCGCGGCCGAATATCTTCCCGACCGACTACCGTCAGCCCGGCCTTGTTGATCGCCTCGAGCAAAAACTCGCGCGTGCGCAGACCAAGATGCTCAGCGAAATCCGACAGGATCAGCCAGCCTTCCCCACCGGGCGAGAGGTGGTCCGTCAGCCCATTCAGGAAGCCGAGCAGCATGCGGCTGTCGTTGTCATAGATCGCATATTCGATCGGCGACGCTGGCCGCGCCGGCACCCACGGCGGGTTACAGACCACGAGCGGCGCGCGGCCTTCAGGAAACAGATCGGCGTCGACCACTTCAACCTGCTGGGTATAGCCGAGGCGCGTGAGATTCTCGCGCGCGCATGCCAACGCCCGCGGGTCCTGATCCGTGGCGACGATCTTCTTCACACCGCGCTTGGCCAGCAGCGCAGCGAGCACACCCGTGCCCGTGCCGATGTCGAATGCCTTGTTCAGCGACGGCAACGGCGTATGCGCAACCAGATCGATGTACTCGCCACGCACCGGCGAAAACACGCCGTAGTGCGGATGAATGCGCTCCCCGAGCAAAGGAATCTCCACGCCCTTCTTGCGCCATTCGTGAGCGCCGATCAGACCGAGCAGCTCGCGCAGCGAAACCACCGACGGCTCATCACTCGACGGACCATACGTCTCCGCACAAGCCAGCGCCACTTCGGGCGCACGGCGCAGGGGAATGGCGTAGCTGGCATCGAGCGGAATCAGCAGCATGCCGAGCGTACGCGCACGTTGCGACTGCGCCTGGCGGTGAAAATTGAAGGCGTCGATCAGGGTCTCAGCCTGCTTGCGCGGCTTGCGTTCGACGCGGCGCGTCACCGCCTGCAAAAGCTGGCGGGCGTTCTGGAAATCGCCTTGCCACAGAAGAGCTGTGCCTTCGCATGCGAGGCGATAGGCGGTATCGGCGGTGGTGCGGTCATCCGCGACGACGACACGTCTGGGCGGCGGCACCGCTGCTTCGGAGCGCCAGCGCGCGGAGCGCGGGCCGTCGGCCTCGGGCCAGGTGATGGTCGGGGGTTCGGAGGGGTGCGGCGTAGGGAGTTGGGTCATTGAGAAAGGTGGGAATCCGATATGACAGGGACATCGGATAGACATACATGGTAACTGATGGACTGCCGGGACGCGGCGCCTAGTAGCAGTATGCTTCTTCTTGGCTTATAATAGCGCGCTGCTTTCGCCCCCTTAGCTCATTTGGTAGAGCACTTGACTTGTAATCATGAGGTGGTCTGTTCGAATCAGACAGGGGGCACCAATAGATTCAGGCACTTAGCCCGGTCCTCGTGACCGGGCTTTTTGCTTTTTGGATTCCGTGTAACCGCTGCCTAACCGGATTTGGTCAACGCGCAACCAGGCGGCGAGTATCAACTCGCCCGTTTTAGAACAGTCGAACAAACGTCTCGCAGCGTTTCGGTGTCGCCCGGCATGGCTTAATCCGTTGACATTAAAGTCAACATCATCGACCGTAAAACGTCATTGATAAGGCCTTTTTGCGGTGAAATACTGGCCCATCCCTCACTACCGGGCAAGCTAAAAACCATGGCAGACACGCCGAACTTCTGTTCCCTCGATGACACCCACGATCTGCGCGAAGAACTGAGCGGCATTCGCCACCATCTGCATCGCCACCCGGAACTCGCCTATCAGGAGTTCAAGACTTCCGATTTCGTTGCACAGAGCCTGGAAAGCTGGGGCTATGCCGTCACGCGCGGCCTGGGCGGCACCGGCATGGTGGCCACGCTCAAGGCGGGCACGGGCTCGCGCGCGGTCGCCGTGCGCGCCGACATGGACGCTCTGCCGATCAACGAGGAGACGGGCCTGCCCTACGCCAGCAGCGAGCCGGGCCGTATGCACGCGTGCGGTCACGATGGCCACACGACCATGCTGCTCGGCGCCGCCCGCCATCTGGCGCGCACGCGCCGCTTCGACGGCACGGTGCATCTGGTGTTCCAACCCGCCGAGGAAATCGGTGCGGACAGCGGCGCCAAACGCATGATCGAAGACGGCCTGTTCGAGCGCTTCCCATGCGAGGCGATCTTCGGCCTGCACAATCACCCCGGTTACCCGACCGGCACCTTCATGTTCCGCAGTGGTCCGTTCATGGCGGCGTGCGACACGGTCGAGATCGTGATCCACGGTCGCGGCGGCCATGCGGCGCGGCCCCAGTTGGCCGTCGACCCGGTCGTGATCGGCGCCGCGCTGGTGTTCGCGCTGCAGACTGTCGTGTCACGCAGCGTCGATCCGATGCAAGCCGCCGTGGTGACAGTCGGCGCCTTCAATGCCGGGCACGTGGCGAACGTGATCCCCGAAACAGCGCGTCTGCAGATCAGCGTGCGCTCGTTCGACGCCGAGGTCCGCAAGCTGCTCGAGACGCGCATCCGCGCGCTTGCGCAAGCACACGCGGACGCTTACGGCGCCCGCATCGAGGTCAACTATGTGCCCGGCTATCCGGTCGTCGTCAATAGCGCACCGGAGACCGAGTTGGCGTTGCAGGTCGCGCGCGAACTGGTGGGCGAGGCACGCGTGGTTGACGGTTTCGGCCCTATCGCGGGCAGTGAGGACTTCGCCTATTACCTGCAGGAAAAGCCGGGCTGTTTCCTGCGCCTGGGCAACGGAGAAGGCGCGCCGATGCTGCACAACGCCTCCTACGACTTCAACGACGACAACCTCACGGTGGGCGCGGCTTACTGGACGCGTCTCGCCGAGCGTTTCCTCGCTGGGACCGGAGCCGCCACGCATTAACGAACGCGAACGTCTCCGCCATTGATATAAAACGCCGCGCGCGATCCAGACCGTCACGCGCGGCCGTGTGCAAACTTCGAGCACAGGGAACCACCATGTCAGCCAAACCCGTCGAGACGTCAGCCGTGCCACCCATTTCGACGCCTGTGTCGCAAAGCAAGATCGTCGTGGCTGCGGTCATCGGCAATCTGCTCGAGTTTTTCGACTTCACCGTCTACAGCTTCTTTGCGCTGACCATCGCCAAGCTGTTCTTCCCTGCGCACGATCCGGTCGTCTCCACCCTGCTCGCGCTGTCGGCGTTCGCGATCGGGTTTGTCGCGCGACCGGTGGGTGGCTTCGTGCTCGGGCACTACGCGGACAAACATGGACGCCGTGCCGCGCTCACGTTGACCATCTTCCTGATGGCAGTCGGATCCGCCATGATCGGCCTCGCCCCCGGCTACGCGACGATCGGCCTGGCTGCGCCCGCGTTGATCGTGTTCGCTCGCCTGCTGCAGGGTTTCGCGCAGGGCGGCGAATTTGGCGCCGCCACGGCGACCTTACTGGAGACGGGTTCGGCCAAGGGCCGCGGCTTCCGGGCAAGCTGGCAACTGGCTAGCCAGGGTGCCGCCGCGTTGCTCGGCTCAGGCATGGCCGCGCTGCTCAACTATCAGCTCACCAGCACGCAGCTGCTCGACTGGGGATGGCGCGTGCCGTTTCTGGTCGGCGTCCTGATCATGCCGGTGGGCGTTTATCTGCGCCGGCATATCGTCGAAGAGCCGCCTTCGGCCGCCAGGACAAAAGGGGCGAGCATCGAGCCGGGACTCGTGCGCAAATGGTTTCTGACCGTGTTCGCGATCATGGGCATGACCGTCGCGACCTACGTCCTGATGTACTACGTCCCGACCTACTCGATCCAGTATCTCGGGCTGCCGCCGAAGCTTTCCATGCTGGTGTCGATCGGTGCGGCATGCTCGTCGTTGATCTTGTGCCCGTTGTGGGGCGCGCTCTCCGACAGGATGCAACGCCGCAAGCCGCTCACCATCATTGGCCGGGTCATGTTGATCGCGTTGCTATACCCGGCTTTCTGGCTGATGAATCACTTTCCTTCGTTGCCCGTTGTGTTTGGGCTGATCGTGCTGCTGATGATTTTCTACACGATGGGATCGGCGCCGGCGTATTCGCTGATGCCCGAGAACTTCCCGAAGCATGTGCGCGCCGGCTATCTGGCGAGCGCGTACGCGGTTGCCGTGTCGGTGTTTGGCGGGACTGCCCAGTTAGTCGTCGCGTGGCTGATCAAGGCGACGGGCAATACGATGGCCCCGGCCTGGTACATGATTGTTGGCGTGATTATTTCGCTTGTCGCCGTTTCGATGCTCGAAGAAACGGGTGGCCGCGAACTGGCCTGAGGAAGCTGCGGCGTATCCAGCATGATCGGCTCGCTGGATACGCACACAGCAGTCATTCACTTCACTTGACGACCTTCAGGTGACCGCGACCGCCACCCTTCGATCCATCGTCATCGGGACGCGGCGTGTCGTCAGCGGCGGCCTCCTCGGCCTTCGCTTGCGGCGCCGGTTCAGACTCGATCGCCCGAGGGCCCCGCGTGCCACTATCTGTGGCCTTCACCGGAGACTCCAGCTCTTCCGCCTCTTCGGCGTCAGCGCCTGAATCCGTCGCCTCGCCACCCGCCGAGTCGACCGGGAACGCCATTCCCTGACCATTTTCACGCGCGTAGATCGCCAGCACATTGGCAACCGGCACTTCGATCTTGTGCGACTTGCCCGAAAACCGCGCGCTGAACTCGACCCACTCGTTGCCCATCTGTAACTGGCTGGTGGCCTCGAAACTGATGTTCAACACGATTTCGTTGTCCCGCACGAACTGGCGAGGCACCCGCGTCTGATTGTCGACCCGTACCGCGATGTGCGGCGTATAGCCGTTATCCGTGCACCACTCATATAGCGCACGCAGCAGATAAGGCTTCGTGGAAATCTCTTGCATCAACAGTCCTCTTACTGGGCAAGACGCCGCGCCCGGATCGCATTGGCGCGTCAATCACCATCACGATCCGTACGCGGCGCCCTTACCGTCAAGCCAAACTCAACGACGCATCACCTTTTCCGACGGTGTCAGCGCTTCGATATAGGCCGGACGGCTGAAAATCCGTTCGGCGTACTTCATCAGCGGCGCAGCGTTCTTCGACAGTTCGATGCCGTAGTGATCCAGACGCCACAGGAGCGGCGCGATCGCCACGTCGAGCATCGAGAATTCTTCGCCCAGCATGTACTTGTTCTTCAGGAAGATCGGCGCGAGCTGCGTCAGACGATCGCGGATCGCCAGACGTGCTTTCTCGTGATTCTTCTCGGCGGCCTTGCCCTTCTCGTTTTCGAGCGTGCCGACGTGGACGAACAGTTCCTTTTCGAAGTTGAGCAGGAACAGGCGAGCACGGGCGCGTTGCACCGGGTCTGCCGGCATCAGTTGCGGATGCGGGAAGCGTTCGTCGATGTACTCGTTGATGATGTTCGATTCGTACAGAATCAGGTCCCGTTCGACGAGGATCGGCACTTGACCATACGGATTCATCACAGCGATGTCTTCCGGTTTGTTAAACAGGTCGACGTCGCGGATCTCGAAGTCCATGCCTTTCTCAAACAACACCAGCCGGCAGCGCTGGGAGAATGGGCAAGTTGTGCCGGAATACAGAACCATCATGTTTACGTTTCCTCAAAAAGCTGAAGGGCCAGCACGCAGAAAAACCGTTCAGCAGGTTTTTCCTTGCACTGGCCCCACGCCAGCCATGGCGTGATTATTTGATATCTTTCCAGTACGCAGCGTTCAATCGCCATGCGAAAAAGCTCAGGACGCCGAGGAACAGCAGCACCCACACACCAAGGCGGTGGCGGGTTTGCTGCGTCGGTTCGGACATCCAGGACAGGTACGACACGAGGTCGGCCACATCCGAATCATAATCTACCGCCGATAACGTGCCCGGCGTGACCTGTTGGTAGCTGACGAATTTATGGACTGTTTCCCCGCTCCTTTCGTCGACCACATCGTCGAACTTCGCCGTACGCTGCCCTTGAAGCTGCCACAACACGTTGGGCATGCTCACGTTTTCATACACCAGATTGTTCCAGCCGGTTGGCCGTGTATCGTCGCGATAAAAACTGCGCAGATACGTATATAGCCAGTCCCGGCCCCGCGCCCGCGCCTCCACCGACAAATCCGGTGGCGCCGTGCCGAACCACGATTTCGCGTCGTCAGGCTTCATTGCCACGGACATCGTGTTACCGATCTTATCGGTGGTAAAAAGCAGGTTTGTCTGAATTTCCTGCGGTGAAATGCCCAAACTGGTCAATGCGCTGTAGCGCACGAGGTTCGCACTGTGGCAATTCAGGCAGTAGTTTACAAACAATTTGGCGCCATGCTGCAAAGAAGCAAAATTGTCCGCGTTATCGGGCGCGCGGTCGAGTGGGAAATCGTCCGCGTAAGCCGGCGCCGCCAGCAGCGCGAGCGCAAGTGTCAGCGATGCGGCCCCGATCACCGCAAACCTCGAAAGCATTTTTCTCATCTTCGTGTCTCCTTGGCCCGCGATTAGTGAGGCTTGAACCGCACCCGTTCAGGTGGCTGCTTGAAGGTTCCAAGCCGCGTCCAGAACGGCATGCCAAGGAAAAACGCGAAATAGACCAGCGCACAGATCTGCGCGATCAGGGTCGCGGCGGGCGACACCGGCCTCGTGCCGAGGAACGCCAGCGTCAGAAAAATCAGCACGAAGATCCCATAAAACACCTTATGGAAGAACGGCCGGTAGCGGATCGACTTCACAGGCGAGCGGTCGAGCCATGGCAGGAAGAACAGCGATATCACCGCGCTGCCCATCACCACCACGCCCCAGAACTTCGACTGGGTGAAATACATCGCCAGAATCACCAGCACGGCCAGCACCGGCAGCCCCACCTTCCATTTGCCGCGAGCCCGCACCAGTGCCAACAACCCAAGCAGCGCGATCACGATCATCAGCACGATCTTGAACGGATCGGTGGTGGCGCGCAGCATCGCATAGAACGCCGTGAAGTACCACACCGGCGCGATCTCAGGCGGGGTCTGCAGCGGGTTGGCCGGGACGAAGTTGTTCGACTCGAGGAAGTAGCCCCCCATCTCCGGCGCGAAGAAAATGATCGCCGCGAAGATCAGCAGAAACACGGTGACGCCCATGAAGTCGTG
>NZ_JAMFSB010000118.1 GCF_026225065.1 Paraburkholderia sp. | reverse complement strand
TGGTCGGAGCGATTTACAAGGATTCGCCCGCGTGGGAGGCCGGACTCAGGAAGGGCGACCGGATCACTGCGATCGACGGGAATGCGGTGTCGCAGGATCTGGTGAATGCTACGTGGCGGAAGATCTCTTCCGGTGAACTGAAGTCGATGCGGTTGTCGGTGCTTCGCGACAAGGTCAGCTTTGACGTTGTCGTGCAACCGCGCGATTACATCCAATGATAAGGACCATGCTCGGCGCACAGGACCGCGGTGCGCCCCATGGCTCGTTAAATCACGTAACGCGGGGTAATCAAGCTCGAAATGCAATCGAAATTTGTCCGATCTACACTGATGCTCCTCTTAAAGTAGGACCGAAAATGCTCAAAAAAGGGGTAATCTGCGCCGCGCTGTTGTCCATGTCGATGACGGCATTTGCGGAGAACTGGAAGGTATTTGAATGGAACAACGATACCGTTCTCAGGTACGACACCGAGTCGATCACGCATAACGGAAAAATCACTGCCACGTGGGTTTCCGCCACTTTCGCGCAGCCTGCCGTACGTCCCGGATATAGCGTCCCGCTCACCAAACAGGTCTCGCACTGGATCTACAACTGCGCCGACAAGACGACCGCCATCGGCCAGGTCGTGTCTTACGGTACCGACGGTAACCAGGTAGATTCAAACCCTGGCGATCCAAACGATTTCCGTAGCGTAACGCCGCACTCGGTTGCGGATGCGATGATGAGAACGGTGTGTTCACGCTGAACCAGGCGCAGCAGTAAGTGGCCAGGCGTGTGTCGGGCAACGGGCGAACGGCGGTTCACCACCGCTGCGTCGCCGCGCCGCCCGCCGTAGCGATCATTCCAGCCGCAACGCCGGTGTAATCTGCCGTGGATCCGTGCGCAACTCGAGCAAAGCGGGAATACCGGCCGCCTGCGCCCGAGCGAAAGCGTCAGGAAAATCCTCGGTACGCTCGACCACTTCACCGAAGGCCCCAAACGCGTGAGCTAGCGCAACGAATCCGGGATTCTGCAAGCTGGTGCTGGAAATCCGTCCAGGATACTCACGCTCCTGATGCATGCGGATTGTTCCGAGCATGCCGTTATTCACTACGATCACGATAACAGCCGCGCCGTACTGCACCGCTGTCGCGAGTTCCTGCGGATACATCATGAAGCAGCCGTCGCCGGCAAAGCACACAACCTGACGTTCCGGATGCTTGAGCTTGGCGGCAACCGCCGCGGGCAGCCCGTAACCCATCGCGCCGCTAGTCGGCGCCAATTCCGTTGCGTGCTGGCGATAGCGATAGAAGCGATGAACCCATACGGTGTAGTTGCCTGCGCCATTGCTGACCAAAGCATCGTCAGGCAACACGTCGTTCAGATGAGCCACCACCTGCGCCAGATCCACGCCGCTGTGATCGGGATGCGGCGGTTGCGGTGTCGAGTGCGCGAGGTAAGCGTCGCGCGCGGCCTGGGTCCACGCAGACCATCTCACGTTGACACCCGGCAGCGCGTCTAGCGCCTTCGCAAAGTGGCGCATGCCGGAGTTGATTGCGAGACGTGCCTGATACACGCGGCCCAGTTCGTTTGGATCGGCATGGACGTGAACCAGCGTCTGCTTCGGCACAGGGCTTTGCACAAGCGTATAGCCGCCAGAACTGACTTCGCTCAGGCGCGTGCCCACGGCGATCAGCAGGTCGGCCGCCTTGACTCGTTCAGCCAGTTGCGGCGAAATCCCGAGGCCGATCTGCCCTACGTAGTTGTCCGTACGATTATCGAGCAGGTCCTGACGTCTGAACGAGGCCGCCACAGGCAATTCATAGCGGCGCGCAAAGGCTAACAACTGCGCGCATGCCTGCTCGTCCCAGCCGGTTCCGCCTACCACTACCAGCGGCTGACGCGCTTCGCTGAGCAGCGTTTGCAAGACGTCCATGTCTCCGGAAGTGGGTGCGGCCTGGACCGCCTGCGAAGGATGGGCGTCGTTCACCACACCTGAGCCGAACAGAATGTCTTCGGGCAGCGCGATTACCACCGGGCCCGGCCGCCCTGACATTGCGACGCTGAAAGCGCGTGCCAGTACTTCGGGAATGCGCGCCAGGTCTTCGATCTCCGTCACCCACTTTGCGATGCCGCCGAACATGCGCCGATAGTCGACCTCCTGGAAGGCCTCGCGCCCCAGAAAACTGCGCTCGACTTGCCCGACAAACAGGATCATCGGCGTCGAATCCTGGCTGGCGGTGTGCACGCCGATGCTGGCATGCGTAGCGCCTGGGCCACGCGTCACGAAACAGATGCCCGGACGGCCCGTCAATTTGCCATAGGCATCGGCCATATTGGCCGCGGCCCCTTCGTGACGGGCCACGTAGGTGCGGATTGCAGTCGCGTCGCGCAGGGCGTCGAGCACCGGCAGATAGCTCTCGCCAGGCACACAATAGACGGTGTCGACGCCATTGAGGACCAGCGCATCGACCAGGATTCGACCACCGGTTCGGCCAGGCTGCGGAGTCAAGTCAGACATGTAATTCAAGCTCCTTATTGCGGGTTTCAGGCATGGCCAGCGCGGCGATGAAAACCACCGCGTATGCGGCGGCGGCCCAGGCGCCGATCGATGCGCCCAGACCGTATCCGGCACTTGTGATGCCGACGGCAGCCGGCACCAGTGACCCGGACGCGCGGCCAAAGTTATAGGAGAAGCCACCCGCGCTCGCGCGAATCTGCGCGGGAAACAGTTCGGAGAAGCAGGCGCCCATGCCGGAGACGATGCCCGACTGGAACATCCCGACCAGAAAGCCCAGCATCAGCATGGTCAGGCCCACGACAGGCAGGTAGGTGTAGCTGAGAATCGCCAGCGTGGCGCCGAGTGCGGACAGCACGAAGGTCCTGCGGCGCCCGAGCATATCGCTCAGATAGGCCGCGCCGACATAACCGCAAAACGAACCGAGGATGTTGATCGCGAGGTAGGTCGTGGTGTTGCCCACCGACATGCTGTGCGTTTGCCTCAGGTACGTCACCAGCCAGGTGAGGATCGTATAGTTCCCGCCTAGCGCCCCAGCGGCCAGCATCGAGGCGGTCAAGGTGCGGCCAATCATATTGCGCGAAAACATGAGGCCGAGATTGGTCATGATGTTGGTCTTCTCGCGCACGGCGGCAGTGGCCTTGAACGCTTCGGACTCCGGCACGTTGCGGCGCATCCAGACCACAGAGAGGGCCGGCAGCACACCGACGAAGAACAGCGCACGCCACGCCAGCTCAGCAGGCAACAGGCTGAAGATGACGAAATAAGCGAGCGCCGCCAATGCATATCCGATGGGCCACCCGGCCTGCACCGTGCCGACTGCGCGTCCGCGGATGCTTTTATCGACCGCCTCGCCGATTAATACCGCCCCCGCCGCCCATTCGCCGCCGAATCCAAGCCCTTGCAGACTTCGCGTCAGCAGCAACTGGTGGAAGGAGTTCGTGAAAGCCGACAAGCCCGTAAACACGGAGAACCAGACAATGGTGATCTGCAGCACACGCACTCGGCCGATACGGTCGGCCAACAGTCCTGCAATCACACCTCCAATGGCGGACGTGATCAGGGCCGCCGTGCCGACGATACCGGCCTGCGATTTGGTCATGCCCCACACAGTGATCAACGTCGGAATCACAAAGGCAAACAATTGGACATCCATGGCGTCCAGGGCCCAACCCATCAAACATCCCCAGAACGTTTGCCGTTGCGGGCGTGTCATGCTGCGATACCACGCTGTCATTGCCTCTCCTGGCTTTTGGTTGTTTTATTGCGGCGCGGTTTCTGCGGGCGCTACTTCTGCGCTGTCGACATGATGCCGCTGCAAGGACGCCGCCACGAAACCGGAGGACTTCATTTCCTCGACGAACTGCGTGAGATAGCGCGTGGCCTCGGGCCGGTTGCGCGGCGTGGCCATGGCCTGGCGGATCACCATGAAATTCCCGTCCAGCAGACGCAGTCCAGGCAGGCGGGCCACGTCCGCCGCGAGCCGCTGCTTGACGCCTGCTGCCACTTCATAATGCTGCGTGAGCATCATGTTGGTCACCAGTGACGGAGCCGGCGCCCGCACGAGCTGTGCGTTCTTGATGCGTCGCGAGAGATACAGATCGTAGACACTGCCGCCGCTGATGGCGATGCGCACGCCGGCCCGGTCCACATCGGCGTTGGTGAGAATCTTCGAATCCTGAGGCACCATATAGACGCCCAGGATGATCACGTACGGCGGCGTGTAGTCCATATACTCAGCCCGCTCGGGATCGATACCGACGAATCCAACGTCCCACTGCTGCGCCTGGACGCCTGCCGTGACCTTACCGGCCGCGTTGTAGATGACGAAGCTAACCGGCACACCCAACCGCTTCGCCAGCTCGCGCGCCAGATCGACGGAGATGCCCTCAGGCTGGCCGGTGGCCGCATTCATCGTAGCCAACACGGGATTGCCGACGTTGATAGCCGCGCGCATCGTCCCGGACGGTGCAAGCTCCGACACCACCTCGGCAGACGGACGGCTAGCCTGTGGAGAGGTCGTGCAGGCAGCAAGCGCGGCAACGCAGACCACACAGGCAAGCGCACCGAGCCGCGAAGCCATCCGCGCACTGCCGCGCCGCCGCGTTGCGCGTGGCCGTTGGCCTGCCATGTCAGTTGGTGTCTTAAGTTCGATAGGTTCGTGCATCATGAGTAGCGGTCCATATCAATGGTGAAATACTTATGCGGACAACGCGGCGCAGTCGCCTGGTGAGTCCACCAGGCGACTGAAAATAGCGACGCCGCTTCAAGGCTAGCTTGCCGAGATTTCCGTATGAATGCGATCATCGTAAGGACTCGCCAGAAACGGGAAAATCCGGGTGCGGTAATCGCGAATTGCCTGAGACGCGTTATGTGCATCGTAAGCCGCGCGGTCGTCCCACGTCTCTACTACGGTGAAGTGATTGTCCGTGCCGACCTGCAACAGGAGTTCGACATTGCGGATGCCGTGTTCCTGGCGGGTGGTCGCGAGATACCCCCGCATGATCGGCAGCGCCTGACTCACTTGAGGACGGACGATGTCCAGATGCACCACGACAACGACAGGGCCATTCGCCGCATCGCTTGCCACATCGGCTAGCGCCACATTGGCGCCGGCTGCGCAGAAACAGCTCATCAGCACCAGCATGACCACGCGAATCAAACGCTTCATTGCGCCTCCACCCGTTTAAGTATCGAAGAAAACTGTTTAGCGTTGCTACTTGAAGTCTTGCTTGCGACGTACCCGAATCCTCCTGCCCGAACGTGTCTTCAGAATGAATGGCGGATGCCGAGTTGAAACCCCGTTTCATCCTGTCCGGTTCCTGGTGTCAGGAAGGTGCCTGTCGTGGTCGCCGCATCGCCCATTTTGAACTGTGCGGTATGCGAGTTGTTGATCCGCGATGCAACCGCGTAAAGCGTCGTGCTCTTGGACAGTGAGTAGGTCGAAATCAGGCTGAACTCCTCGGCATTGTTATGCAGCGAAGAGTCGTCCTGGATATACGCATAGCCGGCGCCTACCGTTAGCGCGGGATTGAACTGGTAGTCGGCAGAAAGACTGTAGGTGTTGTGGTAGTTCCCCGGCGTATTGCCGACCGCACCCACCGTCGGATCGAACTTGCCACCGGGGCTGCCGAGCGCGTTGCCCGTTGTCGCGGACACCACGTCGTTGGTGCGGAAGAAACCCACGTAGACCTTGCCCGATCCGTAGTTGTAGTTGCCGCCCGCCATCAACTGCTGGACCCGGTTGGTCTGCGTGGCATTCACCGCGTTCAGGTATGCCACGGCGAGGTACACCGGTCCCTGCCAGCTCTGCACCGCTGCCTGGAAGATCCCGTTGCCGCCGGTATTGCCGGCCAGGCCGCCAAGCGAATAGTGGACTTCGACCTGGGTATTGAAGAAGGTCGGCGCAAAATAGGCGATGTCGTTGTCGACCCGTGCCTGCCACTGCGCGAAGTTATTGAAGCCCGAACCATAGGTGGCCGCGCCGAACGCATCCATGTTGCCGCTGTAGAACCACATGGCGGTTTCCTGGCGACCCACACGGAAGCTGCCAAAGCGAGCATCCGACAACCCAACCCAGGCCTGACGATCGAACATGCGAAACGAGTTCTGTTGTGCACCGGTGCTGGGATCGAAGCCGCCCTCAATGTCAAAGTTGGCCTTCAGGCCGCCGCCGAGATCTTCGACACCCTTTACGCCGTAGCGGCTAGTGGACAGGCCGTTGCTGCCCAATACTGTTAGTGACGTACTCTTGCCACCCACGGTGGACGATTGATAGCCAATGTAGTTATCCAGCACACCGTAGAGCGTCACGGAAGATTGCGCGAATGCCTGGGGCGACGCGACCATACCTAGCAATGCACCGGCGGCACCGAACCTGATCAGCTTTTTCATTGGGTCTCCTTGGATACTATTATTTTGTTAGTCATGTTTAGTATCGGATCTAACGCCGACTTATATTCGTCTTCTCATGCGGGCCGCGCGCATCGCCGTATTGGCTGGCTGAATTCTTGCCGAACGGGTATGCGCTAGCAATACGTTTGACGCATAGCAGCTATGAAATTTTGCGGGTATGGCTTGAGCGACCGATTGGCTATACCGGGTAAATACCCGTATGTGGCAACACGTCGGCGAGCACGCCGGGCACGGGGCCGAGCGGTATCAGACCAGTGTCGCGCCGGCCCAGGCACCGCACTTCACGAGATGCACGATCTGCTGGCGCACCGTTTCCAGCACCTGGCGCTGGCTAGGTATGGGCGGCCTGTTGCGTGCGGAGATGATGGCGACGTCCCGGATGATCTCGGGATTGATCAGCGGCACGGCTTGCAAGGTGCCTTTGCGCATCTCCTCTTGCACCGATACCAGAGGCAAGATCGTGCACCCGCAGTTTTCTGCCACCAGTTGCTTGGTGATATAGACGGAGGCGTCGCACTCCATGCTGAGATTGACCGATCTGGAAAAGCGGGCCGTCAGCGATTCCGCGAGAACCCTGAGTCCGTGGGGATGCGCGGGCAGAACCAACGGCACGCTGGCGAGACGTTCAACCGGGAAGCCTTTGCCGATCGGGCCGAATTCGGGTGGTGCCACAAAATACAGCTGCTCGCGCAGAATGACATCCGCGCCCAGCGACGCGTGATTTTCCGGCAGATACACGATGGCCGCGTCAATCTCGCCGTTCGCGATCCACTCCCGGATGTACCCGCCCAGGCCTTCCTTGAAGCGCATCTTGATGCCGGGATATTCCTGTTTCAAAGCCTTGCCGATCGACCCAAACAGGATCTTGGCAATGGTGGGCTGCGCGGCCAGCACGATGCTCGACGGCCCTTGATGCTCCGGCGAAGACAGATCGGCGGTGGCATGCTCGAGTAGCTCCTTGACCTCGGTCGCGTACTTGACCAGACGATGCCCTGGCTCCGTTAGCACCACGCCGCGCCCACTGCGATAAAACAGACGGATATTCAACTCCGCCTCAAGGGTCGAGATTTTCCGGCTCAACGCCGATTGCGACAGGCCGACTTCAATGGCTGCCCGCGAGAAATTGCCGCTGGTTGCCACGCTGAGAAACATCAATAGATCTTCGGAGGTCATCTTGCAGTCCAGGTCAAACCCATGCCTTCTACCCGCTTCCTCTTGCTGGTGCGCGCGTGTCGGCGTGCGCGCTTAGGCGTCGTGCGACATAGTTGCATGATCGTGGAAATCTCACACTTAGCTTTCACCCGATATGACGCGGCGCGGCGACGTTAGCTTTAAGGGTTTGCGCCAGGTGTTAGGTTAACGAAGGGAATATATGGCGGCTTTGCCATTCTAGTGACAGCTTGCCGCCATGAATTCTGCGCCGCCCACGCGTCATCTGCAAAGCGTGCGTATTATCATCGATTCGCGATCGCGGTTCGTGATCAGACCTGCTGGTGAAACAGAACAACCGAAGGGAATTCCGCTCATGATCAACGTCATTCGGACGGCAGTTTTCATCGTGCTTGCCATGCTCACGCTCGACGCATTTGCAGCGCCGCTGGTTCAAACTCAAAGCGGCGAATTGAGCGGTGCCACGGAGGGGCATGTCCTCTCCTTCAAGGGCATTCCTTACGCGGCGCCACCGGTTGGCCTGCTGCGTTGGACTCCACCCGCGCCGGCGGTCGCCTGGCAGGGCGTGCGCGACGCAACGAAGTTCGGCGCAAGCTGCGAGCAGCCGCGGCGCAATTCGAAAGCGGTCATTCCCTGGACTGCGGAATATCTCGCCGATCCGCCGTTTAGCGAAGACTGTCTATTCCTGAACGTCTGGACTCCCACGTTGCATCCTGCGGGCAAGCTGCCTGTTGTCGTATGGATTCACGGCGGCGGGTTTTCTGAAGGCTCGGGCGCAGTGCCGGTTTACCGGGGCGATCATCTTGCGCAAAAGGGCGTTGTAGTCGTCACGATCAACTATCGGATGGGCCTGTTCGGTTTTCTCGCGGATAAATTGCTCGATGCCGAGCAAGGCAGTTCCGGCGAATACGGCATGATGGATCAGGTTGCCGCGCTCCAATGGGTCAAGGCCAATATCGCGAGCTTCGGCGGCGATCCGGCCCAGGTGACGATAGAAGGGCAGTCGGCCGGTGCGATCTCGGTCCATCACCTGCTCGCCGCGCCGTCGGCCGAAGGGCTGTTTGCGCGTGCGATTGCAGAAAGCAACTCGTGGGGCGATACGACGCTCATTCCGCGCGAGCGCGCCGAAGCTGTTGGCGACAAACTCTCTAGCCTGAGCGGCGCAACGACGCTCGAGGCGCTTCGCTCGCTCCCTGCGGATCAGCTCCTCGCATTGCAGACGGATCCGCGTCTGGGCGATCACGTGCGCTTCTTCCCTGTCGACGACGGCAAATTCATTCCTGACGGCGCGAAGGAGCGGAGTGATGTGCCGGTGCTGCTCGGGTCTAACCATGACGAAGCCAGCGCCTTTAGCCCGACATGGCAGATCAGCACGACCCGGGCGTACCAGGCAATGCTTGGCGATCGCTTCGCACCGGTGTCCGCCCGATTCGCCGCGCTTTATCCGGTGAAAAACGATGCAGACGTATCGGCGACGGTGCGGCGGTTATTGGCGGATTCTGCTTCGGCAGGGGTGATTGCATGGTCGCAGGGGCACGACGGTCAGGCGGCACCTGCTTATGGCTATCGCTACACGCATCCGGAACCGGGGCCGCTCGCCAAGCGCTTTGCGACGTTTCATAGCTCAGAGGTGCCATACGTATTCGGCACGCTGGAATATGGTCATCGGCCCTTCACTGCGAAGGACCGGGAGATCTCGCATCAACTGCAGTCCTACTGGGTCAACTTCATTCGCACCGGGAATCCGAACGGGCCAGGTCTGCTGACCTGGCCGCAGCTCGATAGCGGCAACTTCATGCAGTTGGGTGACAAGCAGGCGGTCACACCATTGCTGTCGAAGGAGCAGCGCGATGCATTTAGCGACTGGCAAGCAGCGGGTGGACGGATAGGCTTGTTCTAAAGAGGACTGTACTGAAGCTCGGATCAGTGCGCGCCGCCAATCTCAAACGGCGGCGTGATCACGCACGCGTCGTCCTGGTCGATTCCTCAGTCGAATGGGGCTTAGACCGGGAAAGAGCCACCGCCGAACGAGTGGCTGCGACCTTAGCCCGGCGTTGATCTAGCCGTCTGGTGAGGTGTCTGTTGCCGACGGACTATTACCACGCCCCCTGTCTGGCTCTGCACAACACCCGGCCCAACGCTGCCCGCCAGTTCCGATGCCTGCGCAACGTGCCCTCTCCCTTGTGCGACAAGGCGCCGGTACCCAATTGCACACGCCGGCTACTCGCCTGGCACACCCTATGCATTAGCTGGTGTGAGCGCGACACCCGATGCTCACTTAACGTAACCCGCATAACACATTAGGAGTATTAACCATGAAATCGACTCTCATGATCAAGGATCTGCCGATTGCCGAAGAACTCGACAGCAAGGCGATGTCAGCCGTGCGTGGCGGTAGCGCAATCTCCATCGTCGGCGGCAATGGCCAGAACGTGGTCGGCGGCGGCGGGTTTGCCAGCGCAACGACGGGCATGCAGGTTGGACCGGCCGTCAACACGGTCGATGCAAGCTCGCATCTCAACCTGAGCCTCCCGACGATCCAGAACTTCGGTGGCACCCAGTTCGTTATCTAAACAATGTGCGTGCCACCTCGCTACGGGGTGGCCACATCAATCTTCTCTCCAAGGAGTTAATCATGCACTCGAACCTCATGATCAAAGATCTGCCCATCGCCGAAGAACTCGACAGCAAGGCAATGTCCGCCGTACGTGGCGGGAGCGCCATCGCTGTGGTCGGCGGCAATACCCAGAACGTGCTTGGCGGCGGTGGCTTCGCCAGCCCGACGACGGGCATGCAGGTCGGACCGGCCGTCAACACGACCGACGCGAGTTCGCATCTCAACCTGAGCATCCCCACGGTCCAGAACTTTGGCGGTTTGCAAGGCGTATTGCTGTAACAGGTGCGCGCGTCACCCTCCACGGAGGGTGACGCACGTCCGCTCAACTCCAGGAGTTAGTCATGCAATCGACCCTTATGATCAGAGATCTGCCCGTTAGCGAACAACTTGACCGCAAGGACATGTCCGCTATTCACGGTGGCAGCGCACTCGCCGGCGTCGGCGGAAACTACGGAAACGTGTTCGGTGGCGGCGGCTTTGCCAGCCCCACCATCGGTATCCAGGTCGGGCCGATCGTGACGACCACTGACGCGAGCCAGCACGTCAACGTTAGCATTCCGAACATCCAGAATTTCGGTGGCTATCAGCTAAACGCGCTGTAATGGTCCGCGGTATCGCCTTCCGGGGAGGGTGGTGCTGCACACTTCAAGCGTTGGGACCACACGCGTCTTATCCCGCCCAGAGCAGACCGGCGTTCGCGTAGCATTCTGCAAGCGCTGCTGTGCGGGACACATAAAACTGCATGATCCAGTCCGAGTACAACGCCTCGATGAGACTGGAGCTTTCGGGGTGGCGGCGAAGCTGTGCCGCCATCGATGCCGCACGGGCGCCGGATTCGACAGCGAATCTGAATCCGTCGCCCGTGGCGGGATCGAGTTGCATGGCGGCGTCCCCGCATACGAAGTAGCCGGGGCCGGCTGCCTGCTGAAGGCAACGCCAACGGCGGCAATCGCGCCATCGCCTGCCGATGGGCGACATGCCATCCGGCCATTGAACGGCGGTCTCACGCTGGGTCGACAGGGACGTCCAGATCTTCTGCGCACCGGTTGTTTTGATCCACAGCCAGCCTTGCTGTGCGATTTCCCAGTGATTCTCCGGCGCATGGGGGCTTGCTGCTGCGAGTCCGCGCTCTAGCCACAATGCTGGAGAACCGATCGATTCTTCGAGTCGCATGGCACGCCGAAGCCAGCCGTTTGATCCGCTGGCGTCGATCACAACGGGGCTTGCGATCGATAATCCTCCGCAACGCACGCCAGAAATTCTGCCTTGTGCAATGTGTGGTTCGACTCGGCCGGCTGCGAGAGAAACGTATCGGGTACCTGTCTCGATGGCTTCGATCCTGAAGCATTGATCGAACTTGTCGCGCATCAGTGCGCGTCCGGACTGCGGTAAGGCCTCCGGATCGAGCCAGATGTCGGCCTCGTGCGAAAGGCCTGGAGCAAGAGCAGCAAGCAGCGTCACGGAAGCGTGTGACAGGTACTCCGGCGCGCCGCCCGAACGGCGGCCGCGTCCGAGCATGACGATATCAAGTCCCGCACGCGCGGCCGTGATGGCCGCAGCGCAAGCAGCGGGTCCGTCGCCAATGACGACAACATCTGCGTAGCTGTTCATTGTATGTCGCTAGCTAGCGTATGACGCGCCGCGCATCGCGCGTCAAGCGCCGCGCAGGTAAAGCGCTAACGCCTCAGCATCCGGCGCGGCGGTGCGAACCTGGGTCTGCAGCGCGGTGGCGGTCGAATCGCAACACAGGGCTTTTGCGTACGGCACGCGCAGGCGGCCCGGTGCTGTTTGCACCGCTTTGGGCCCATGGTCGACAGGAAGCACAAACAGGAAACGGTAGGCGGCTTGTGCATCTGGCGACTGGTCGTCGATCCGGCGTACCGAGATCAGCCACAGCCGGGTATGAGCAGGCGTCTGTCCAGGATCGCACGCAGCCACGGCGTGACGTAGCGCCCTGATGCGCCGGATCAGTTCGGCAGCGTCGACATGCTGCAAGGCGCCGAACAACATGTTGCCCGCAAGCGCATTCGCTACGTAATCCGAACGATAGATATCGGCGTATTCGGCCATACCGTCTGGCGTCAGATAGGGGCCATACTCGCCGTCCCATCCACGGCGGGCAGTGGCTATGCCCTTGACCACCAGCGGATGCGAAGGATGCAGGCCAATCTCCTCGTCCAGCATCGGGATGGCCGTTGGGGCATCGGCGCGATTGAAGGTGCGCGAGGCGTCCGGGCTGAGCGCGGGCCAGAAGCTGTTCGAGGCCGCGCATAGCTTGACGTCTTCGACGAACGGGCTGCCGAGTCCGTGCGTGGCGAGAAATATGCCGCCGCGATCACCCGAATACGTCACGTCCCAGCCGGGCGCAAATACATTGGACGAAGCGTCCGACAGGAACGACACCATTCTCACGCTGGATGCCACCGGCCCCGTGTGATGATCGGTGCGGGCCGCGAGACTGAATGCGACGGAGATCGTGGTGTCCTTGGAGGTGAAGGCCGGCTTGCCGGTGAGCGGATCGTTATGCTCCGGGTTGGCAGTCAGCCGCTCTCCGCTGAGCGACGAAGGACCGCCATTTCTGAACTGCGTTTTAGGATCGGTGTGCGTTTGCTGAAACCAGCGCTCCAACTCGACCTGATCGGCATACGGATAAAAATCGGGCGCGGCGACGATCGAATAGGCGGGAAGAACGGGCAACGCCGGCGGTCCGCCGAGCGCGACGCTAACCACGCCTTCGGCGCAATGGTCGATGAAGAACCGGGTGTCGTATCCGCCGTCTTTGACCTCGTCGAGAAATTTCACGCGGCTATCCGGGTGCATGCACATGTTCAGCGGCGGTTCGGCCCCAGGTCCTGCGGGGTGACGGATGTTGATGAATTCCGGTGCGTTGCGCGGCTCGGGGTAGCGCAACCAGTTCGGCGCGAAGTGTGGAAAGTAGAGTTGCCGAACTTCATCGATCCCGGCGAGAAACACCCGGAACAGGGAATTGACGATGCGCATCGTGGTATAGCGCCGATTGACAATCTCGAGCAGCCACGGCCACTGGCGTGGCACTTTAAAGCTATATATTGGCGCGGTGCCGGCCTGCACGGACTCGATAAGCGGCAGAGGCTTGGGCATCACCAGCACGGCAGAGCCGGATCGCACCAGTGCCACTGTATCGCCAGATTGGCCGCTGCTTATCATGGTGAACGGCGCGGCGTCGAGGTTCGCCGAGCTCGGCACCGTAACGCCCCATTTTGCCTGCGCGGCGCGTTTGATCTTGTCGCCGACATGGTGTTGCATGAAGGAGAGCGACACGGAGATTCCGGGAAGGCATTCCGGGCCCTCGAATAGCTTGTAGACCGGCGTCACGAAGTCGCGCCCATGATCACGCGTTTTCTCACCTTCGATCAGCGCTAACGCGTGTGGCCCCTTTTGGTGACGCACGAGGAACGCGCCGAAACGTGCCGGCAACACACGGACATGTGCGACGTCCCCGGCATCGGGCGAAAAGCCACGGCTAAGCGGATCGAACTGAGCTTCACGGTCGCCATTGCGAGCAATCCCCAGGCGTGAGAACACCATGTCGGCGTGTACCTGGTGTCCGGTGCGTCGGGCCGGACGATACTGGTAGGCGAGCACCGCGACCTTCAGCTCTGGCCAGTCGTCGGGCGGCCCTGCCAGTGAATAAACGTAGTTCTCCAACAGATCCAGTTCGTCGAGCGAGACGCTTCCGCCCACGGGCTCCTCCGCAGGACGCGCGAGCACGTGGTAAAGCAGGCTGCGTGCTGGGTCCCCGGGTTCGATGGCCCGGTACGTGGCACGGCATAAATCGGCGACAAGCGGATCGGTCCAGTCGATCGTCAGCACCCGGGCGAGTTCGCTCGCCGTGTCCGCCGCGCGAAGATTTAGGCCGTGACGTGCGAAAGCCGCTTCCCAGGTAGGGGCGATGCGATTCAGTAAATCGCGTACAAGATCAACGAGCATCGGCGACCTCCGCGTGGCGTTGCTATACGAACTCTGCTTCTGGCGTGCGGTGCGTTGACGGTCTCTTGCCTGGTATGAATGCCGGTTTCGGCGGCCTACTGCCCAGACTAATATAGGTGATTCGTGTGCTTGCGGTACTAGCGGATGTCCCTGGTCGTGCCGCTAGTGTTCCTGTTTGCAGGAAGTGTTGTTCTTTTCAAAACGATCTGGAGTCCGTTATTTCAATTGCGCGCAAGCGCGCGCGTTCTTCTATTGATGGTCGGTACACGCCAGCCGACGCGGCAACAGGACTGATCGACGATGACCTACCGGCTCCCAGAGCTCTCATGCTAACGCGCAGAACCTTCCTGATCGGTGGTCTCGGCGTCGCTGGCGCTGCCGGTGCACTGGTCGTCGGTTGGTCGGCGTTACCGCTGCGCCAGCGTCTGGTTGGCTCCGCGCCATTGCCGGTACAGGGCGCGGAAGTGCCGCTCAACGGCTGGGTCAAGGTTTCGTCGGACAACAGCGTGACAGTGATGATGTGTAAAGCGGAAATGGGCCAGGGCATCTATACCGGAGCGGCCATGCTGCTCGCGGACGAGATGGACGCCGATTGGACGCGGGTGAAGGTCCAGCAATCGCCGATCGACAAGATCTACAACAATCTGGACAACATCGTCGGCGATCTTCCGTTTCGCCCCGACGATCACAGCGTCTTCGAAGAGTTGACCGTCTGGATGTTACGCAAGGCTTCGCGCGATTTCGTCGGCACGATGATCACCGGCGGCTCCACGAGCATCAACGACCTGTGGCAGCCGATGCGCGAAGCGGGGGCAAGCGCACGCATGATGTTGTGCGGCGCGGCGGCCGAACAATGGCACGTACCGGTGGGCGAGTGCCGAGCCGAGAACAGCCGCGTGCTGCATCCGTCGGGACGCTCGGCAAGTTTCGGTGAGTTGGCCGAGCTCGCGGGCCAGCAATCGCTGCAGACTCACGTCGTGCTGAAGACCCCGGCGCAGTTCAGGCTGATCGGCAAACCGGTCAAGCGCATCGATGGGCCGTCCAAGCTCGACGGCAGCGCGAAGTTCGGTATCGACGCATTGCCGGACGGGCTTTTGTACGCGAGCGTTCTGATGTGTCCGACACTCGGGGGAACGCTCAAGGATTGCGACGATTCGGTGGCTCGCGCCTTACCCGGCGTCGTCAAGGTGTTGAAGGTCGATGCCTATAACGGCGGCACCGGTGGTGTCGCGGTGATTGCGGAGAATGTCTTCATCGCGATGTACGCGCTCGATGCAGTCGCTGCCTTGGGGATTGAATGGAATCATGGTGCGGCGGCAGACGTTTCGGATTCCGACGTGGTTCGCAGCCTCACGGATGCCTTGGAGCATTCGGAAGGGCATGCTTACTACAGCCGGGGCGATGTCGATGGCGCCCTGGGCACGGCTGCCAGGGTTGTGAGCGCCGAATACCGCGCGCCCTATCTCGCGCACGCGCCTCTTGAGCCCATGAACTGTACGGTACAGGTCACAGACGACGGCGCCAAAGTCTGGGTCTCCACCCAGGTCCCGGCGCTCGCGCGCAAGCAGGTGGCGAAGGTGTTGCACATGGATACCGACAAGGTGGAGGTGCAGGTGCTACTCCTCGGTGGCGGGTTCGGCAGGCGCCTGGAAGTGGACTATGTATCGCAGGCTGCGGCTATTGCGAGTGAGGCTGATGGCAGACCGGTGCAGACGATCTGGAGCCGTCCGCAAGACATGACGCACGACTTCTACAGGCCAGCCTGCGTGTCGCGCTTCAGGGCCGGGCTGAATCGCGCGGGCGAACTGGTGGCGTGGCGCAACCTGTCGGCCAGCCAGTCGGCCGTTGCTGCATCGCTCAAGCGTAATTACGGCATCCCCGACCCGCTGTGCGACCGCACCACGGTGGAGGGCGCGTTCGACCAGCCCTATGAGTGGCCCAATCTGCGGGTCGCGCAGACCACAGTCGAACTGCCGGTTCCGGTTGGGTTCTGGCGTTCGGTGGGGCATTCGCACCAGGCGTTTTTTGTCGAGAGCTTCATGGACGAACTGGCCGCGGCCGCAGGCAAGGATCCGGTGGAGTTCCGGGCGGGTCTGCTCGAGCATCATCCGCGGCATCTTGCCGTGTTGCGGCGTGCCGCCGTACTTTCGAACTGGGGGCGTCCGCTTGCGCGAGCCCCTGACGGCGCGGCCTGCGCACGCGGCATTGCACTGCACGAGGCGTTTGGCAGCATAGTCGCGCAGGTGGCGGAGGTTTCGATCGGTGCGAACAAAACCGTGTGCGTGCGGCGGGTGGTCTGCGTGGTCGATTGCGGTACGCCCGTGAACCCGAACCTGATACGCCAGCAGGTGGAAGGCGGCATTGTGTTCGGCCTGTCGGCGGCCTTGTACGAAGCTATCACGATCGATCACGGGCAGGTGCAGCAGCAGTACTACACCGACTTCCCAATCGTACACATGGACGACTGCCCGGTTATCGACACCGACATCATGTCGAGCGAGGGGGAGCCTCAAGGAGTGGGCGAAATTGCCACGCCGCCCATCGCGGCGGCCGTGGCCAATGCGATTTTTGCACTGACTGGGCAGCGTTTGCGTACGCTGCCATTGCAACTCGCGTGAGTGGTGGGAGAGAACATGCTAACGCTCGACATCAACGGCAAGAAGGTGATGGTGAAATCGGACCCGGCTACACCGCTGCTTTGGGTGCTGCGGTGTGAGTTGGGTATGACGGGAACCAAATTCGGCTGTGGAATCGGCGTGTGCGGAGCCTGCACGGTGCATCTGGATGGTGCGGCCCAGGTGTCGTGCCTGGCTGTCATCTCCACGCTGGGCAACAGCAGAATCACCACGATAGAAGGACTCGGAGGTGCCGAGGCCGTCGCGCTCAAGGCTGCCTGGAGCAACATCGACGTGGTGCAATGCGGTTATTGTCAGAGCGCGCAACTGATGGCGGCCTCGGCGCTTCTGAAGCAAAAGCCAACGCCGAGCGACAAGGACATCAACGACGCGATGTCGAACGTGGTGTGCCGTTGCGGTACCTACCCGCGCATCCGGGCGGCTATTCATGAGGCCGCTCGAAAGAAGACCGGGTAAAGCGTGAGTGCTTATTCGTGTCTATGCGTGACTAGGATTTGGCGGTGGAAACGGGTTGACGCGTGGATAAAAAGCCTTGCGGATAGTCGATGAGGCGGGTTGGGTTCGGTGCCTGTTGCAGAAGCGAACCGTACTGTGCGCCGCTTCGCGCGCCACCTACGATGGCCGCCATGGCCTGCCGGTCGAGTTCGACACTGTCCGGAAGATCCTTGATTGCGATGATAGCCATGGCTGTTCCTTATGTCGTGATCGGTGGCTGAGTGGAATGACGGCGGAGATTTTCCGCATGTGCCGGAGCGCCGGAAAATCCAAAAGGATTGCTCCGAATCAGTATAGACAATGCATCGCTCGCACGTGTTTTGCTGTGCACGGCTGCGACCAGCGTGGTGACCGTGAAGTGATGGGTTAAAACCAACACAATGGGGCGATGCTGTCAGAAGCGGCACAACACCTGTGTGGTGCAGAGCGCTCTTGTGACATTGTTGTGTAATCCTGAATTGCGGAAGGCATGGGTGCGGACTAGTATCGATCGTGAGCATGTAACTTCTTACGACAGGTTGATTACGGTTTATCGGGAGCTGCGTGGCTTTAAAAAAATGGCAAACCTTGCGCATGCGATTAGCGAATTCCAGAACGGCGAGCTGTCGCAAGATGACTTCATTGCACAGCTCGACAGCACGCTGACGAAGGACAGTGTTGGTTCGGCGCGGCTACTGGAGATATTGGGTGAAGCACATACACACATGCCGCTGCCCCCGGCGGTCTACGCGGAAGTTCAGCGGAGGATCGAGCGGCTGAGCGGTACCAATCTGACGCTGGGCGGCGGCGAGACCCGCGTGCAGACAACGCCCCGATATCCCGCGTCCCCTGCGAGTGGCCAGACGCGATCTGCAGGCAGCACGGGTCAAGCGGGACAACCGAGTCAATCGGCTCAACCCGGACAGGCAGGTGCGCCTTCCGACGCTCAACCCACCACCGGTTCCGGGCCTGTCAAAGGCGTTGGCGATACGCTCAATAACCGCTTCGTGCTGGAGGAGTGCCTTGGCGTCGGAGGCATGGGCACCGTCTACAAGGCACTTGACCTGCGCAAGCTGGAAGCATCGGACCGCAAGCCCTACGTCGCTATCAAGGTCCTCAACGTACAGTTCCGCGGCAATCCCCAGTCGCTGATCGCGCTGCAACGCGAAGCCAAGAAAGCCCAGGTGCTGGCACACCGCAATATCGTCACCGTCTACGACTTCGACCGGGACGGTGCAGTCGTCTATCTGACGATGGAATATCTGTCTGGCAAGCCGCTCAGCCGTCTCTTGCGCAACAAGAATTTCAAGGGCATGCCGTACGACGCGGCGCTGCCAATCGTCAAAGGCATGGCCAGCGCGCTCGCCTATGCGCACGAGCATGGTTTCGTGCACTGCGACTTCAAGCCAGGCAATGTGTTGCTGACGGACAAGAGCGACGTCAAGGTGATCGACTTCGGTATCGCCCGGGCATTTCAGCGGCCTGATGAGGAGAGCGATGCAACCGTGTTCGATCCGGGCACGCTCGGCGCGTTGACGCCTGCCTATGCGAGTCCCGAGATGCTCGAGCACCTCGAGCCCGATCCGCGTGACGACGTGTACGCGCTCGGCTGCATTGTCTATGAGTTGCTGACGGGACATCACCCGTTCGGCCGGCTCGCGGCCACCCAGGCCCGCAACGCCGATCTCAAGCCACAGCGTCCCGAAGGTTTGGGTACGCGCCCGTGGCGGGCCCTGCGCGGCGCGCTCTCCTTCGATCGCCGTACGCGCATGCCAACCGTCAACCGGTTCGTCAGCGAATTCTCGGCCCAGCCGCGCATCACAAAACAGCGCATGCTGATTGCCGGGGGGGCTGCGCTCGCGGGGCTGGGCGTGGCCGCTCTCGGATTGCTCTGGTACCGGACGCCTGGCAATTCTAACGGTGCGCCGAGTACAGCTTCAGCACCACTGATTGCGGCGGCGCCGGCAACGTCGAAAGCGGCGACCGATCGTGTGCACACGCCAGCGCCGCAAGCTGCGTTGGCGTCAGGGGTGGCGTCGTCGTTAGCCGCGGTGTCGGCGCCGCTTCCACCTACACTCGCATCGGTCGCCACATTGCTTGCGCACATGCCGTGTTCCGCGCTCGCCGCCTCGGTACAGGGTCATGCTGTAAAAGTGCATGGATTCGTGCCACAGGCAAACGGGATCGCCACGCTCAAGGATCGTCTGAGTGCGCTGCCGGGCGTGAGCACGCTGAATGTCGACGTGACACCGGTTGCGGCGGACAAATGCGATGTCATCCAGTTCGTAGCGCCATACTGGACACGCAACTGGCAGGCTGGCCACCCCGCCGCGCTTCAGGTGAAAGCGACTGGCGGACAACTCGCGGAGGGCGATCCTCTGGTGGTCAGCTTGACGACTCCCGACTACGAGTCGTACGTGAATATCGACTACTACCAGTTAGACGGCAGTGTCGTGCATATGGTGCCTGGTCCGCGGGCGCCAGATAATCAGGCGCCCGCGAATTACGCGGCGACCGTCGGCGGCGCAGGGGACTGGATGATTGCCAAACCGTTCGGAACCGAACTGGTGGTGCTGCTGGTCACGCCGGCGCCGCTCTTCAACGCACTCCGGCCGGAAAGCGAAGCGCGCGCGGATTATCTGCGCGCACTGGACACACGTCTCGCACAGATCGCGGGAAAGTACGGTCCGGATCACATCGTGGCCGACGTCACTCAGATCAACACGCAGCCCCGCAAGCAGTGACAGCCGCGCAACGCGGCCCCCTTCGACATCGCGGCTCATCTCTGCTGCTTTCGCTTACTTCAGATCTTTGACAACCCGGAAGCCGTTCTGCGACTGGCGCACGCTTTCGCTGTACTTAAAGCGCGTCGAAGCGAGCATGTAGTCGGCGCCTTCGAGCCACGAGCCGCCACGAATGACGCGCATGTTGCAACCGGACGCATCCCAGATACGACCGTCTGCCGGGGCGTCCTTGTACGAACTGTGCCAGCAGTCGCTCACCCATTGCCAGACGTTGCCACCCATGTCGTACAGACCATAGGGGTTCGCCGCGAATGTTCCAACGTTTTCCGGCCCCGTCTCGTGCCAGGGGTCTCCGCAGCCCTTGCAGTTCGCGTTGCCTTTGCGCATCTGATCGCCCCACCAGTATGGCGTCGAGGTGCCACCGCGCGCAGCGTATTCCCATTCGGCTTCGGTGGGCAGGCGATAGGGTTTGCCGGTCGCCTTGCTGAGCCACTTGAGGTACTGCTGGACGTCGTCCCAACTGAGATCGCGAGCGGGCGCCTTCGTGCCCGTTGCGTTTTCGCTCGACAGCTTCGGGCAGGCGTTGGCCGTCACGCAGGCATTCCATTGTTCGACAGTCACGGCGTATTTGCCGATCGCAAACGGTGCGCCGACCGCGACATGATGCGGCGGCCGCTCCGAGATGTCGCCCGCATTGCTGCCCATCGTGAACGAGCCGGCGGGTCGCGGCACCATCACTGGGCAAGCTGCGCAGTCCTTACTCTCGCCGACTGCTGAACTATTGGCCGCGGAATTAACCGGCGCCTTGGGCGCGGCGGCGACAGGCGTGGGCGGCGTCGCAGGGGCAGGTGCGGGCGCGGGTGCAGGCGCGGCACTACTCGCCACAACCGCGTGACCCGGTTGCGCCGCGGCTGCCTGAGCTTTCGATGCGGCAGGCGGCGCGGGCGCCGCAATTGCGGGCGCCGCACCCGGCGGCGGCGCTGACGCGGCGGCCTGCAAGCGCTCGATCCGTGCCTTCGCGAGCGCTGCAAAGCGGCCGTCGGGGTAGGCCTTCAGGTAGGCCTGGTAATCGCTAGCGTAGTTGCTGTTCTTGATCGAATCCCAGAACGTCAGTTCGTATTGTTCGCTGCTGTCTTTCGGCATGATGCCGCGGCTGCGCACGGAGACAATCGCTGCGCTGGCAAGCTCCGCACTTTGCTGGCTTGCCACGGCGTTACCCGGATAGCGTGCGAAGCGAAAGTTGCCGGCAAGCGACGACACAGACCAGGGTCTTTGCTTATCGCCGGTATCGGCGCGCACGGCTCGCTCAACGTCACGAATGATCCCGTCGATGTCGCGTTCCGGTGCATTGCCGAGCGCGCGCAAAAGCGCGCGCGTATAGACGCCATGGCTGAGACCGTCGGCGGCAAACCCGCCCGGGGCTGAAGCGTAGGCGATAAAAGTCTGCTGAGGCAGTGGCAAACCTGGCTTTTGGGTATCGGCGGAATGGAATGGGTTTTCCAGGCAGGTATCGAGTATGACCACATTGGCTTTGTGGACGCGGGGTGCAGACATCGCTGCAAGCACGCTGCTCAAACCGATTCCATTGACGAGCAGAGAGGCGGGGGAGCGGGCGTCGATACCCTCAGGTACCAGGATCGTTTCGTTGCCGACCTGCAGACCGTGCCCGGCAAAATAGAAGAGGCCGACACCACCGCTCGCAAGACGCGTGTGAAACGCGGCGAGCGCCTGCTGCATCTGTTGCGGCGTCCCATCCGTGAGGACGTTCACCTCGAAGCCTAGCGACGCCAGCAGCGCGCCCATGCTGCGGGCGTCGTTGATTGCATTGCCAGGCGAAGTGGCTGCGCTATCGCTATTGCCAATGACGAGCGCAACGCGCCGCTCGGCCGTACCTTCCACGGATCGTGCTGTCGTCTGAAGAATCGCGCTGCTGCCAGCTTGCGTGACAGCGTTGGCATCCGTCCACGACACGTGTAGGACCCCGGCTATGCATACGAGCAGGAATTTTCGCCACATATTCAAATCCTGGTTGTCCGTACCGAACCTGCTTCCCGATGAAACAACGATAGCACGCGCTACATGTGTCACAAGGTTAACGAATGGTTCGTTTCTTTTTGTGAAGTTACGTTCTAAGCTAAAGGACGAAATACGAGCTCCGCTCTCCCGAAGGAGGCGCAACATGCCAGTAAGAACAGCGCTCAGTGTTCTGGCCGTGATCTGCCTGACGGCAGCGGCGCCAGTCCCGCATCAGTCGCCGTCGCCGCCCGGCGCCGAGGAATACATCATCTGGCCACCCGACGGCGCCGTGATTCACGGCGGCAAGCTCTGGGTGAGAATGGGCTTGCGCGGCATGGGGATCTGTCCGAAGGGCGTCAGCTTTCCCAATAGCGGGCATCATCATCTACTGGTCGATACCGATCTTCCTCCGCTCGACCAGCAGATCCCCTCCGATCGCACTCACCTGCACTACGGTGCAGGCGAAACCGACGCGCGCGTCGAACTCGCACCGGGCACCCATACCCTGCAGCTTCTGCTTGGGGATGAGAACCACGTGCCGCAGGTTCCCGCGGTGTATTCGAAAAAGATCACCATTTACGTACGTTAGGACCGCTTTGTATGCTTCGGTCCGAGAAGACGGGGGGCACGCACGATGAAGAAGATAATCGCTCTCGCTGCATTGGCCGCCACGGTCTGGCTGAGTGCTGCCTTTGCGGCTGGCACGCCGTCGCCGCCAGGCGCATTCTGCTATATCGGCTATCCGAACGAAGGCCAGACGATGGCTGCGGGCAAACCGTTTCGCGTGTGGTTCGGGCTGCGTAACATGGGCGTGGCGCCCAAAGGCGTCAATTACCCGAACACTGGACACCACCACTTGCTGATCGATACCAGCCTGCCCCCATTCGATCAGGAGATTCCTTCCGATCGTAACCATTTGCATTTTGGCGCGGGCGAAACTGAAACGACGTTGGTTCTGCCGCCTGGGAAGCACACGCTTCAGCTATTGATGGGCGACTACATGCATATGCCGCACGACCCACCGGTCTACTCGAAGAAGATCACGATCTACGTCAAGTAACTACATCAATGATGTGTCGGGCGTTATCTGTTGGTGCGACGCCAACGGTGTGAACGGATCGTGTTGGAATGCGGCCATCACATGGTGGCTTGCCTAACCCGACGGCGCACGAGGCTGCTTCCTTCGACTTCCTGAATAGCGGCGTGATTTCAAGCGATTGAGTGCTTTGCCCAGGCAGCAGCGGCGTCATGGCACGGCCTGTGCATAAGATGGGTGCGAGCAGACACGAGATGCTTGCACCCTCGACACCGGAGAACCGCAATGAACACGCTCATGATTTCAGACCTGGCCGTCACGGAAGAACTCGACCGCAAGACGATGCGCGTTGTGCGCGGCGGTCTGACGGCAGGCGGCCTGATGTCCTCGTTTCCTTCCCTTAGCCAGTTCAAATTCGGCAATGGCATCACGATCGGCGCTTCGCAACTGATCAATCAAGGCCTGAACATCGACAACGTCAATGGCATGGACACGGCCTTCGCGACTGACATGTCTTCGACGATCACCCCGCATCAGTCCGCCAATAACAGCATCACGCTGATCTGACAGCTGCGTTCCGGCTACAGGGCGCAATCAAAACGCGCCTGCAGCTGATCGTTCTGTCCATACAGCCGCGCTTACTGGAGAAAATCGTGTCTGCCTTGTTCTGTCTGGCAGCGGGTCATCGCACGCCGGTTGCGGCAGCGACGCAAGAAAGTACCTGCAGCCGTGTGCACGTCGAGCATCGAAGCTCAGCGCTGCGGGTTCTGGAGGCCACGACGCTGTGTGCAGTACTGCTATGCGGTTGCGTCGACGTCAGCATGCCCGCCTATCAGCGCCCCGATACGCCGGCGAAGGATTCATGGTCGAACGGGAGCGTGGCCGTATCTGCCGCCGAGACGATCGAGCCCGACTGGTGGAAGACCTTCCAGGACCCGTATCTGAATTCGTTGATTGCGAAAGCGATAGCAGGCAATTTCGACATCAAGATTCTTGCCGCACGTATCCAGGTGGCGGGTGCCCAGATCGGCGAGGCGCAGGCGGGCGCGCTGCCTACCCTGGACGCAGGCGCTGGCGGCAACTTCCAGAAGAGCACAGGCGTGCCGTTCCAGCAGCAGTACATGCTGGGGACCCAGGTCAATTGGGACATCGACATCTGGGGCAAGGTCGAGAAAGGCGTGCAGGCACAGAAAGCCGAGTTTCATGCGACGGAAGCGGATTGGCGTGCGGGGTATCTGGAACTGGTTTCCAACGTCTCAGTGACATATTTCCAGATTCTTCAGTACGACGATCAGATTACTCAACAGGAGAAGACGCTGGCCACTAACCGGCAGATACTCACGATCTACGAGGGTCAAAGCCATAGCGGCCTGATTCCTCAAACCGTCGTTATGCGCCAACAGGCCGAAATTAACCGGTTGACGAATGAGTTGCTGGAACTGCGCCGCTCGCGCGATCTCGCGAACAATGCGCTTGCCACGCTGGTTGGCGTGCCTGCGGGCGAGTTTCAGCTACCGGACGGGCACTTGCAGCAACGCGTCCAGTTGCCGCCGGTCCCCGCCGGGTTGCCCGCCCAGCTGCTGGCGCGCCGGCCCGACGTCGTGGCCGCGGAATTCCGCGTGCTCGAAGCCTATGACCTCGTCGGTCAGGCGAAGCTTGCCCAACTGCCCACTATCAGTCTGACGGGGCATGCCGGCACCGCGAGCTTTGCGCTGTCCTCCCTGCTGAAGGCGTTCACGTATGGCTTGATGCCTAGCATCGATTTTCCGGTTTTCGATCCCGGCGTGCGCGCCCACGTGAAGACAAGCAAGGCACAAGGCGATCTCGCCGAGCAGCAGTATCGCCGCACGGTGATGGGTGCATTCGAAGAGGTCGAGAACGCGCTCGTCAATCTCGACTCGCATCGCAAGCAACGTGTGGAACTGCAACAGGAAGTAGCACGATTACGCCTCGTTGCCGACCAGATCGAAGCGCAGTTGAAGGAAGGCGTGGTGTCGCAGCTTGAAGTGTTCGAGACGGAACGCACGCTGCTAGAGGCGCAACTCGCTCTGCTGGCCAATCATCAGCAGATTCTCTCGGACACCGTGCTGCTCTACAAGGCGCTGGGCGGTGGCTGGCCTGCGCTCGATGTGCAGGCCGAAGTGAAGGAAAACTAAGGGAATACTCAGGTAACGCGTAGGTACACGCAGACAACATCAAGGCAAAGACAACACAGGGGGCAAACGGCTAATTGACTCCCGCGATGCGTGTCTTACAATTTGATTGTCATCGCCCGTCCGACGGTTCGTCGCGCCAAAGCATTCGCGCCGCGGGTTTCGCCGGCCCTCGCTGAACCATTCGTGGCAGCAGCGAATCAACGCTTCGTGATGAAGACAAATGAATCCCGGCGAGGCTCCAATTGCAGAGTTGAGGGTGACCCACGAACGCGAGTTCGATGTGGTGCTCTCGTCTGTCTCGCACCCAGAGCTGGGGACGATCCGTATCGGCGATAGCCTGTTCGCAGTCGGTCGCGGCGAGTCTCCCTTTACCGGCTACCCTGACGAATTGATCTCTGCGTTGTCGCGCAGGCATGCCAGAGTCTTCGTCGAGCACGGTGTCGCTTATGTTGCCGATCTCGACAGCAAGAACGGCACGACTGTCAACGGCACAAGCGTGCGGCAGACGCCGCACCGCCTGCGCGACGGTGACGAACTCTGCTTTGGCGGCACGTTGTGCTATCGCGTGGGCATTCAATCACGTGCGCAGGTCGAAGCCTACACAGCACAACCCGTCACCCTCGCGCTCATTCCCGAGCGCGGCGACCTTGGGCTTCAGCCTATTGAAGTCCACACCTTCCCATTTCTCGTCAGCAAGATCGACGAACTGTTCTCGCGCTACAAGACGCGCTATCCGCATCAGGTCAATTACATTTCGCGGCGTCACGCCCACATTTTTCTAAACGCGGGCGTTCCGTGCATTGAGGATCTCGGCAGTACGAACGGTACTTTTGTCGCCGGAAAGCGGCTCGAGGCATCGGCAGTTTCCCTACATGACGGCGATGTCCTTGCATTCGGCGGGGACCACTTCGTCTACAAGGTGCAATTGCAAAAGGCGTCCGACCTCGAGGCTACTGTGACCGCGATATCCGTTTCCGACCCTACACAGTGCGAACTGCTCGATACCGACAAGACCACCTTCGTTGGTGCCGCACATTCATTTCTCGAGATCTTTTGCGTCGATCAGGTCGCGCAGCGAGAGGATGAGGTCAATGAGGCGGTCTCCCACGTTCCACACGCAGCGGATCACGATGCACGGTCCGTGGACAGCCCGCATAAATGGCGCGTGTTCGCTGCCGAATGCATGCGCGTGTTCTCGGGCGGCGATCGCACCGCGATCCGGCGCGGCGCGGCGTGGGGAGTCGCGGGCCTGGTGCTGTTGCTGGTCGTGGCGATTACGCTCTATATGAGAGGCTCGTCGCAACGTGAGGTGAAGGCGCTGCTGGCGGAAGGCAACTATTCCAATGCCGTCACGCGGGCGAACCGGGATCTCGAGGGTCATCCTGCCGATGCGCCCATGGAGGCGCTCGCGAGTGAAGCGCTGATGAAGGCGTCTGTGCCCGAATGGCTTTCGGCATTGCGCAGAGGTAATTTCGATCAGGCGGCGGCGACGCTCGCCGGTGCAAAGGTCCAGGCCAGGCCCAATCCTGACGCGAGGCCACTCGTCGATGAGCTGGCGTGGGTGGGGGATCTGGAACAGTTCGTCGTGGGTAGAGGTGGCTCACAAGCGCCCATCCGGATGAACGCGGACGAGGACCGCATCACCCAGCTCCTTGCGCGTTGGAACGCCGACCCGCAAGCACATCAACACGCGCTGGACCGGATTTCGTCATACGTGCCCGAGTTCGCCGAGCCGTACGCGCTGGCGATGAGTCACCTGCGTGCGCTGCAGCGCGACAACTCCGTGTATCTGCCGGCGATCGCGCGATTGAACGCGGCCATCGCCACCGATCTGCCACAGGGCAACTTCGACACGCTGCGGGCGATGTTTAGCGACTACGCCGAGAAATACCCGCGTCTTGCGGGTCTTGACCCACTGCGAGCGGACCTGCAACGATACGCGGCGCTCGCTGACGAGGCGCGTGCGCGCAAGCTCGGTCCCCTGCTGTCACTGATGAAATCCGCGCACTTTGCGACGCCGCCGTTCCAGCAACAGTACCGGTTGTTCGCCGCGACGCAGCTTCCTTCGGATACGGTGATACGTCAGCACGACCTCGTCGCCGCGGCGTGGCGGCGCGGTGATGGGCAGCAAGCGCTCGCCGGCTTGCAGTCGATGCCGCCTTCGCCATGGTCCGACGTGCTCGCCCGGGAGCAGGCGCATAAGCAGTCTGTGTTCGATCAATTCGGTGCGCTGCAAAAAATGCGCGGCACGAAGGACTACGACCAGCAACTGCTGACGTTCTATGGCGCGCTGGACGCCACCGACGACACCTGGTTCATGCAGGCCATCAGCACCGACGTGTCCTCGATCCGCGACAAGGCGCTGGCCCGCGCTCAAGACGGGCTCACGCATGCACAGGCCCTATGGCGTCAATATCGCGAGAACGGTGCGATCGGGGGCACCCAGCGGCTCGAGGCGGGCATCTCCGCACAGTTTCGCAACCAGGCCAGAACGCTATCGGAAGCGCAGTCAGTGGCTCAACAAGGAATGCGCATCTATACCCAGTTACGCGCCGACCATTCCGGCGACTGGGACAGCCTGCTCGCCGCGATTAACGCCGAGGTGGAATTGCAGCGCCGTTCGCTGCAGGAGTTGCGCATGGTGCTGGACCCGGATTTGTTGCGGGCAAAGCTCGCCCTGATCGGAGGCACCGGCAGTGAAGCGGGAAATTCACCTTAAGCCGCTTGCCGAGGCGCTGGAAGATCACAGCGCCGAAGGTATCGCGATCCTGACCGCGGAACCGGTGCGGTTGGCACGCGCGCTCGTGCTCATCATGGTCGGGCTCGTGATCGCCGGTCTGCTGTGGTCGTTTTTCGGGCGCGCCGACGTGATCGTGAGTGCACAAGGCACGCTTGCGCCCGAATCGGAGGTGCGCCGCTTCTACGCGCCCATCGACGGCGAACTCGCAGATCTCTACGTGGCCGAAGGCCAACCGGTCTCGAAGGGGGATGTGCTGGCGCGCCTGAACGCCCGTGGCGCGATCGAGGCAGCGAGCAACGCCTTGCAGGCACAGCTCAAACTCGAGGAGGCTGAGCGCGAGTGGCGCGAGTTTCCCGAAAAGAAGGCGCTGATGGAGCGCAAGGCTGCAGCACTGAAGGAACAGATGGAAGTGGAATCCAATCTGCACCAGAACCGCATGTCTGAGGGGACGACCAAGCTCGCCGAAGGACAGCGGGCGCTGCTCGAAGAGGCACGCAGCAATCTCGACAACGCGCGGCATGCACGCGATGCGGCACGTGACGAGCAGGATAAATATGTACGGCTGTTTGCGCAGCCGGGCGGCGGCGGTGTCGCCGAGCTTCAGGTCGAAGCGAAGAAAAACGCCTATCAGGAGGCGGAAAACGGCTACCGGGTAGCGCAATCGAAACTCTCCGAACTGGACTTCCAGTTGAGCCACGAATACGCACAGGCTAATGCACAGCTCGCCACGAGCGGCGAGCAAGCCACCGACCTGCAGATTCAATACGATTCCGCGGTACGCGATATCGCCACCGCCGAAGACAAGGTGCGGCTGGAACTGCAGAGTGCGCGCCTCGTGGCGGACGCGGCTGCGCGGATTCGCTTCG
>NZ_JAMFSB010000117.1 GCF_026225065.1 Paraburkholderia sp. | reverse complement strand
GCGACGAAGCGCGCCGCTGGGCTGAGGAAGCCGTGCGGACAATCTATCGTTTCGACGTGCGTTCGCCGCAGGAGTACCAGGCGAGTCATGTCCCCGGATTTCGCAGCGCGCCTGGCGGACAGCTTGTACAGGAGACCGATATGTTCGCGTCGGTGCGCGGCGCCCGCGTGATTCTCGCGGACAGCGACGGCGTGCGGGCCAACATGACGGCTTCGTGGCTCGCTCAGATGAATGTCGAGGTGTACGTGGTCGATGGTCTGACGCCGGCCGATTTCACGGAAGAGGGCGCAGCGCCCGCCGTGCGCAACGCGGTGACGCCGCCTGCCGTCGACGAGATTTCGCCGACGGACCTCGCTATCCTGCTGCGTTCGCCCGGCACGGTCGTGCTGGATTTCACGGCGAGCGCGAATTATGTGGCGCGGCATATTCCCGGCGCGTGGTTTGCGTTGCGCGGACAGCTGGCTGATGCGCTGCCCAGCTTGCCGGAGGCGCAACGCTATGTGGTGACGTGCGGGACCAGTGTGCTCGCGCGCTTCGCTGCGCCCGAACTGGCCGCGTTGACGGGCAAGCCGGTGCAGGTGCTGACGGGTGGGACGACTGCCTGGATCGCGGCGGGTCTGCCGCTCGAGAGCGGCGAGACGCATCTCGCGTCACCGCGCATCGATCGGTACCGTCGTCCCTACGAGGGCACGGATAACGCGCACGAAGCGATGCAGGCTTATCTCGACTGGGAGTACGGGCTGGTTGCGCAGCTCGCGCGTGACGGTACGCATGGGTTTCATGTGATCTGAGCGGCGACCCTTGCTATTTGAAGGTCGCGCAAGCCGGGCCAACGCGCACCGCACGCTGAAGCAGGTGGCGCGCGCGTTGGCTCCTCTCTGTCTTCTTCAGGCCGCCTGAGACTGCAGTCGTGTCGACTTGAATTGCCGCTCGACGGAGGCGCCAAAACGCTCTACAGGCTGGTGCAACTTGCCGAGCACGCGCGGATGCACGAGCCAGATATCGATCAGCGGCTTGAAGTCGCTCACTGTCACCACGTCCAAAGCTACTGCGTAACGGCTCGTCTGTAGCAAGGGCAGCGGTACCAGCCCTAAGCCGTTGCCATCGGCGACGAGCTGCAATTGCAGTTCCGTGCCGAGTGTCTCCATGTTAAGCCTCAGCGTAAGACCGAGACCGGTCAAGGCACGCTGCAGGCCTTCGCGAAACCCGCAGCCATCCGGATTCAGCACCCAGCCGATCGCCTGACATTCCGCCAGCGTGTGCGCGCGTTTTTTCAGCGCGCCATGCGGCGCCACGACCGCGAGTTTGACGCGTCCCAGCGAGCGTGCGGCGAGCGGCTCGGCGAACGTCTTGTTGGCCGGCAGCAGGATGGCCGCGGCATCGAGTTCGCCGGCTTCCACCCGTTGCAGTAGCTGGCTTCCCCAACCGCTCGACGCGCGCGCCTGCAACTCGGGGTAAGCCGTGCGCAACTCGCGCATGGCATCGGGCAACGCGATGTCGGCAATCGTCTGCGCGACGCCTAGGCGCAGTGCGCCGACCGGCGGCGAATCGTTCGCGACCAGCCCGCGCAGCACGTCCAGTTCGCGCTGGATAACGCGGCACTGTTCGTAGACGACGCGCCCGGTTGCAGTGGCTTTTAGCGGACGCGTATTGCGATCGAGCAGTTCGATGCCCAACGCTTCCTCGAAGTTTTGCAGCCGGCGCGTGATGGCCGGTTGCGTGAGGCCGAGTGTCTGCGCGGCCTGCTGCAGCGACTGGGCGCGGATGACGGCGACATAGGCGTCGATATCGTCGATCTTCATGTTGAGCGATGAGGTAAGAGGGCAAGCGAATCGTGCGCTCGATGATACCTGCAATGAGACCGGTTCACGCTGCCGCGCGTAGCAAGATCCGCATATTTGCTTAGAAGAATAATGCGTTTGTCTTATACAAGTGCGTGCCGTATCGTCGTTGCTGACTAGTCCGTAGCGAACGATATGACGACAACACGTTTTCTCTCCCGTGGGTTTTTCACGCCTCTTGCGTTTGTCGCATGCATGGCGTCGCCGCGTCTTCGTGACGTGCTGGCAAAATCATTTGTATTGGCAGCGCTGGCCTTGACCGCAGTAGGCCTAACGTCATGGCCAGGCATGGCGTGTGCCGCCGATCTGCCCGTGCTGAAAGTAGGCGACCAGTCGCTGCAAACACGCGGCATTCTCGAAGCGTCTGGACAACTGAAGGATCTGCCGTACCAGATCGAATGGTTCAACTTTCCTGCTGCGCAGCCACTCGGTGAGGCACTGAACGCGGGTGCGGTGGACGTGGGCGGCCTCGGCGACGCACCCCTGGTGTTCGCGCTTGCAGCGGGCGCCCAACTGCGCGCAGTGGCCGCGACGCGCTCTCATCCGGTCGATCTCGCGATCGTCGTCGGTGCGCATTCATCGCTCACCGATGTGACGAGCCTGAAGGGCAAGCGTATCGCGACGACGCGCGGCTCGATCGGTCACTTCCTCGTGCTCGCAGCCCTGAAAAAAGCCAACATCCCGCTCTCCGGTGTCACACTGGTGTTCCTCGCGCCGGCCGATGCAAAGGCTGCGCTTGCATCGGGCAGCGTGGATGCCTGGTCGGTGTGGGATCCGTACACGGCACTGAGCGAGTCCCGCGATCATGACCGCATTCTCGTCAATGGCGTCGGCTTGTCAGAAGGGTTGAGCTACCAGGTTGCGACTGAACGTGCGATTGCTGATAAACGTGCCGTGCTAGCGGACTTTTTGCGGCGCGTGGCGCTTGGCCAGCAGTGGGCGCTGTCGCATCCTGAGGAGGTCGCGGCGATGCAGTCGCGCGTAACTGGCTTGCCGCCCGACGTGTTGAAAACCGTCTATCAACGCGGTCAGGTGCATCCAGTCGCGATTGACGACGGTGTGATCGCGGCGCAGCAGCGTACCGCCGACACCTACACAGCCGCCAGCGTGATTCCCGCGCGCCTCGATGTAAAAGCGAGCTTCGACCGCAGTTTTCCTTTGCCTTAAACTTGTGAACTGTCGGTCCCGAGTCCTTAAGTATCCTTAAGTGTCCTTGAACCATCAGCAAGCCTGAACATAACCACGGTCGCGACAGCGCGGCCGCGCCGGAGCTGCGATGAACGCCCCCGACTTCGAACCCACCGCCGCGCACGCTGCGGCGCGACGCCATCCGCCGCTCGATAGCGACGCGTTCGACGCCTTGCTTGCGCAATTGACCAGCGAGTTCGCCGCAAGCGCCGCAGACTACGATCGCAGCGGCGATTTCCCGCATGCCAATTTCGCGCGTCTGCATGAGCACGATCTGCTGTCGCTGACGGTGCCGGCGGATCTCGGTGGCGGCGCAGCCAGCTTGCCGCAAGCCCTGAAGGTGGTGCGTGCGGTGGCCCGCGGAGAGCCGTCGACGGCCCTTGTGCTGGTCATGCAGTATCTGTTTCATCACCGGTTGCAGGGCAACCAGAACTGGCCGCGTGCGCTGCGTGAGCAGGTCGCCAGCGAAGCCGTTCGCGACGGTGCACTGATCAATTCGTTGCGGGTCGAGCCCGAACTTGGCACGCCGGCTCGTGGCGGTCTGCCAGGCACGCTTGCTACGCGTCGCGGCGAAGGCTGGGTCATCAACGGCAGCAAGATCTATTCGACCGGCAGCCCCGGCTTGACGTGGCTGGCGGTATGGGCGCGTAGCGACGAGACCCCGCCGCGCGTCGGCGTGTGGCTCGTGCGACGCGACACGCCAGGCGTGCGGGTCGGGGCGCTGTGGAATCATCTCGGCATGCGCGCAACGGGCAGCCATGAAATCGTCTTCGACGATGTCTTTGTGCCGGCGGACCATGCCGTGGACATCCAGTTGCCTGGCGCTCCCGGTGCAGGACTGGACGCGCTTGGAATGGCATGGATGAGTGTGTTGCTGTCGGCGGTGTACGACGGGGTGGCGCGTGCCGCGCGCGACTGGTTCGTGCACTGGGCGACGACTCGCGCGCCCGCCAATCTCGGTGCGCCGCTCGCGAGTCTCGCGTCGTTTCAGCAAACGCTCGGCCGCATCGATGCCCTGCTGTTCAGCAACCGCGTGCTGCTCGATGCGACGGCGCACGTCGAGCGGGTGGCGCTCGACGAAGCGCCGCTCGTCAAATACACGGCGACGAATCAGGCGATCGAAGCAGTGCAACTGGCCGTCGAGGCGAGTGGCAATCCGGGCTTGAGTCGCGACAATCCGCTTGAGCGGCACTACCGCGATGTGCTGTGCGCTCGCATCCACACGCCGCAAAATGACTCGGTGTTGCAGGGTGCCGGGCGGGCGGGATTTGCGCTGGGTTAGTCAGCGTCTATTCATCAGAAGATTCAGTGTAAACGCTGGCTCGCACAATCAATTTAATGCGTCTAAATTATCGCCACCTGGGCAAAATAGTCGAGGGACCAGACGGCCGTGTGCAGCGGTCTGTCACGGGCGAAAGCGTAGGGTCAGCGGCCATCTGCGGCTGATTGCTTCGTTCAGCCGGACCGCTGCGTGTCGTCTTGGGTCTCTTATCTATCCCGTCTTTTTCGCACGGTCGTTCCGCCGCGAGTCTCCCGCCGTTTTGCACGCCTTCGTTGACCCCGGATAACCTCCGACGCGTCGCGCTTTTAGTGGACTATCCGTTCTCCGTCCGTTTTTCCGCTGGGTCTCGCCGGTAGCAGGCACGGCGCATTGCGCTGGACCGTCTCCGCATTGCTCTCCGTCCCGGCGCTTGCCCACTGGCCGCCTCGCTGCGTTTGCGGGCGAGCTTTTGCTATCCTGTCGTCCAACCTTCACATAACGGACCGCATCCCGACTTCCCCGATGGCATCGAGCTACCGATTGCTTACCGTCGCCGTGCTGGCCGCCTCGCTCGCGCTGGCGGGCTGCGACGACCAACAGGGCCAACGTGCTGTGCAAAAACTCAAGGAACTGTTCAACGCCATCAAGCCGGACGCGCTGTTGCTCAAGGGCCTCACGCCCGGCGTGACGACTGAGGCGGAAGTTCGCAACCAGATGGGCAAGCCAGAAACCGAACGCACGTTCACTGACGGTTCGAAGCGCTTCGAATATCCGCGCGGCCCGCAAGGGCTCAACACCTATATGGTCGACATCGACCGTGACGGCAAGCTGCAGGCCATCACCCAGGTGCTGACCGCAGCCAACTTCGCGAAAATCCAGCCGGGCATGACCGAGGATGAGGTGCGCCGTCTGCTCGGCAAACCAGGCCAGGTGGCGGTGTTTCCGCTCAAGCCGGAAACCGTATGGAGCTGGAAGTGGCGCGAGGGCGGCGTGACGCAGGAGGGCTTCTTCAACGTGCATTTCGATGCGTTTCACAAGGTCTATACGACATCGCGTTCCGACGTGATACGTGGACGATAAGGAGAAAACATGCTGCGGCGACGTGCTCACTCGCGCATTGGTCTCGTGCT